>DATBIO010000308.1:0-33003 GCA_036556965.1 Vicinamibacteria bacterium
CGGCAAGTCGACGGTGGCGCGCGCGCTGGCCGCGGCCCTGGCCGCGCGCGGCGTGGAGGCGGAGGTGCTGGAGTCCGACGCCGTCCGGCGCGTGCTCACACCGCAGCCGGGCTACGGCCGCGCGGAGCGGGACCTGTTCTATCGCGCGCTGGGGTGGGCGGCGGGGCTGCTGGCGGAGCGCGGGGTGCCCGTGGTCGTGGACGCCACCGCGCCGCGCCGCCGGCACCGCGACGCGGCGCGGGACCGCATTCCCCGCTTCCTCGAGGTCTTCGTGGACACGCCTCTCGAGGTCTGCATGGCGCGGGACCCCAAGGGCATCTACCGCGCGGGCCGCGAGGGCCGCGCCCACGCCGTCCCGGGCCTGCAGGAGCCCTACGAGGAGCCGCGGCGCCCGGAGGTGGTGGTCGACGGCCAGGCCTCCGCCGAGACGGGGGCGCGCCGGGTGATGGCGGCGCTCGCCCGGCGCGGATGGCTCGCGCGCGGGAGGCCCCCTCGCCCGGCACGCGCCCGGACGACTTCCCGCTTGCCGCCGCGAGCGCGTTCGTGCTAACTGTCGCGGAAGGGAGGCGCGCGTGCAGCCAGAGCCGTTGATCGATCCGCGGACCCGCTCCGCGGAGCCGGGGCCCGAGGAAGTGGAGGCGTGGGCGGCCCGCGAGCGCGCGCGGCGCGCGGCATGGCTGGGCGGCCCCTCCGGCGAGGAGAGGCAGGAATGGGCGCGCGGCCAGCGCTGGCGCGCGGCCCTCGGCCTCGCGGAGTCGCGCCTCGGCCCCACGGCCGAGGAGGCGGAGGCGTGGGCCGAGCGCGAGCGCAAGCGGCGGGAGGCGTGGCTGAGCGGGCCCACCGAGGAGGAGAAGCGCGAATGGGCGCGCGGCGATCGCCGCCGCGCGCGGCTCGGGCTCTCGGACTCGCGCCTGCCGCCCACGACCGAGGAGGTCGAGGCCTGGGCGCGTCGCGAGCAGCAGCGGCGCCGCGACTGGAGCGCGGGGCCTAACGAGGACGAGAAGCGCGAATGGGCTCGGCGCCAGGCCCTGGGCGGCCTGTGGGAGGAGCTCGTGCGATGGCCCCTGCCCGGCGCCTTCCTGCCCGAGGCGGCCCAGCGGCTGCTGCGCGAGGCCGAGCTGGCGGGCAAGGGCTCCCTCTACTCCCTCGCGGGAGCGCCGGCCGCCCTGTGGTCCTACTTCGTGCGCGCGGGCCGCGTCTTCGAGCAGGAGTTCTACCAGCCGGCGCGCCGCGGCCGCGTCCCGTACTGACCGGGCGGCGCGGGCGGGCCTCCCCGGGCGGCGCGCACGAGAGCCCTCCTCAGCGCACGCGCCGGGGGTACTGGCTCACGTGGGCCGGCTCCGATCCCGAGGGCAGGCGCCGGACCTGCCGGACGGAGAAGGCGAGCAGCACGAGGCTGGCCAGCACCCCCCCGAGGGCGACCTGGCGCAGCGGCTGCCCGAGCACCAGCGGTCCCTCGGGAGGCCCCGTCCACAGCGCCACCAGGACGGCCAGCCAGCCGAAGATCGTGAGCAGCGACAGGAACTGCACGCGCCGACGCACGGCCCGCGCCAGGGGGAGGACGTGGCGCGGGGCCTCGCCCAGGCGCTCGACCGACTCCAGCAGCCGCTCCACCCGCCAGCGGGCGTCGAGGATCCACTGGCCCACGCGCCGGACGTTCACGCTCTCCCGCGCCTCCAGGAGCATCAGGCGGCCGAAGAACCGGTTCTCGTGGCCCCGCAGGTCGAACTCCGGGTCGAGCTCCTTCACCGTGGCCTCGGCCGTGAGCACCGCCTTCAGGTAGCGGGCGGCGTCGGGGGCGATGGCCATCGCATGCCGGCGCACCAGGCCGAGCATCTCGATCTCGAAGACCTCCTCCGACCAGGCCACGTCCTGTGGCGCCACGCGCGCGCTCTCCAGGTACCGCGTCATGCACTCGAGGAGGTCGCGGCGGGCGGCCTCGGGGTCGGTGCGCGGGGAGGGGGCCAGGAAGCGCATGAACTCGTCCACCGCGTTGCCCACGTGGCCGGCGAAGAGGCTCTGCGCGAAGTAGCGCAGGGAGGAGGTGGTCCGGTCGTCCAGCCGGCCCACGATGCCGAAGTCCACGTACCCGATGGCGTCGCCCTCGAGGACGATGAGGTTGGCGGGGTGCGGATCGGCGTGGAAGTACCCGAAGCGGTAGATCTGGTTGAGGGCGTTCCACACGATGTGGCTGGCGATGCGCCGGCGGTCGTGGCCCCGCGCGCGGAGCGCGGCGAGGAACTCCTCGTCGCCCCGGCGGATGGCGGCCACGATCTCGATCACGGGGACGCCTCCGAGGTACTCGAGGGTCAGCACGCGCGACGTGGTGTGGCTGGCCACCACGCGGGGGTTCCTCTCCAGGGCGTCGCCGCCCGCGTTGGCGCGCAGGGCCGCCGCGTGGCGCGCCTCGGTGCGGTAGTCGAGCTCCTCCTCCGTCCACCGCGAGAACTCCGCCACCAGGGCCCGGGCGTCGGTGGGGCCCAGGAGCCAGGAGGCGTCCAGGAGGGTCGCCGCCCACCGCATGAGGCGCAGGTCCGCGCGCACGAGCTCGCGCACGTCCGGGCGCTGGACCTTGACCGCCACCTCGGTGCCGTCGGGCAGGACGGCGCGGTGGACCTGGCCTATGGAGGCCGCGGCCAGGGGCTCCCACGCGAAGGAGCGGAAGCACGCCTCCACCGGACGGCCCAGCTCCGCCTCCAGCGTGCGGCGCACCGCGTCGGCCGGGAACGGCCGGACCTGGTTGAGGAGCTGGAAGAACCCGAGGCAGTAGTCGGCGGGAAGCAGGTCGAAGCGCAGGGCCAGGGCCTGGCCGAGCTTGACCCAGGTCCCCCCGAGCGCCTCCAGGGCCTGCTGCGCGCGCTGCGCCCCCGTGGACGCGGGGTCGCGCCGCAGCCAGGGCACGACGACCTGGCCCAGGGCGACGCGCGAGACCTGCGCCGCCCGCCGGACCACCGCCCCGAGGCCGGGCCTCAACGGCCGCGCACGACGGCGGCGATCGCGTCCTCGAGGGGCGTGCCACCGCGCGCGGGCTCGCCTCCACGCCGCTCGAAGTCGATGGCGCCCGTGTTGAACGCGCGGAAGAGCTCTTGCCAGGATGCGATCGTGCGTGCGCTGAACCCGGAGGACGCGAGGGCGGCCGGCCAGCCCTCCTCGGGGACCGCCACCGCCGTCACCGGCCGGCCCAGCGCGGCGGCGAAGGCGGCGGCGGCGGCGGCGGGCGAGTACGACCGGGGACCCGCGAGCTCGATGACCGTCCCCGCCCCGTCCTCGTCGAGCAGGGCCTGCGCGGCCGCCTCGCCGACGTCCGCCACCGACACCATCGGGATCGCGCGGTCCAGCGGGGCCAGGAAGCTCGGGAGCACGCCCTGCTCCGCCGCCACCGGCGCCACCCAGGCCCAGTTCTCCATGAAGTAGGCGGGCCGGAGGAAGGTGGACGCGCGCTCCGGCGGGCCCAGCACGCGCTCGAACGCGCGGTTGGTGAGGATGTTCCCGGTTCCCGCCGGGAGGTGGGCGCCGATCGACGACAGCACGACCAGCCGCGGCCGGCCCGCCGCGCGCGCCGCCTGCAGGATGCTCTCCGCGAGCTGCTCGGCGCGGGCGAAGAGGTCGGGCAGCGCGTAGGCGGGCGGGTTGAGGACGTAGGCCGCGGTCACGCCGCGGAGGGCCGCGGCCAGGGCCGCGGGATCGCCCAGGTCGGCCACCGCGACCTCGGCCCCCGCCGCTTCCCAGGGCTCGCCCTTGACCGGGTCGCGCACCACGACGCGCACGGGCGCGCCGCGGGCCAGCAGGGCGCGCGCGGTGGCGCCCCCCGTGTTCCCGCTGACGCCGGCCACCGCGTAGCGCGCCATGGCCTCGCCCTCAGGACACCAGCAGCCCCGCTCCGACCCCCGACGCGTAGAGCAGGAACGAGAGGAGCGTGCGGGCCTGGGCGGGGACGATCAGCGGCGTCTGCTCGGGGTGGGCGGCCAGCGCGCGCGCGGCGGCCACGGCGGGGGGCAGGCCGGCCAGGCCCAGCCACACCGCGTAGGGAAGCCCGGCGAGGGGCGCGAGCAGGAGCACGGCGTAGGCCGCCGCCACCAGGAAGGCGAAGGCGCGGCTGGCCCGCGCGCGGCCCAGCCTCACCACCTGCGTGTTCTTGCCCGAGGCGCGGTCGGCGCGGAAGTCGGGGAACTCGTTGATCCACAGGAAGGCCGCCACCAGCATGCCCAACGGCATCGCGAGCAGCAGCAGCTCCCGGCTGACCGTCCCGCGCTGGACGAGGTAGGTGCCGCCCGCGATGAGGGGGCCGTAGCAGAGGAAGACGGCCAGCTCTCCGAGCCCACGGTAGGAGAGCTTCAGCGGGGGCGCGTGGTAGAAGAATGCGGCGCCCACGCCCACCAGGCCCAGCCACAGGACGCGCGGCTCGCGGGCGAGCGCGATGGCGAGGCCCACCGCCGCGCCCAGCACGTAGGCCAGCGCCGCCACCGCCGCCGTCTGGCGGCGGGTCAACAGGCCGTCCACCATCACGCGCTTGCCGCCGGAGAAGGGGCTGCGGTCCTCCTCCGCCACCGCCATGTCGGTGCCCGAGTCGAAGTCCACCACCTCGCCGGAGGCGTTCTTCGCCACCTCGATGAAGAAGATGCCGAGCACGGTGAGGGCCAGCCAGCCCCAGGCCATGCCGCCGTCGCGCGCCGCCGCGGCCGCCCCCAGGATCATGGAGGCCACCGAGGCCAGCGTGATCTTGGGGTCCGCCAGGCGCCAGACGCCATGGGCCACGTCGCCGGCGCCGCCGGGGGTCCGGGGAACGGCCGTCAACGATTGGGCCACCGCTCCTCCTCGTCGAGCGGGCGCGCACCGGTCGCCGCGGGCGCGATCATACGCGAGACGCGGGCCCGTTCCGGGGCGCGCGGCCCGCCCGCGGGCGTGGCTCAAGCACTCGCCATCTCCGAGGCCAGGACCGCGGCCGCCCGACGGTCGGCGAAGGCCTGCACCACGCGGTCGCCGCTCGCGCGGAACTCCGCGGGGGTGCCCGCGAAGCGGAAGCGCCCCTCGTGCAGCAGCCCGATGCGGTCCGACATCTCCAGCGCGCCGCGGATGTCGTGGGTGACGATGATGGAGGTGGCGCCCAGCCCGCGCGCGATGCTCCCGATCAGCCGTTGCACCGAGGCGGCGTTCACGGGATCGAGGCCGGTCACGGGCTCGTCGAAGAGGAGGATCTCCGGCCGCCCCACGATGGCGCGCGCGAGCCCCACGCGTTTCCGCATCCCGCCCGAGAGCTCGGCGGGGAGCTTGCCGAGGATCCGGCGGCCGAGGTTCACCTCTTCGATGGCCCGCACCACGCGCCGCTCCACCTCGCGGGGGCCCAGGTCCCGCGCCACCTCGTCCCGCAGGCCGTAGGCGACGTTGCTGCGCACGTCCATGGAGTCGAACAGGGCCGAGTACTGGAAGACGTAGCCGATCTTCCTCAGCATCCGGTCCACCGCCGCGCGGGGGGAGCGGAACACGGACTCCCCGTCGATCCTCACGTCGCCACGGTCGGGCACGACGAGCCCGATGGTGGTCTTGAGGAAGACGCTCTTCCCGCAGCCCGAGGCGCCCACGATGGCGACGACCTCGCCCGTGGCCACGGTCAGGTTGGCTCCCAGGAGCACGGGCACGTCGTAGCTCTTGTAGAGGTTCCGGTACTCGATCATGCGTGGCGCTCCGCCGCCCGGCCTCCTGGACCGCAAGAAGCCTGCCCGCGTGGGCGGCGGGAATCGCGCGCGCCGACGGGGGCTCGCGCGCATCCGTTTCCGCGCCGCCGCGCCGCGCGCGAGTTAATTGCGCGCCCCCTTCCCGGGCCCTTCGTCCGCCGAGGCTTGCGCATGGCACCGGCGTTGCACCACCTGGCGGCGGCGGGCATCGGTCCGCCCGCGGGCGAGGCGACCATGAAGGACACGGGGCCGGTCCTGGTGCCGCTCGACGGATCGCCGCTCGCGGAACGGGCGGTGCCGGTGGCCTGCGCCCTGGCGCGGCGATGGGACGCGCCGGTGCGCCTGGTGCACGTGCACAGCGCCCTGGTCCCCGAGCCGATCTACGTGGAAGGGCTCGCGGTGATCGACGAGCACCTCCGGTCGCAGCGGCGCGAGCACGAGCGCGCGTACATGCAGCAGTCGCGGCGCCTCGTCGAGGGGACGCCGGTGGAGGCCGTCATCCTCGAGGGCCGCGTGGCTCCCGCCCTCGCCGCCGAGGCCCGGCGCAGCGAGGCGCAGCTCGTGGTCATGACCACCCATGGCCGGGGCGGCCTCGAGCGGCTGTGGCTGGGCAGCGTGGCCGACGAGCTGGCGCACGGCAGCCCGGCCCCGCTCCTCCTCCTCCGTCCCGAGGAAGGCGCGCCCGCGCCCGCCTTCCACCGCGTGCTGGTGGCGGTGGACGGCTCGGCCTTCGCGGACTCCGTCCTCGGCCCCGCCACCCGCGTGGCGCAGCCCGGGGCGCAACTGACGCTGCTCACGGTCGTCGAGCCCGTGGCCTGGACGCTGCGTCCCACCGACCTGGGGATGGGGGTGCCGGGCCAGGCGGAGCGGGAAGGCGAGGCCGCCCGCCAGCTCGAGCGCGCGGCCGAGCCGCTGCGGAGCCGCGGCTTCGACGTACGCGTGCGGGTGGCGTCCGCGGACCACGTCGCGGCCTGCATACTCGACACCGCGCGCGACCTCGATGCCGACCTCGTCGCCATCGCGACGCACGGGCGCTCGGCGGTGGCGCGGGCCGCCCTGGGCAGCGTGGCGGACAAGGTCGTGCGGGGCGCGCACCGGCCGGTGCTCCTGCACCGTCCCCACCTGGAGGCGGGCGAGCCCGCGCCATGAGCGGCGAGCTCGTGGCCATCGTCCGCGCGGACGAAGAAGCACGCGCCCGCGTCTCCGCCGCGGAGGCGGAGGCGCGCGCGCAGCTCCAGGCGGCGGAGACGCAGCGGGACGGTCAGCGCCAGGCGCGGCGGGAGGCGGCGGAAGCCGGCCTGCGCCGCGAGCTGGAGGCCATCGAAGCGGAGACCGGGCGGGCAGTGGAGGAGCGGACGCGCCGGCGCCAGGCGTGGCTCTCCGAGCGCGAGCGCGCCGCCGAGCAGGTGTTCGAGCGCGCGGTGGCCACCTTCGTGGACATCGTGGGAGGCGCGCCCTCCGAGGGCGCGCGGTGAGAGGGCCGCCCGCGTTCGCCTACGCCTATGGGCGCGTGCGGGCGCGCCATTCCCGGCTGCTCGGCCCGGAGGACGCGGTCACCCTGCGCGCGGGGGTGGCCCCCGGCGCCGTGCTGCCCACCCTGGCCGTGGTGGGGCTGGCGCCGGGGCCTCCCGCCCAGGCCTGCGCCGCCGTCTTCGCGCGGCTGGTCTCCGACTACGCGGCCCTGCTCAAGTGCCTTCCCGCCGGCCACGACCTCCTCCGCGCCCTGCTCGGTCTACACGAGGTGGAGAACCTGAAGCTGGCCTGGCGCGGGCTGTCGCGCCGGCTCCCCTTCGAGCGCTGGCGGGCGCCGTGGCGCGACCTCCGTGGCCTGGAGACCCTGCGCCGCGACACGCTGCGGGAGGCGTCGTCCCTGCGCGAGCTGGCGGCCGCGCTCCGCGGCTCGCCCTACGGGGAGGCGGCGGATTCCATCCTCCGCGCCCACGAGGACGACCCGCTGGCGGCGGAGGTGGCCCTGGACCGCTGGGCGTCGCGACGGCTGCTGGAGGAGGCGCGGCGCCTGCCGCGCCGGGACGGGGACGCGGCCGCGCTCGCCGTGGCCCTCGTACGCGAGAGGGACCTCGACGTGGTGCGGCGCGCGGAGGCCTGGTACGGCCTGGCCCCGTCCCTGGTGGCGGCGGCCACCGCGCTGCTCCAGGGCGAGATCGGGCGCGCCGCCGTCGAGCGCCTCGCGGAATGGACGCCGACGGCCGGTCCCCTCGCCGTCCGCCTGCCCGCCGCCCTCGCCCGGGCCGTCGGCCCCGTCGCGGACTGGGACGCCCTGCAGTCGGCGCTGCGGCGGAACCGGCGCCGTGCCTGCGCGCGGGCCATGATGCGGGCCCCCTTCTCGCTGGGGCCGGCGGTTGCCTTCCTCCTCCTGCGCGAGGAGGAGGTGCGGGCGCTCGCCGCCTTCGTCGAGCACGCGCGCGCGCCGCACGCGGCCGCCGTCCTCGACCGCCTGCTGGCGGCCACGGCCATGGTGGCCTGACCATGCTGCGCCCCGTACCCATGGTCCACCTGCAGGTCCAGGTGCCGGGGCGCGACGCGGGCGCGGTCACCCGGCGCATCGCCGCCGAGGGCCTCCTCCACCTCGTGGACATCGCCCACGGGAAGATCGCGGCCGACGCCAGCCCGCCCGGAACGCGCGAGCTCCTGGCCGCGTTCCGCGACCTGGAGCGCCGCGTGCGGCGGGTGGCCGAGCGCCTCGAGCTGCCGCTGCCGGAGCCGACGGGGAGGCTGGAGTCCGCGGCCACGGACTTCGAGCAGGAGCGCCAGCGCCTGGAGGGAAAGCTGCACCCGCTGGAGGCGGAGACCGAGGAGGCCGCGCGCCGGGTGACGGAGGCCCGGGACCGCGTGGCTCGCGCCGAGCAGGCGCGTCAGCGCTCGGAGCGGCTGCGCGCGGCGGAGGTCCCCGTGGCCGCCCTGCCCCCCCTGCGCTTCACCGAGGTCCGCCTGGGCCTCGCGCCCGCGGACGACCTGGCCACGCTGGCGGCCATGCTCGCGCCCGCTCCCTTCGCCGTGCTCCCGCTCGAAGGCCCCGGCCAGGGTCCGTGCCTGGCCGCGGTGGCCGTGCCGGCCTCGGGACGGGAGCGCCTGGACGGCGCCCTGCGCGTGGTGAACTTCGAGACCGTCGTGGTTCCCGCCGATCCGGCGGCCTGGGACCAGGCGGAGATGGCGCGGCTGGCGGCCGAGGCGGCCGGAGACGAGGCGCGGGGGCGCGAGCACCTGGCCCGCCTGCGCGAGAGCGCGCCGGCCGTGCTGGCCGACGTCGCGCGCCGCGTGGAGGCGGTGGCCCTCCTGCTCCAGGCGCAGAGCCACTTCGCCACCAGCGGCCGGTTCGTGGTGATCTCGGGCTGGGTGCCGGCCTACGCGGCGGAGCGCATGCGGCGCGCCATCATGGCGGCCTCGGAAGGGCGAGCGGTGGTGGAGATCGAGAGCCCCGACGAGATGGCGGAGGCCCGCCTGGGGATGGTCGGGGTCCCCATCCTGCACCGCAACCCGCTGCTGCTGCGCCCGTTCCAGAGCCTGGTGCGCCTCTACGACACGCCCTCCTACCGCGAGGTCGAGCCCACCGCGTTCTTCGCCCTGAGCTTCCTGGTCATGTTCGGGCTGATGTTCGGCGACGCCGGCCACGGCCTCGTGCTCTTCGCCGCCGGCTACTGCCTGTTCCGGTTCCTGCCCCGCTTCCTCGACTACGGCATCCTCCTCATGGAGGCGGGGACCGCCTCCGCCGCCTTCGGTCTGCTCTACGGGAGCTTCTTCGGCATCGAGGGCCTCCTGCCCGTGCTGTGGATGGAGCCCATCCGCGACCTGCCGCGATTCATGGGCATCGCCCTGGGCCTGGGCGTGGTGCTCGTCTCCGGGGGCCTCCTGCTCAGCTCCGTCAACGCGTGGCGCGCCGGCGAGCGCGGGGCCGCCCTCTTCAGCCCGCGCGGCCTCTTCGGGGCCTTCGTGTACTGGGTCCTCCTCGCGCTCGCGGCGCGCGCCCTGATGCCCCGCTGGAGCGTGCCCTTCTGGCTGCTGGGGACCCTGCTCGGGTGCGCCCTCCTCCTCCTCGGGCTGCGGCCGCTGATCGTGCCGCGCCTGGAACGGGGCGCGGGCGAGAAGCGCGCGCGGGGAGCCCCCGTGCCGCCCTGGGCCGCGGCCCTCGAGTCCGCCGTGGAGCTCGTGGACTCGGCCTTCTCCTACTTCGCCAACACCGTCTCCTTCGTGCGCGTGGCCGCCTTCGCCGCCGTGCACGCGGGGATCTTCGTGGCCCTCTTCGCCGTGGCCGACACCGTGGCCGACCTGCGCTTCGGGGGAGGAGTGGCCTCCGTGCTGGCGCTGGTGGTCGGCAATGCGCTGGCCATCCTCCTGGAGGGGCTCACCGTCTCCGTCCAGGTCCTCCGTCTCGAGTACTACGAGTTCTTCTCCAAGTTCTTCCGTGGCGGCGGCGAGCCGTACCGGCCGCTCTCGCGTGCCCGCCCGGGCAAGGAGCCATATGACGCGAGCCGAACCGAAACGGCGCCGGACGCTGCTGGCCGTGGCGGCGCTGGGCGTGCCGATGCTGACCCTGGGCCTGCCGGCCATGGCGCAGGAGGCCGCGCGGCCTGAGGCCGCGGTCCCGCCCGAGGTGATGAAGTGGGCGTTCCTGGCCGCCGCCCTCGCGGTGGGCCTGGCGGCGCTGGGCGCCGCCTACGCGGTGGCCGTGGTGGGGGGAGCGGCGCTGGGAGCGGCGGCGGAGAAGCCGGAGCTCGTCGGCCGCGCCATCATCTTCGTCGGCCTCGCGGAGGGCATCGCGATCTACGGGCTCATCGTGGCCATCATGATCCTGGGGCGCCTCGGATGAAGGCGGTGGTCCTCGGGCGCGAGGTGGACGTGCGGGGCTTCGCCCTGGCCGGCGTGGACGGCCTGGTCTGCGAGGACGCGGGCGCGCTGGCGGGAGGGCTGCGCGTCACCGCCGCGGACCACGAGGTCGGGCTCCTGCTCCTCTCCGCGGAAGCGGCGGCCCTCGATCCCGCGGCGGTGACCCGGTTCCGTCGCCGGCCGGGCGCCCCGCTCGTGCTGGTGCTTCCGCCGGTGGGGGAGGCGGCGTGACGAAGCCGCTGGGCAGCGTGGGGGCGGTGGTGGCCGCCGTGCAGGACGAGGCGGAGGCCGCGGTGGAGGCGATCCGCGCGGAGGCCGCGGCCCGCGCCGCTTCCATCCTGCGCGAGGAGCAGGCGGCCGCCCCGACGGACCGGGAGGCCCGGCTCGCGGCCGCCCGCCGCCAGGCGCGCGAGCGTCTCGCCCGCGAGGACTGGGAAGACTCCCGCGCCGGCCTGGAGCAGCGCGAGGCGTGGATCCGCCGCGTGACGGCGGAAGGCCTCCGCCGCCTGGCGGAGGCCGAGCCGGAGGCGCGCAGGCAACGCCTGCTGGCCCTGGCCGCGGACGCGCTGTCGCGGCTGCCGGGCGACCGCTTCGAGCTCGGGCTGGGCGCCGCCGACCTCGCCTCCATGGCCGAGGGCGACCGCCGGGCGCTGGCCGCGGAGCGGGGGGCCGCGGAAGTGCGCTGCGTCCCCGACCCGGCGGCGGTGGGAGGCGGCTGCGTCGCGCGCACGGCCGAGGGCCGGGCCACGTTCGACAACACCTATCCCGCCCGCGCGCGGGCCCTCGAGCGCGCGTGGCGCTCCGTCCTCGGCGCCCTCCACGGCCCATGAGCGACCGCGTCGACGGGCGCCTCGTGGAGATCTCCGGCTCGCTGGTGCGCGCGGCGACCCTGGTCCCGTGCGCGCTGGGCGAGGTGGTGCGTGTGGGCGAGGAGAGGCTGCTCGCCGAGGCGATCGGCCTCGAGGAAGGCTTCGTGGTGGCGCAGGTCTACGAGGAGACGGCGGGCCTGCGCCCGGGGGAGCCCTTCCACGCCACCGGGTGTCCGCTGTCGGTGGAGCTCGGGCCGGGGCTGCTGGGCGGCGTGTTCGACGGCATCCAGCGTCCCCTCGAGGCCCTCGCCGAGACGGACGGGGACTTCCTCGGCCGCGGCCGCACCGCCCCCGCTCTGGCACGGGAGCGGCTGTGGGACTTCAGCCCCTGCGTCGCCGAGGGCGACAGGCTGCGCGGGGGCGCCGTGCTGGGCACGGTGACCGAGTCGCCCTCCATCACCCACCGCGTGCTGGTGCCGCCGGGGATGGAGGGCCGGGTGGTCGAGATCGCCGCCGCGGGGCCGCGGCGGGTGGCCGACGTGGCCGCGCGCCTGTCCACCGCCGGCGGGAAGGAGGCGGCGCTCACCCTGTTCCACGCCTGGCCGGTGCGCCGGCCGCGGCCCTTCGCCCGCCGCATCGCCCTGGCGGACCCCATGATCACGGGGCAGCGCGTGCTGGACACCTTCTTCCCCCTCCTGCGCGGCGCCGCCGCCGGCATGCCCGGGGGCTTCGGCACGGGCAAGACCGTGATGCAGCACCAGCTCTGCAAGTGGGCGGCGGCGGACGTGATCGTGTTCGTGGGCTGCGGGGAGCGCGGGAACGAGATGACGCGCATGCTGCGCGAGCTGCCGCTGCTCAACGACCCGCGCAGCGGCCGCGCCCTGGCCGAGCGCACGGTGATGGTGGCCAACACCTCCAACATGCCGGTGTCCGCGCGCGAGGCGTCCATCTACACGGGCGTGTCCATCGCCGAGTACTACCGGGACATGGGCCTCCACGTCGCCCTCCTCGCCGACAGCACGTCGCGGTGGGCGGAGGCGTTGCGCGAGATCTCGGGCCGCCTGGAGGAGATGCCGGCGGAGGAGGGCTATCCGCCCTACCTGTCCAGCCGGCTCGCGGCCTACTACGAGCGGGCGGGCGCGGTGGAGACGTTGGGCGGGAGCCTGGGCTCGGTGACGCTGATCTCCGCCATCTCCCCCCCGGGCGGTGACCTCACCGAGCCCGTGACCCGCCACACCCAGCGCTTCGCGCGCACCTTCTGGAGCCTGGACAAGGAGCGGGCGGAGGCGCGCGTCTTCCCCGCCGTCAGCGTGCGCGCGTCGTACAGCGACGTCCCCCCCGCACTGGTCGCGTGGTGGGCGGAGGCGGCGGCCGCCGACTGGGGGGAGCTGCGCCAGCGCGCCCTCGCCCTCCTCGAGGAGGCGGAGCGGCTGGAGGGCACGGCGCGGCTGATCGGCACCGAGAGCCTGCCCGAGCGCCAGCGGTTCGTGCTGCGGCTGGGAACGCTCTTCGAGGAGGGCTTCCTCCGCCAGAGCGCCTACGACCCTCGGGACGCGAGCTGCTCGCCGGCGCGCCAGGCGCGGCTCCTGCGCGTCCTCCTCCGATTCCACGACCGGGGGCTGGCCGCCGTCGGGCGCGGGGTGGCCGCCGCCGCCCTCGCCGGGCTGCCGGTGGTGGCGGCCCTCGAACGCGCGAAGGCGGCGCTGGGGGAGGACGAGCTGGGCCGCTTCGACGAGCTGGAGGCGCAGGTGGACCGCGAGTGCTTCTCCCTGGAGCCGGCGGCGGCCTGAGATGGCGACGCGGGGCGTCGAGTACCGCGGCCTCCAGTCGCTGCGCGGGCCGCTCGCCTTCCTGAAGGGCATCGGCGGCGTCGGCTTCCACGAGCACCTGGAGCTGACCGGATCCGACGGCGAGACGCGCTGCGGCCGTGTCCTCACCGCCTCCGAGGGGGGGGTGGTGGTGGAGGTCCTGGGGGCCACCGAGGGGCTGAACCTGGAGTCCACCCGCGTCCGCTTCGGCGGCAGGCCCCTGGCCGTGGGCGTGGGCCCCGAGCTGGTGGGCCGCGTCTTCGACGGGCTCGGCCGGCCGCGCGACGGGCTGCCCCCGCCCGTCGCGGTGGAGGAGCGTCCCGTGGAGGGCTCGCCCATCAACCCGTGCCGGCGGGACTACCCGCGCGAGTTCCTGGAGACGGGCATCTCCGCCATCGACGGCCTCAACACCGTGGTCCTCGGCCAGAAGATACCCATCTTCACGGAAGCGGGGCTCCCCCACGACGAGCTCGCCATGCAGATCATCCGCCAGGCGCGCGCGCCCGGCGTGCCCGAGTTCGCCGTGGTGTTCGCCGCCCTGGGGCTGCCGCGGGACGTGGCCCTGCGCTACGAGGACAGCTTCCGCCGCAGCGGCGCCCTGCCGCGCGTGGCCACCTTCCTCAACTTCGCCGACGATCCCGCCGCGGAGCGGCTGACCACGGCCCGCGTGGCCCTGACCGCGGCCGAGTACCTGGCCTTCGACCGCGGGCTGCACGTCCTGCTCGTGCTCAGCGACGTGACCAACTACGGGGAGGCGCTGCGCGAGGTCTCCGCGGCCAGGGGCGAGGTGCCCAGCCGCAAGGGCTATCCGGGCTACCTCTACAGTGACCTGGCCTCCATCTTCGAGCGCGCGGGGCGCATCCGGGGCCGCCCGGGGTCCCTCACCCAGATCCCCATCGTGACCATGCCCGCGGGGGACATCACCCATCCCATCCCCGACCTCACGGGATACGTCACGGAAGGACAGATCGTCCTCGACCGTGCGCTCGACCGGCGCGGCATCTACCCGCCGGTGGCCGTGCTGCCCTCCCTGTCGCGCCTCATGAGCGACGGCATCGGCGACGGCCGCACGCGCGAGGACCACGAGGACGTGGCCCGCCAGCTCTACGCCTCCTGCGCGCGCGTGGCCCGGGCGCGGGCCCTGGAGTCGATCATCGGGCGGGACGAGCTGTCGGAGGCGGAGCGCCGCTACCTCGACTTCGGCGAGGCCTTCGAGGACCGCTTCCTGGGCCAGGGCCGTGACGAGGCGCGCCCGATCGCGGCCACCCTGGACCGCGCCTGGGACGTCCTGGGCGCGCTCCCGGAGCACGAGCTGACGCGCGTGCCCGCCGAGCTGCTGCGGCGCCGGTGGCCGGGTCGGAGGGCGGCGTGAGCGGCCCGGCCGTGCGCTCGCGCCTGCTCGGGCTGCGGGCACGGCTCGAGGCGGCGCGCCGGGGCCGCGAGCTGCTGGAGAAGAAGCGGGAGGTCCTGCTCCGCGACCTCCTGCGCCGCGCCGCCGAACGCGAGCGCCTGCGCCTCCTCGCCGGCGAGCAGCTCGGGGAGGCAAGGCGGCGCATGCGCGACGCCTGGGCGGAGATCGGGCGCGCGGCGGCCGAAGGCGCCTCGCTGGCCCAGCCGCGCCTGGCCGGCCTCGTGCGGAGCGACTCGTCCCTGGTCGGCATCCGCCTCCCCCGGCTGCGCGCCCGCCTCCTTCCCTTCCGGCCCCGCTACGGGCCGGGCGGCACCGCGGAGACGCTGGACCGCGCGGGGGTCGCCTTCGCGTCCCTCCTCTCTCCCGTCCTGCACCTGGCGGAGGAGGACGCTTCCGTCCAGCGGCTGGAGGAGGGCCTGCGCAAGACGGTGCGGCTGCTCAACGGCCTGGAGAAGCTCGTCCTGCCCGAGCTCGAGCGCGAGATACGCGCCGTGTCGAGCACGCTGGAGGAAGAGGAGCGGGACGAGGCCTTCCGCCGCCGACGGCAGCGGCGGGGCGCGCGCCCTTCCTGAACCCGGACGGCGTCGCCCTCGTTCCTCCTGGAAGAGGGCCCCCGGCCCGGGAGGTCGCGATGGTCGACGCCACCAAGCCGATCCGCCGGTCGCCCCGGGGCGCGATGCTGGGCGGAGTCTGCGCAGGCATCGCCGCCTGGGCCGGCTGGGACCCCAGCGTCGTGCGCGTGGCCTATGTCCTCGCCACCGCGTTCAGCGGGTTCCTGCTCGGCCTCGCCGCCTACGCCGCGCTCTGGGCGCTGCTGCCCGCCGCGGAATGAGCGTCCTCAGTGCGGGCCCGTCCCCGTGGCCCGCTCGGCCATCTGCTGCCGGACCGCCTCGCCGCGGATGCGGGCGCGGCAGGGCTCGCAGACGAGGTCCTCGGCCGCCTTCGCGCACACGATGCAGCGGCGCAGGGGGCCGAGGGTCTGCCCGGCGCCGGCCGGCGGGGTCACGGCGCGCCCCGCGGGGACCGTCAGCACCGGGCAGGGGGCCGTCCGCGCCACGCGCTCGGCCACGCTTCCGAGCAGGAGGTGGGTGAAGCCGGTGCGGCCGTGCGTGCCGACCACGAGCAGAGAGGCGCGCTCGCGCTCGGCGTAGGCCACGATCTCCGCGGCGGGCAGCCCGACGAGAACGCTGGCCACCACGGGGCGGCCGAGGTCCTTGACCAGCTCCGTGAGGGCCAGCGCCGTGGACGGCGTCGGGCCCGACCGCACGGCGTGCACCACGTGGAGGGCGCCGCGCGTCCCCGCGAGGGCCGCGGCCCGCCGCACGACCTCCGGCGAGACCTCCGAGAAATCGACCGCCGCCACCACCAGCGGTGCCTTCGTTTCGTCGCCCATGGCTCTCTCCTCTCCCTCAGCGGCGCGCCTTCTCCTGGATCGACTCGAGGTGGCGCACCAGGCGCGCGATGCTCTCCCGCACCTTCTTCTCGTCGTATCCCTGCTCCGGGACCTTGAGGGCGTCACCCCAGACGGGCATCTCCGTCCCCCCGTGGCCCTTCTGGCTCGCCCGGCCGTCGATGACGCGGGCCACCAGGTCGGACGGGAAACGGCCCCCCGCGCGCCGGCTCAGCCCCGTGAGGTCCGAGGGCACGTAGAGGAGGCCCGGGGCCGCGGGTCCGTCGCCGCGCCCCTCGGCGCCGTGGCAGCGCGCGCAGTGCTGCTTGTACAGCTCCGCGCCGGACGCCTCCGGGGAGGGCCCGGCCGCCTGCGCGCCGGCGGCGAGGCCGGCGAGGACGATGCCGGCCAGGACGCGCACCCACCACACCATCGGCTGACGGTCCATGGCGTACCTCCCGCCAGGGTGCAAGCAACTGTGGTGCCCGTCCGGCGCGCCTGCCCGGCGCAACCGTTTCCGGAATCGGGGTGGGGGCGGTGCCGGACACGGCACCGGCTGCGGGCGGCGCAACCGCCTTGAACCGCACGAATCATCCGAGGTGATGCATCGTGCGCATGGAACGCACGGGCGCACGCGCCGACCCTCTCTCCAGCGGCAGTACCGCGCGCGAGGCGCGGTCTCCAGGCTGCCGGGGCCGCGGGCACAGGAGGCGAGCCATGAGCGCACAGGCCAACCCCGCCACCGTTCCCCAGCGCGTGGGGGACGGACCCGAGCCCGCCCTCTTGCGGACCATCCTCTTCCCCTCCGACCTGTCTCCCGCCTCCGACCTGGCCTTCGACCACGTGCGCCTCCTCGCCGAGCGCTTCTCGGCGCGCGTGATGCTGGCCCACTTCGTGGACAGCCGCCGCTTCCGGCAGGAGGTGCGCCAGGAGCTCCTCCGCCGCGCCCGGGAGACCGCCTTCGACCACCTGGAGAGCCTGGGCGACCAGCTCAAGGTGCGGCACCACGCCATCGTCTACGAGACCGGCGACGTGGGCCGGGCCCTGGTGCGCCACGCGCGCGCCGCGCGCCCGGACCTCACCGTGCTGGCCACCCACGGGCGCACCGGGCTGGCCCGGATGGTCATCGGCAGCGTGGCGGAGCGGGCGGTGCGCGAGAGCGGGCAACCGGTGCTCTGCGTGCGGGAGCCCGCGCACGGCGTGGCCCTGCCCTACCGCCGGCTGCTCGTGCCGACGGACCTGACGGAGTCGTCGTGCCGCGCCTTCCCCCTCGCGGCGCTGCTGGCCGAGGCCTTCGACGCGGAGATCGTGGCGGTGCACGTGGCCGTGCTGCCCACGGTGGCGTCGCTGAGCGGCATCCCCGAGGTGGTGGAGCGCGAGGTGCCCTCGGCGGCCGAGATCCGCGACTTCGTGGCCCCCCACGTGGGCAACGCGCGCCTCTCCGTGGCCGCCCCCTCCGGCGCGCCGGAGGAGGGGATCCTCGGGACGGCGACGGTGGCGAAGACGGACCTGATCGTGATGTCCACCCAGGGCCACGACAGCCTGGGCGACCGGATCCGGGGCAGCCTGACGGAACGCATCGTCCGCATGGCGCCCTGCCCGGTGCTCGCCCTCTGAAGAGGTGATCCATGAGCGCGCTGGTCTCCCGGCCGCAGCCTGACGAGCGGCCCGCCTCCGGTGGCATCGACCGCCGGAGCTTCCTGCAGGTCGTGAGCATGGCCCTGGCCTCCGTCGGCATCACCGGCTCGGCGGCCGCGCGGGTGCTGGAGGCCGCCACGCGCGGCCTGAAGCCCTCGGTGATCTGGCTGCACTTCCAGGAGTGCACGGGCTGCACCGAGTCGCTCCTGCGGGCGTCCCACCCCTCCCTGGCCGAGCTGATCCTCGACCTCGTCTCGCTCGACTACCACGAGACGCTGCTGGCGGCGGCGGGACGGCAGGCGGAGGAGGCGCTGCAGGCGGCCATGAAGGCCAACGCCGGCAAGTACGTCTGCGTGGTGGAGGGCGCCATCCCCACCAAGGACGGCGGCATCTACTGCCAGATCGGCGGCCGCACGGCCCTCGACATGCTGAAGGAGGTCACGGACAAGGCGGCCGCCGTCATCGCCATCGGGTCCTGCGCCTCCTGGGGCGGCATCCCCTCCGCCGACCCCAATCCGACCGGTGCCACCGGGGTTCCCATGATCCTGAAGGGAAAGCCGGTGGTGACGCTGCCCGGCTGCCCCGCCAATCCCTACAACTTCCTCGGCACCGTGCTGCAGTTCGTGACCCTGGGCACCCTGCCCGCCCTGGACGCGCTGGGCCGCCCGCTCTTCGCCTACGCGCGCACCATCCACGAGCACTGCCCGCGCCGCCCGCACTTCGACGCCGGCCGCTTCGCGCTCAAGTTCGGGGACGAGGGCCACCGCCAGGGCTACTGCCTCTACCGCCTCGGCTGCAAGGGCCCGCAGACCCACGCCAACTGCTCCACGCAGCACTTCGGCGAGATGGTCGACGCCTGGCCCATCGGCCTGGGCCACCCCTGCTTCGGCTGCACCGAGCAGGCGCTGGGCTTCCGCGTGGCCCTGCACGACACGGTGGAGATCGAGCGGCCCACCCCGCCCGACACCTACCCGTCCATCCGCGCGGAGCGGAAGGGCGTGAGCCCCGTGGCCACCGGCCTGGCCGGCCTCGTCGGCGGCGGCCTCCTCACCGGCGGCGCCCTCTACGCCCGCCGCCTCGCGCAGGACAAGGACGCGGGCCGCCCCGAGCCGCCCGAAGCGGGAACGGGAAAGGAGGCCTGAGATGGCCACCAGCCGCCGCCAGCTCCTGAGGGGCCTGGCCACGGTGGGGGCGGCCACCGCCGCCGCCCCGGGCGCGGCCCGGGCCGCGGAGGTGCGGCGTGCCCCCGACGACGCCGTGGGGATGCTCTACGACACCACGCTCTGCATCGGGTGCAAGGCCTGCGTGGTGGCCTGCGCCCAGGCCAACGACCTCACGCCCGAGCGCGGGACCTACGGGCAGGGGCGCTATCAGGCTCCCGACGACCTCAACGAGAACACCAAGAACATCATCAAGCTCTACACGGAAGAGGGGCGCACCGCTTACGTCAAGCAGCAGTGCATGCACTGCGTCGATCCCGCCTGCGCCAACGCCTGCATGCTCGGCGCGCTGCAGAAGCGGGAGTTCGGCATCGTCACCTACGACGCCTCCAAGTGCATCGGCTGCCGCTATTGCCAGATGGCGTGTCCCTTCGGCATCCCGAAGTTCCAGTGGTCGCGCTACTCCGGGAAGATCGTGAAGTGCGAGCTGTGCGCGCACCGGCTGGCCAAGGGCCAGCTCCCGGCCTGCGTCGAGGTCTGCCCGCGCCAGGCCGTGATCTACGGCCGCCGCACCGAGCTCCTCGAGGAGGCCAGGCGCCGGCTGCGGGAGAAGCCCGACCTCTACGTGCAGAAGGTCTACGGAGAGACGGACGCCGGCGGCACGCAGGTCCTCTACGTGTCGCACGTCCCCTTCGAGAAGCTGGGCCTGCCCGACCTGGGGCCGGAGTCGGTGCCGGCCACCCAGCGCGCGGTCCAGCACGGCATCTACCGCGGCTTCGCCGCTCCCATCGCCCTCTACGGCCTGCTGGGCGCGCTGGCCTTCCGCAACCGGGCGCGGCCCGACCGCCCGGAAGGGCACGGGGCGGGCGAGGAGGAGCGGCCATGAGCACGTACACGCACGCGCAGCCGCGCCCGCTCGGAGGGCCGGTGCTGGCCGGGCCGGTGATGAAGGGCCTGGCCGGCCTGGCCGCCCTCGGCGTCGGCGTCATGATCTGGCGGCTGATGGCCGGGCTCGGCGCCGTCACCGCCCTCAACGACGGCTACCCGTGGGGCATCTGGATCGCCTTCGACGTGGTCACCGGCACCGCCCTGGCCTGCGGCGGGTACGCCATCGCCCTCATGGTGTACATCCTGAACCGCGGCCAGTACCACCCGCTGGTGCGGCCCGCCCTCCTCACCAGCGCGGCCGGCTACACCCTGGCCGGCCTCTCCATCGTGCTCGACGTCGGGCGACCCTGGCTCACCTGGAAGGTCCCGCTCTACTTCTGGAGCTGGAACCTCAACTCCGCCCTCCTCGAGGTCGCGCTCTGCATCATGGCCTACATCGTGGTGCTGCAGGTGGAGCTCGCTCCCGTGTACCTGGAGCAGGCGCGCGAGAGCCGCATCCCGCGCCTGCGCGCCCTGGCGGAGCGGGCCCTGCCCTGGTTCGGCAAGGCCATGCCCTGGATCGTGGCCCTCGGGCTCCTGCTGCCGACCATGCACCAGTCGTCGCTGGGCTCCCTGATGATGCTGGCCGGTCCGCGCGTGCACGGGCTGTGGTGGACGCCGTGGCTGCCCTTCCTGTTCCTCGTCTCCTGCATGACCATGGGGTACGCCGCCGTCGTCTTCGAGTCCACGCTCTCCGCCCGTCTCTTCGGGCGCCCCCAGGAGACGCGCATGCTGGGGTCGCTCTCCGGCGTCATCGCCATCACCGTCGCCCTCTACCTCGGCGTCCGGCTGTCCGACCTGGCCTGGCGCGGGAAGCTCGGGCTGGCCGCCGCCTTCGACCTCCCCGCGGTGATGTTCCTGCTCGAGATGGCCCTCTTCGCGGCTCCCCTTCTGATCCTGGCCTCGGCCCGGCGGCGCGAGAGGCCCGCCTCGCTGTTCGCGGCCGGCATGCTCCTCATGCTCGGGGGAGGCGTGTACCGCTTCGACACCTACCTGGTGGCGTTCAACCCCGGCCCGCAGTGGTCGTACTTCCCGAGCGTTCCCGAGCAGCTGATGACCCTGGGCGTGGTGGCCCTGGAGATCCTCGGCTACGTCTTCGTGGTCCGGCGGTTCCCGATCCTGGGAGGAATGCCGGCCGCGCCCGCGGCCCGCAGCTAACGGAGGCCAGACATGTCGCGCATCGTCATCGACCCCATCACGCGCATCGAGGGCCATCTCCGCATCGACGTGGAGGTGGACGGCGGCGCCGTGCGCGACGCCTGGGCCTCCGGCCAGATGTTCCGCGGCATCGAGACCATCCTCACCGGGCGCGATCCGCGCGACGCGTGGCTCTTCACGCAGCGCTTCTGCGGCGTGTGCACCACGGTGCACGCCATCGCCTCCGTGCGCGCGGTGGAGAACGCCATCGGCCTCACCCCTCCCCTCAACGCCCAGTACATCCGCAACCTCCTCCTCATCGCGCACGCCCTGCACGACCACATCGTGCACTTCTACCACCTGTCCGCCCTGGACTGGGTGGACGTGGTGGCGGCCCTGAAGGCCGACGCGGGCAAGGCCTCCACCCTGGCGGAGAGCCTCTCCCCCTGGCCCCACAACGGCCGGCTCGACCTGCAGGCCGTCCAGGACAAGCTGAAGTCCTTCGTGGACCAGGGCCAGCTGGGGATCTTCGCCAACGGCTACTGGGGCCACCCCGCCATGAAGCTGGCCCCCGAGGTCAACCTGCTGGCCGTGGCCCACTACCTCCAGGCCCTGGAGTTCCAGCGCAAGGCCAACCAGGTGGTGGCCATCCTCGGCTCCAAGACCCCCAACATCCAGAACCTGGCCGTGGGGGGCGTGGCCAACGCCATCAACCTCGACAACCAGGCCACCCTCAACATGGAGAAGCTGTACAAGGTGAAGGACCTCCTCGACGAGGTGGTCGGCTTCGTCCAGCAGGTCTACGTCCCCGACGTGTGCGCCATCGGGGCCATGTACCCCGACTGGTTCGGGTACGGTGCCGGGGTCACCAACTACCTCGCGGTGCCCGACCTGCCGCTGGACGCCGCGGGCACGCAGTTCGACCTGCCCGGAGGCACGATCTTCGGCGGCGACCTCGCCTCCGCCAAGCCCATCACCTCCTTCGCCGACCCGTACTTCCGCGAGAACGTCACCGAGAACATCAGCCACGCCTGGTACGACGGCGAGTGGACCAAGCACCCCTTCGAGGGCGAGACGGTGCCGAAGTACACGAAGTACGAGGCGGGCGGCAAGTACTCGTGGGTCAAGGCGCCGCGCTTCCAGGGCAAGCCGATGCAGGTCGGCCCGCTGGCGCAGGTGCTGGTCGGGTACGCCACCGGGCACGAGCCGACGCGCCGGTGGGCCACCGTCGCCCTGGAGAAGGCCTCCGCCATCGCGGGGCGGCGCCTGGGCCCGGAGATCCTGCACTCCACGCTGGGCCGGCACGCCGCGCGCGCCATCCGCACCGCCATCCTGGCGGAGCTCGCGCAGAAGCACTGGAAGCTGCTCGTCGACAACATCGCGAAGGGCGACACCACGATCTGGAACGAGCCCGTGTTCCCGAAGGGAGAACAGCGCGGCTTCGGCTTCCACGAGGCGCCCCGGGGGACCCTGTCGCACTGGGTGGTCATCCGCGACGGCCGCATCGCCAACTATCAGGCGGTGGTGCCGACCACCTGGAACGCCAGCCCCCGCGACGAGAAGAGCACGAAGGGGCCGTACGAGGCGTCCCTGGTGGGGAACCCCGTGGCGGACGCGGCGCGGCCGCTGGAGGTGCTGCGCACGGTCCACTCGTTCGATCCGTGCCTGGCCTGCGCCATCCACACCGTGGACGTCGACGGACGCGAAGTGGCGCGCGTGCGCGCGCTCTGAGGAGGAACCATGCCCGCCAGCGTCGTCGCGCCCGGTTTCGTGCAGGAGCCGCGCTTCGCCGAGACGGCGCAGGCCGCCGTCTTCGGGATCGGCAACGTCCTCATGGGTGACGACGGCTTCGGGCCGTACGTCGCCCGCGTCCTCGAGGCGAGCTGCTCGTTCCCCCCCAGCGTGACCGTGGCCGACCTGGGGACGCCCGGCCCCGACCTCCTCACCTACCTCGACGGGCTCGACCTCGCGGTCCTGGTGGACACGGTCAACGCCATGGGACGCCCCGGCGACGTCCGCGTCTACACCCGCGACGACCTCCTGCGGCACCCGCCCGGCACGCGTGTCGGCCCGCACGACTCCCACCTCAAGGAAGCGCTCCTGCACTCCGCCTTCTCCGGCGGCGGGCCCGATGAGGTGCTCCTGGTGGGCGCCATCCCCCACCGCGTCCGCACGGGCCCCGGGCTGAGCCCCGCCGTGCGCAGCGCCGTGCCCCTGGCCGCGCACCTCGTCATCCAGGCCCTGGCCGACCGCGGGTGGCCGGTGGCGTTCCGCCGGCACGCCCCGCCCGCGGACATCTGGTGGGAGCCGCAGCGCCCCGCCCGACCCCTGCCGCGAACCGCCTGAGCGCGCCGGCCGGCGCGCCGCCAGGCTGCCTCCGCAAGGGTTGCGGGCGCCTCCGGCGGCCGCCGAAACGCTTGCCGTGTCTCCGCCGCGAAAGCTTGCCGGGAGCTGTATTTCCGGGCTTTTCTTCGCCGCCCCGGCGGTCCGCCTTTTGCTCAATCCCCGGGCCGAGGAGGGCGCGTGGACCTCGAAGGACGCCGGATCAAGATCCGCGGCACCGTTCAGGGCGTGGGCTTCCGCCCCTGGGTCTGGCGCCTGGCCCGGGAGCACGGCATCACGGGCCGCGTGCGCAACGACGCCCAGGGCGTCACCATCGACGCGTTCGGCGCGGCGCCGAGGCTGGACCGGTTCCTGGACCGGCTGGGCGCGGAGCCGCCCCCCCCCGCCTCCATCCAGGACCTCCGCTCCGAGACCATCCCCCCCCGCGCGGCGCGTGACTTCCGCATCGTGACCAGCCGCCGGAGCGGCGCCCGGCGGGTGACCATACCTCCCGACCTGGCCACGTGCCCCGACTGCCGGCGCGAGGTCTTCGACCCCGCGGACCGCCGCTTCGGCTACGCCTTCACCAACTGCACGGCCTGCGGCCCGCGCTTCACCATCCTGCGCGACCTGCCCTACGACCGCGCCGCCACGAGCATGGCCCCCTTCGCCATGTGCGACGACTGCGCGCTCGAGTACGGCTCGCCGGAGAGCCGGCGGTTCCACGCCGAGCCCAACGCGTGCCCGCGCTGCGGCCCCCGCCTGCGCGCGCTCTCGCCCCTGGGCGAGCCCCTGCCCACCAACGACCCGCTGGGGGCCGCCGTGTGCTTCATCGACGCCGACCTCGTGGTGTGCCTGAAGGGCATCGGGGGCTTCCACCTCGCCTGCGACGCCACCTCGTCCACGGCCGTGCGGCGCCTGCGCGCGCGGAAGCACCGCGAGCAGAAGCCGTTCGCGGTGATGGTGGCGGACCTCGAGGCGGCGCGGCGCGTGGCCCACGTGCGCGAGGAGGAGGCGGCGCTGCTGACCTCCCCGGAGCGCCCCATCGTGCTCGCGCGCCGCCGGCACGACTCGGGCCTGGCCTGGGAGGTCGCGCCGGCCAACCCCCTGGTGGGGGTGGTCCTGCCCTACTCGCCCCTTCACCACCTGCTCATGGCCGGCGCGGGCAGGCCCCTGGTCATGACCTCGGGCAACCTCTCGGACGAGCCGATCGCCCGCACGGAGGCCGAGGCCCTCGGACGGCTCGGCGAGGTGGCGGACCTGTTCCTCGTGCACGACCGCGAGATCGTCGTCCGCTGCGACGACTCCGTGGCCCGCGTCATCGCGGGGCGTCCCGTGCTCATCCGCCGCTCGCGCGGCTTCGTCCCGCGCCCCATCCGCGTGGCCCTGCCCTTCGAGCGCCCGGTGCTGGCCTGCGGAGGACAGCTCAAGAACACGTTCTGCTTCGGGGTGGGCGACGCCGCCTACCTCGGGCCCCACGTGGGCGACCTGGGCAGCGCGGACACCGCGGAGGCCTTCGAGGAAGCGGTGCAGCACGTGCAGCGCCTGCTGGGGGTGACCCCGGAGGTGGTGGCCCACGACCTCCACCCGGGCTACGAGTCCACGAGCTGGGCCCTGAAGCGGCCTGGCGTCATCAAGGTCGGCGTGCAGCATCACCACGCGCACGTGGTCAGCGCCATGGCGGACCACCGCCTGCAGGGGCCCGTCCTCGGCGTGGCCTACGACGGGACGGGCTACGGCACCGACGGCACCCTCTGGGGAGGCGAGGTCCTGCTGGCGGACGCGCTCCACTTCGAGCGCGTGGCCACCTTCCGTCCCCTGCCCCTGGCCGGCAACGAGCGGGCCGTCCAGGAGGTCTGGCGGCTGGCCCTCGTCCTCCTGGAGGACGCCTACGACGGCAAGCCGCCCCTCGACGCCCTCCCCCTCTTCCAGCTGCTGCGCGAGGAGGAAGTCTCGGCAGTGCGCCGGTCCGCGCGCGCGCGGGGCCTGTGGCCCCTGGCGCGCGGGGTGGGGCGCTACTTCGACGCCATGGGCGCGCTGGTGATGGGGCGGCCGCGCGCGCACTTCGAGGGCCAGGTGGCGCTCGAGTGGAACCTCGCCGCCGACTCGCGGGAGCCCGGGCGCTATCCCTTCACCATCGAGAACGCGACCTCTCCCTGGACCATCGACCTCCGCCCCATGGTCGTGGCCGCGGTGGAGGACCTGCGGGCACGCGTCGCCGCCGCGGTGATCTCCGGGCGCTTCCACAACACGCTGGCCATGGCCACCGCCACCGTGGTGCGGGCGGCGGCCGAGAAGCACGGGCCGCTTCCGGTGGTGCTCACCGGGGGGTGCTTCCAGAACGCCCTGCTCGCGGAGCGCGTGCTCGACGGGCTGCCCGGCCTGAGGGTGTTGCTGCACCGGCAGGTGCCGCCCGGCGACGGGGGCCTGGCCCTGGGCCAGGCGGTGGCGGCGGACGCGCTCACGCGCAGCGCCGCGGGAGACCGCGCATGTGCCTAGGCGTGCCGGGGCGCGTGGTGGAAGTCGAGGGCGACGCCGCGCTGGTGGACTTCTTCGGCGTGCGCCGGCAGGTGCGCCTGGAGGTGGTGGACGAGCCCGTGGTTCCCGGGGACTACATCCTGAACCACGTCGGCTTCGCCATCCGCCGCATTCCCGCGGAGCAGGTCCAGGAGACGCTGTCCCTCTACCAGAGCCTCATGCGCGAGGCGGAGAGCGACATGATGGCGGCGGACGTCCGCGGCGAGATCGCGGCCGCGCGCGGGGACGGCGGCGATGGCCGCTGAAGCGGGGGCGCTCCACCGGGAGCTGAAGTTCCGGGATCCCGATCGGGCGCGCGCGCTGGCCGGCGCCCTCGAGCGCGCCGTGGGCGGCATCGGGCGCGCCCCGGTCTCGGTGATGCACGTCTGCGGCAGCCACGAGCAGGCCATCGCGAAGTTCGGGCTGCGCGCGGTGTTCCCCCGCGGGCTCAACGTGATCATGGGGCCGGGATGCCCGGTGTGCGTGACGGACACCCCCGAAGTGGACGAGGGGGTGGTGCTCGCGCGCCAGGGCGTGCGCATCGCCACCTACGGGGACATGCTGCGCGTGCCCGGCACCGTGATGTCGCTGGCCGACGCCCAGGCGGAAGGGGCGCGCGTGGACGTCGTCTACAGCGTGGGCCAGGCCGTCGACCTCGCCCGCCGGCTGGACGAGGAGCTGGTCTTCTTCGCCACCGGCTTCGAGACCACGGCGGTGGCCACGGCGGCGGTGGCGCTGGCCGACCCGCCCCCCAACTTCTCGATCCTCTCCGCCCACAAGTACATCCCCCCCGTGATGGAGATCGTGGCCGAGATGCCGGAGACGCGCGTGGAGGGCTTCCTGGCCGCCGGGCACGCCGCCACCATCACGGGCTGGGGCGTCTTCGAGGAGTTCGTGGAACGCCACCGCCTGCCCGTGGTGGTGGCCGGGTTCGAGCCCCTCGACATACTGGCCGGCCTCGTCCGCCTGGTGGAGCTCGTGCGCGACGGCGAGCCGCGCGTGGTGAACATGTACCCCCGCTGCGTGACCCGCGAGGGCAACCGCCCGGCGCAGGATCAGCTCTGGCGGGTCTTCCGCCCCACCGGGGGCCGGTGGCGCGGCATCGCCCACGTGCCGAACGGGAACCTGCGCCTGCGCGACGAGTTCGCGCACCTGGACGCGCGCCGCCGATTCACCATCGACCTGCCCTCCCTCTGGGACTGGGCCCCCCCCAGCCTGGCCCAGGACTGCATCTGCGGGGACATCATGGCCGGCCTCGCCTCCCCCGACCGGTGCCGCCTCTTCGGCCGCGAGTGCGTGCCGGACACCCCGGTGGGGGCGTGCATGGTGAGCACCGAAGGCACGTGCCGCATCTGGCACGCCTACGGCGGCGTGCCCGACCTGCGGAGCGCGTCGTGAGCCGCGTGCTGGCCCAGGAGCGCATCGTCCTGAAGCAGGGAGCGGGCGGGCGCGCCATGCGCATGCTCATCGAGGAGGTGTTCCTGC
Source organism: Vicinamibacteria bacterium (assembly GCA_036556965.1). GTDB lineage: Bacteria > Acidobacteriota > Vicinamibacteria > Fen-336 > Fen-336 > DATBIO01. The sequence continues at coordinate 27,119 of DATBIO010000308.1, forward strand.
CCGGCCTGGCCGAGCGGGAGGTGGACGGCGTCGGCCTGGCCGCCCTCGACGACGGGGCCGCCCTCCGCGTGGGCGACCGCTGGCTGGTCGTCACCACCGACTCGCACGTGGTCCAGCCTCCCTTCTTCCCGGGCGGGGACATCGGGCGCCTGGCCGTGTGCGGCACCGTCAACGACCTGGCCATGATGGGAGCCACCGAGGTCCTCGGCCTCACCTGCGCGGTGGTGCTCGAGGAGGGCTTCCCGCGCGCCGACCTCCTGCGCATCCAGGCCTCCCTGCGCGCGGCCTGCGCGGAGGCAGGGGCCACCGTCGTCACCGGCGACACCAAGGTGATGGGAAGGGGCGAGCTCGACGGCATCCTGCTCAACACCACCGGCGTGGCCCTCACCGCCCACGTGGTGCGCGACAACGGGCTGCGCCCGGGAGACCGGCTCATCGTGACGGGCACCGTGGGCGACCACGGCTTCGCGGTGCTGGCCGTGCGGCACGGGCTGGAGCTCGAGGGGGCGCTCGTATCCGACGTGGCGCCCCTCAACGGCCTGATCGCCGGAGCGCTGGCGGCGGGGGGCCGGGACGTCGTGGCCATGAAGGACCCGACGCGAGGGGGCCTGGGGTCCGTCCTGCACGAGATGGCCTCCAAGAGCGGCGTGGGCATCGTGCTGGACGAGGCCAGCGTGCCCGTCTCGGCCGCCGTGCGCGCCGCGGCGGAGGTGCTCGGCATCGACCCCCTGCTGGTGGCCAACGAGGGCAAGGCCGTGCTCGGCGTACGCCCCTGGGCGGCGGAGGCGGTGCTGGCCGCGCTCCGTTCCCATCCCCTCGGCGCTTCCGCGGCGGTGGTCGGCGTGTGCGCGGCGGAGCGGCCGGGCTCGGTCATCCTCGAGACGGGCGTGGGCCGCCGGCTCCTGAGCGAGCCCGACGGAGAGCTGTTGCCGCGCATCTGCTGAGCGGCGCGAAGGAGGACGAACACATGGCCGGGAACCGTCCGTTGCGCGTCGGCGTGCTGTGCTCGGGACGGGCCCCCGGCCTGGCGCAGCTGCTCGCGGCTTCACGCCGCGCGGCCGGGTACGAGGTGGTGGCCTGCGTCACGAGCAGCGAGGCGTTCCCGGAGCTGAGGCGGGAGGCGGAGGCGGCGGGGGTCCCCTTCGTGTCGAACCCCATCCGGACCTTCTACCGCTGGACGGGCGCCCCCCTGCGCGACCTCTCCGTGCGCGAGGACTACGACCGGGGCACCCTCCACATCCTGCGCGGCTGCCGCTGCGACCTGGTGGTGCTGGCCGGCTACCTCTACCGCCTGACCGCGCCCATGCTCGCCGCCTTCCCCGGCCACATCCTCAACGTCCACCACGCGGACCTGACCCTGCGCGACGCGCACGGGGGCCCCCGTTATCCCGGGCTGCGCGCGGTGCGCAGCGCCCTCTTCGCCGGCGAGCCGGAGACGCGCGCCACCCTGCACGTGGTCACGCAGGAGCTGGACGCCGGGCCCGCCCTGCTCCGCTCCTGGCCCTTCCCCGTCTCGCCGCTGGTGGCCGAGGGACGCCGTCGCGGGGCCATCGACATGCTGAAGGCGTACGCGTTCGCCCACCAGCAGTGGGTGCTCCTGACGGCCTTCGGGCCGCTGCTGGCCCGGGGCCTGGAGCTGTGGGCGGCGGGCCGGATGTTCGCGCGCGAAGGCGCCTGGGAGGTCGACGGCCGCCCCGCCCCCGTCGATCTCACGCCGGAGGGCCGGCTGGCTCCGGCCTGGCCGCTCCGTCCGGCCGCCGCCGTGGCGGTGTGAACGCCATGACGCACGTCAGGATCGAGCGCGACGGGGCGGTGGGGACGCTGGTCCTGGACCGCCGCGAGCGGTTCAACTCGCTCGACGTGGAGACGGCGCGTGATCTGCGCCGCGCGGGGCTGCAGCTGGCGCGCGACGACTCGGTGCGGGTGGCGGTGGTCAAGGGGGCGGGGGGCGCCTTCTGCAGCGGCGCCGACCTCAAGTACATCCGCGCGGGGGGCGAGGCCGGGGACCTGGGCTACCTCTCGCCTCCGTCGCGCGGGGTGCCCGCCGGGTACGGGGAGGTGTTCCGCCAGATCCTCGAGTACCTGCACAGCGCCATCTCGGAGATACGGCGGGCTCCCAAGCCCTTCCTGGCCGCCGTGGACGGGGTGGCGGCGGCCGGGGGCTTCGGCCTGGCCATGTGCTGCGACCTCGTGGTGGCCTCGGAGCGCGCGACCTTCGAGTGGGCCTACGGCCGCACCGGCCTCAGCGGCGCGGAGAGCTCGACCTTCCTCCTGCCCCGCCTCCTGGGGCTGCGCCGCGCGCTGGAGCTGGTGCTCCTCAACCCGCGCCTGGACGCGCGCCAGGCCCAGGCCATGGGGCTGGTGACGGCGGTGGTGCCCGTCGAGCGCTTCGAGGCGGAGGTGATGGCCCTCGCGCAACGCCTGGCGGAGGGCCCGGCGGCGGCCTACGCCGCCGCGAAGTCGCTGCTCAACCGCGCCGCGGGCGTGGACCGCCTGGACGAGCACCTCGACCGCGAGCTGGAGCAGCTGGCGCGCGTGGCGGACGGCGCGGAGTTCGCGGAAGGCCTGGAGGCGTTCCTGGGCAAGCGGGCGCCGCGGTTCCCGGGGGCCTGAGGCCGTGCACGAGTACTCGGTGGTGCAGGCGCTCCTGGACCAGGTGGAGCGGGTGGCGGCTCCCCACGCCCACGCCGCCGTGCGGCGCGTGGTGGTCCGGCTGGGCGACCTGTCGGGCGTGGACCCCGTGCTGCTGGCCACCGCCTACGACTGCTTCCGCGTGAGCACGCCCTGTGCGGAGGCCGGCCTGGAGATCGAGCGCGAGCCGTCGCGCTGGGAGTGCGCGTCCTGCGGGCGGGGCCTGGCGCCCGGCTCGCCGCTGCAGTGCCCGTCGTGCCGCGGACCCGCGCGGCTGGCGGCGGGAGGGGACATCGTGCTGGCGCGGGTCGAGCTGGAGGTGCCGTGATGTGCGGAACGTGCGGCTGCGAAGGGACGGCGACGACCCTCACCACGGTCGAGGTCGAGGAACGCGTGCTCTCCAGGAACGATACGCGCGCGCGCCACAACCGCGCGCACTTCCGGGAGGAGGGCGTGCTCGCCGTGAACCTCATGGGCTCGCCGGGCGCGGGCAAGACGGCGGTGCTGGAGGCGACCGCGGGCGCCCTCGGGGACGGACGGCGCCTGGGCGCGCTGGCCGGGGACCTGGCCACCGACAATGACGCCCGCCGCCTGACCGCCGCCGGCGTGGCCTCGGTGGCCGTCAACACGGGCACCGCCTGCCACCTCGACGCGGAGGTGGTGCACCACGCGCTGCACCACTTCCCGTGGCGAGGGCTCCACTACCTCTTCGTCGAGAACGTGGGCAACCTCGTCTGCCCCGCCGTCTACGACCTCGGGCAGGCCGTGAACGTGGTCGCCCTCTCCGTGACGGAAGGGGAGGACAAGCCCCTGAAGTACCCGGTGATGTTCAAGGGAGCGGACCTCGTCCTGCTCACCAAGATCGACCTCCTGCCCGCCCTGCCCTTCGTGCGCGTGGAGGCCATCGAGGACGCGCTGGCCCGGGTCATGCCCCGGCCCCGCATGCTGCGCCTCTCCGCGCGCACCGGCGCCGGAATGGGAGCGTGGGCCGACTGGCTCGAGGAGCGGCGCCGGGAGCTCGCGCCCGCTCTCCCTCCGCCCGCCTCGGCGGTGGCGTCGTGAGCGGCCACCTCGGGGCGCTGCTGGTGGCGGCCATGTCGGTGGGATCGCTCCACTCCCTCGCCCCGGACCACTGGGTGCCCTTCGCCGCGGTGGCGCGGGCCCGGGGCTGGGGAGCCGGGCGCACCGCGCGCCTGACCGTGCTCTGCGGGCTCGGCCACGTGTCCGTCTCCGTCCTCCTCGGGCTCCTCGCCCTGGCCGCGGGATCGCGGCTCTTCGAGGCCCTGGGCGAGCGCCTCGAGGCCATGGCGGGCCTGCTGCTGGTGGCCTTCGGCGTCGCCTACGCGCTCTGGGGACTGCGCCGCGCCGCCGGGCGACGCTGGCACGGCCACGCGCATCACCACTACGACCACGTCCACGAGCCCGGCACCACCACCGCCTGGACGCTCTTCCTGCTCTACTGCGCGGACCCCTGCGTGGCGGTGGTGCCCGTGATGGCCGCCGCCTGGCCGGCGGGAAGCGGATCGCTGCTCGGCGTGGTGGCGGCCTACGAGGTGGCCACCATCGCCGCCATGGTCCTGCTCGTGTCCTCGGCACGCCATGGTGCCACCTGGCTCCGCGCGCGCTGGGCCGAGCGCTACGGCGACGTGGCGGCGGGCCTGGTGATCGTCGTGGTGGGAGTCGCCACCACCCTCCTGGGCTGGTGACGGGCGGCGTCGGGCCCCGGAGGCGCGCGCCGCGCTTCCGGGCGGGAAGGGCGGCTCAGCGCACGATGACGGTGCGGTCGCGGCCGCCCGGCAGGTCCCGACCCCCGTCGGGCTTCTCGCAGAGGAGCCGCAGCAGGTCGAGGCTGGTCACGATGCCCGACACGCGGTGGTTGTTGGTCACCACCAGGCGGTGGATGCGGCCCGCCACCATGGTCTGGGCGAGGCGCGCCACGGGGGTGTCCTCGGGCACCGTGTAGGCCGCCGGCGTCATGATGTCCCGCACCAGGAGGTCGGCCCGCTGCACGCGCATGTCTCCGACCTCGTCGCGGCTGGCCTTCCCCGCCCATTCGCGCCGTTCGGCCTTGGTGGCCTCCGGGACCTCGTCGCGCAGGGCGTCGCTCTCGGCGATGTCCGTCAGGGAGACCAGCCCGATCAGCTTGCCGCGGTCGTCCACCACCGGGGCGCCGCTGATCTGGTTCTCCGTCAGGAACACGGCCAGCTCGTGCACGGTCATGTCGGGGCTCGCCATCAGCACCTGCCGGCTCATGACGTCCTTGGCGGTGAGGCTCTTCATCGCTTCCTCCCTCTGGTCCTGGACCTCGGCGCGGGCATCAGCGGCGCACGGTGTCGAGCACGACGCGGATGCCGCGCGCGCCCGCGGACACGCCCCGCGCCACGCCCTCCACGTCCCCCGCGGCGGGCATGGCGTCACCGGTGGCCGACAGGCGCGCCGTGATCTCCAGCGGCCCCGAGAACGACGTGCCGGCGGTCATGGCGTCTCCCGCCGAGAGCTCGAAGGCGTGGGGGAAGGTGACCTTGCCTTCGCGGCGCACCGCCACCACCTGCCGCTCGCTGCCCGCGCGCGCGATCAGGAAGAGGACGCCCTCGCCCTTGGCGCGCCCGCCCAGGCTCGGCCCGAGGCTGACGGTGCCCGCCACGGACGGCCCGCCCTTGGTCGCGCCCACCGGCGGATGCCCGGCGGGCATCGTCGAGCCGGTGCTCGCGTGCGGGTCGCCGGCGGGCGGGTGGCCGGGAGGCAGGGCCGGCGACACCGACGGCGCGACCGACTCCGCCGCGCCCGGAGCCGCCCCGGCAGAGGCGAGGGCCGCGGCGGTCTCTCCCTTGGCGGGCGGCGCCTGGACGGCGTCCCTCTGGCAGGCCGCGGCGCCCAGGCCGAGCAACGCCACCGCGAAGAGCAGGCGGCGCCAGCGGCGCGCGTGGGAGGGTGGTGCGTCTCCCGGGCTCGTCCGGCGCGGCGTGAGGTTCGGCATCTCTGTCTCCTCCCCCTCGGTCTTTCGTGGCCTGCCGGGCGGTTGAGCAATCGAAGTGCCATGGCCGTCCACGGCAAACCCTTCGGTTCGGCCAACGAGACGGAAATTCGCGCGCTCGGCGCCGAGGTCGGCGCAACAGTTGCGCCCGGCCCCCCGGGCGATTGACGGTCCGGAGATCGTCGCTCGTTTCGGGGAGCCACTCTCCAGGGTCCGCCCTGGTCCCAGGGCGGGGCCAGGAGACGGAGGCGGCTCCGAGGGTCGCTGGCCTCAGCCCTCG
>DATBIO010000309.1:0-15196 GCA_036556965.1 Vicinamibacteria bacterium
GGTACGACCAAGCACCTGAAGGCGATCTCCGCCCTCAACCTCGCCACCGCCTGGGTGGTGGGAGACGACGGGACGACCCTCAGGACCGAGGATGGCGGCGCCAGTTGGAGGTCGCAGGGAGCGGCCACCAGCAAGGACCTCCGTGGTGTTTCCGCGGCGTCGTCCGACGTCGCCTGGGCGGTCGGCGACGATGGCACGATCCTGCGGACGAGCAACGGGGGCTTCGTGTGGGCGGTTCAGCCCACGGGCACGGGGCGCGACTTCCATGGCATCAAGGCCCTGGACGCGCAGACGGCCATCGCCGTGGGCGACGACGGCGAGATCCGCTCCACCACCGACGGCGGCGCCCACTGGCTGGAGGAGCCAATCCAGCACGGCCAGCACCTCTGGGGCGTGGATTGACGCCGGCAAGGGGCAGGCGCGAACCCTGACTGGCCCGGACGGAGGGCGTCCGACCCTCAGCCCTCGTAGGCCCGGCGCAGCGCCCGGATGTCGAGCTTGACCATCTTCAGCATGGCCTGCATCACGCGCTCGGTCCTGCCGGCGTCCTCGTCCGCCAGCATCTCGGGCAGGATGGCGGGGACGATCTGCCAGGAGACGCCGAACCGGTCGGTGAGCCAGCCGCACTGCTGCGGGGAGCCGCCCTCCAGGAGCCTGGCCCAGTACTCGTCCACCTCTTCCTGCGTCTGGCAGTGGACGATGAACGAGATCGCGGGAGAGAACCTGAACTCGGGGCCGCCGTTGAGGGCCATGAACTCCTGCCCCTCGATCTCGAAGACGGCGGTCATGACCGTGCCCTTCCTTCCCGGCCCGGCGTCCCCGTAGCGCGTCACCTCGCCGGCCCTGGCGTTCTTGAAGACCGAGGTGTAGAAGCTCACGGCCTCCTCGGCCTGGCCGTCGAACCAGAGACAGGCGACGATTCTCTGCATGGGGACTCCTGTCCGTTGCGCGTTGCGCGGCGTCGATTCCATGGTGGCACGTAACCGCGGGGCGGGCGCAGCGGCGCGCGTGGTTTGGACGCGCGGCCCGCTGGCCGCGCGTCCGCCGTTGGGCTACCCTTCGCGGCATCCCAGGAGGCCCCCATGCAGACCTACTCCATGCTCATCGACGGGGAGTGGACCGCGGCCGCTTCCGGCAAGACGTTCGAGGTGGTGAACCCGGCCAACGGGGAGGCCATGGCCCGCGTGCCCGACGCCGGCGCCGCGGACGTGGACCGCGCCGTGAAGGCGGCCCGGCGCGCCTTCGACGAGGGCTGGCGCGACGTCACCGCCCAGGAGCGGGGCCGCATCCTGCTGCGCCTGGCGGAGAAGATGCGGGCGGAGCTCCCGCGCCTGGCCGAGCTGGAGACCATCAACTCCGGCAAGCCCCTCACGGAGTCGGAGTACGACCTGACGGACGTGGCCACCTGCTTCGAGTACTACGGCGGGCTGGCCACCAAGCTGCACGGGGAGGTGCTGAACGTCCCCGACAACGCCGTCTCCATGGCCATCAAGGAGCCCATCGGGGTGGCGGCCCAGGTCATCCCCTGGAACTACCCGCTGCTCATGGCCGCCTGGAAGCTGGCCCCCGCCATCTGCGCGGGCTGCAGCATGGTCATCAAGCCGGCGGAGCAGACCCCGGTGACGCTCCTGGAGTTCGCCCGCTTCTTCGAGGAGTGCGGCCTGCCCAAGGGGGTGGTGAACGTCATCACCGGCTTCGGGGAGCCGGCGGGGGCCCCGCTGGTGGCCCACCCGCTGGTGGACAAGGTGGCCTTCACGGGCAGCGTGGAGGTGGGCAAGAAGATCATGAAGGCCGCCGCGGAGACGCTGAAGAAGGTGAGCCTGGAGCTGGGGGGGAAGTCGCCCAACATCTTCTTCGCCGACGCGGACTTCGAGTCCGCGGTGGACGGCGCCCTCTTCGGCGTCTTCGTGAACCAGGGCGAGGTGTGCTCGGCGGGGAGCCGCGTCCTCATCCAGCGGCCCATATACAAGAAGATGCTGGACGCCATGGTCGAGAAGGCCAAGGCCATCAAGCTGGGCCCCGGCCTCGACCGCGCCACCAAGATGGGGCCGGTGGTCTCGCGCGAGCAGATGGAGCGCGTGATGCGCTACCAGGAGATCGGCAAGCGCGAAGGCAAGCTGGCGGTGGGAGGCGGGCGGCCGGGCGACCCCGAACTGCAGAAGGGCTTCTTCGTGCAGCCGACGATCTTCTACGACGTGGACAACGGCGCCACCATCGCGCGCGAGGAGATCTTCGGCCCCGTCATGACCGTCATTCCCTTCGACGACGAGCGGGACGCCATCCGGATCGCCAACGACACCCAGTACGGCCTCGCCGCCGCCATCTGGAGCCGCGACATCTTCAAGTGCTTCCGGATGGTGAAGAGCCTCCAGGCCGGGATCGTCTGGGTGAACCACATGCAGCCGACCTACGTGGAGGCCCCCTGGGGCGGCTACAAGATGTCGGGGATCGGCCGCGAGCTGGGCCCCTGGGGCGCCGAGGAGTACCTCCAGGTCAAGCAGGTCCACATCAACCTGAACGAGCAGCCGATCGGCTGGTACTGAGTGGCCGGCCGCGACCGCGAGCTGGGGATGGACCGCCGCATCACGCGGCGGGACTTCCTCAACGGGGTGGCCCTCACGGTGGGGGCGGCCGTTTCCCCCGACCTGCTGCTGGCCCTGGACGCGCCGTATCCGCCCGCCCTCACCGGCCTGCGCGGGAGCCACGACGGCTCCTGGGAGGCCTCCCACGCCCTGCGCGACGGCTCCTTCTGGGAGACGGCGGGAAAGCCGGTGGACACGGGCGAGGCCTACGACCTGGTGGTGGTGGGCGCCGGCATCAGCGGGCTGAGCGCGGCCCACTTCTTCCGCCAGAAGGCGGGCGCGGGCGCGCGCATCCTCGTCCTCGACAACCACGACGACTTCGGAGGGCACGCGCGGCGCAACGAGTTCCGCGTCGGCCGCAAGACCCTGCTCAGCTACGGCGGCACCTTCGCGGTGGAGAGCCCCGCCCCCTACAGCGCGGTGGCCCACCGGCTGGTGGCCGACCTGGGAATCGACGTCAGCCGCTTCGAGCACCTCGTGGACCGCGGCGTGTTCGGCGGCCTCAAGCGCGCCGTCTTCTTCGACCGGGAGACCTTCGGCGCCGACCGCCTGGTGCCCCTGCCCGCCGAAGGCGAGGCGTGGGACGCCTTCCTGGCCGCGGCCCCCCTCTCCGCCGCTGCGCGCCGCGACCTGGCGCGCCTCTACGCGGGGCTGCCCGATCCCATGCCCGGGCTGGGCTCGGCGGACAAGAAGGCGCGGCTCGCCCGCATCAGCTACGCCGAGTTCCTGACGCGGACGCTGGGCCTTTCGCCGGACGTGGTGCCCTACTTCCAGTCGCGGCCGCACGGGCTGTACGGCGTGGGCGTGGAGGCCGTCTCCGCCCAGGACGCCTGGGGCCTCGGGTACCCCGGTTTCGCGGCCATGGGCCTCGCCCCGGGCGCGGGTCCGGGCATGGGACTCGACGCCATCCGGCACAAGGAGGCCGACGCGTACTTCTTCCACTTCCCCGACGGCAACGCCTCCATTGCGCGCCTGCTCCTGCGACGCCTGGTGCCGCGCGCCGTGCCCGGCACCACGACGGCCGACGTGGTCACCGCGCGCGCCGACTACGGACGCCTCGACGAGGCGGGGTCCGCCGGTCGCGTGCGCCTGCGCAGCACGGTGGTGCGCGTGCGCCACCTCGGCGCGCCGGACAGCGCGCGCGAGGTCGAGGTGGCCTACGCCTCGGGCAAGGGCGTGTACACGGTGCGCGCGAGGCACTGCGTGCTGGCCTGCTGGCACTCCGTGATCCCGTACCTCTGCGCCGAGCTGCCGGAGAAGCAGAAGGAGGCGCTGGCCTCCGCCACCAAGGTGCCGCTGCTCTACACCAGCGTGGCCCTGCGCAACTGGACCTCCTTCCAGAAGCTCGGCGTGCACGACGTGGATGCGCCCGGCGGCTTCTACAACGGCTTCAATCTGAACCTGCCCGTCAGCATCGGCGCCTACCGCGGCCCGCGCACGCCGCAGGACCCCGTGGCCGTGCACATGGGGAAGACGCCGTGCCTGCCCGGCGCCCCCGCGCGCGACCAGCACCGCGCCGGCCGCCTGGAGCTGCTCGGCACGCCCTTCGTCGCCCTCGAGCGCGCCACCCGCGACCAGCTCGCGCGCGCGCTGGGGCCCGGGGGCTTCGATCCCGCGCGCGACATCGCCGGCCTCACCATCAACCGCTGGCCCCACGGCTACGCCTACCAGTACAACTCGCTGTGGGACCCCTTCTGGCTCGACGGGGGCGAGCAGCCCTGCGCGGTGGCGCGGCGGCCCCTCGGCCGCATCGCCATCGCCAACGCGGACGCGGCCGCGTACTCCTACACCGACGCGGCCATCGACCAGGCGCACCGCGCGGTGGCGGAGCTGCTCGCCTGAGCGACGCCCCGCCCCTCCAGCGCGTCCTGGGGCGCGCCGACCTCCTCCTCTTCACCGTCTCCGCCATCCTCACCATCGACACCCTGGCCTCCGCGGCCAGCATGGGCGTGGCCTGGTTCACCTGGTGGGCCATCACCATGACCCTGTTCTTCGTGCCCTACGGCCTCATGACGGCGGAGCTGGGCGCGGCCTGGCCCGCGGAGGGCGGGCTCTACGTGTGGGTGCGCGAGGCCCTCGGCCCCTGGTGGGGCGGCATGGCGGCCTGGCTGTACTGGATCAACAACGCCTACTGGATCCCCTCCGTCTACATGGTCTTCGCCGGCACCTTCCACGCCATCTTCCTGCGCGCGTGGGTCTCCCCCGGCCTGCGCGAGGGGGTGGGCGCGGTCTGGCTGCAGGCGGGCATCGCCATCGCCGTCACCTGGGCCACGGTGGCCGTGGGCATCGTGCGCCTCCAGGTCTCCAAGTGGCTGCCCAACGTGGGCGCGGTGGTGAAGGTGGCCATCTTCCTGGGCCTGGGCGTCCTGGGCCTCGGCTCGCTGCTGGGCGGACGTCCTCCCGCCAACGACTTCTCCCTCTCGCAGTTCGTGCCGCGCTGGAGCGACTCCCTCGCCTTCCTGCCCGTGCTCGTCTACAACGCGCTCGGCTTCGAGCTCATGAGCTCGGCGGGCGACGAGATGCGCGAGCCGCAGAAGGACGTGCCGCGCGCCGTGCTCCTCTCGGGCCTGATCATCGCCGTCGTCTACACGCTGGGGGTGATGGGCATCCTCTTCGCCGTGCCCCTGGCCGATCTCAGCCTGGTCACCGGGACCTGGGACGCGCTCGAGGTGCTCGGTCGGCAGTGGGGCGGCGCCACCGGCGCCCTCGTCTTCCTCCTCGGCCTCGGGTTCCTCTACGCCTGCGTGGCCAACATCGTGACCTGGAGCCTGGGCGTCAACCGCGTGGCCGCCGCCGCCGCCGCCGAGCACACGCTGCCCGCGCCGCTGGCCCGGCTGCACCCGCGCTTCGGCACGCCCCACGTGGCCTTCGTGGCCATGGGCCTCATCAGCACGGCCCTCCTCCTGGGCAACGCCCTGCAGGCCGACTCGCCCTCCAACCTCTTCTGGATGACCTTCAAGCTCTCCGGCATCTGCTTCCTCCTCTCGTACCTGCTCCTCTTCCCGGCCTTCGTGATCCTGCGGCGCCGCCGGCCGGAGGCGCCGCGCCCCTACCGCATGCCGGGCGGGCCGCGCACGGCCATGGCCGCGGCCGTGGTGTGCTGGGTGTTCATCGCCCTGGCCGGGGTCCTGTTCTTCAAGCCCTCGCCCACGGCGGAGGACCCGGGCCTGGCCGTGCGCGAGTCCTGGCTGCTCGTGGTGGAGACGCTGGCGACGGTCGGAGTGGGCGCCCTGCTCATCCCGCGTCTGCGCCGCCCGCGCTGAGCGGTGGCCGCGCTGCGGGAGGCGCCCTTCTGGTGGGAGGACGCTCCCCTTCTCGCCGTGGGCTCCACCCGCCCGCTGGCCGACGGAGTGGACGTAGCCGTGGTGGGCGGGGGATACACGGGCCTGAGCGCGGCGCGCACCCTGGCGCGGGGAGGCGCGCGCGTGGTGGTGCTGGAGGAGGAGTCGATCGGCTGGGGGGCCAGCTCCCGCAACGGCGGCCAGGTCCTCACCGGACTGAAGGCCGGTCCCGCCGCGCTCCTCGCGCGCTACGGACGGACGCGCGCGCGCGCCCTCTTCGCCGCCTCGCTCCAGGCCATCGCCTTCCTGGAGTCGGTGATCGGGGAGGAGGGCATCGACTGCGGCCACCACCGCTGCGGACACCTGCACGCGGCCTTCAAGCGCGGGCACGTCGCCTTTCTCCAGCACGAAGCCGAGCTGCTGGAGAGGGACTTCGACCACCCGGTGCAGGTCCTCGGGCAGGCGGCCCTGGGCGACGAGCTGGCCTCGCCGCTCTATCACGGCGCGCTGGTGGACGAGAGAAGCGGGGCCCTGCATCCGGCGCGGTACGTGCGCGGGCTGGCCGCGGCGGCGGAGCGCGCGGGGGCCGACCTGCGGCCGTTCACCGGGGTGCGGGCCGTGCACCGCGCGCCGGGCGGCTTCCGCCTGGAGACGGCCGGCGGCGCCCTCCGCGCGCGCGACGTGCTGGTGGCCACCAACGGCTACACCGGCGCGGTGGCCCCCGCCCTGCGCCGGCGCGTGGTGCCCGTCGGCTCCTACATCGTGGCCACCGCGCCCCTGGGCCGCGCGCGGGCCGAGGCCCTGCTTCCGAAGCGGCGCGTGGTGTTCGACTCCAAGCACTTCCTCTTCTACTTCCGGCTCTCGGACGACGACCGCCTGCTCTTCGGAGGCCGCGCGCAGTTCACGCCCGCCACCGCGGCCAGCACCCGGCGGGCGGCGGGCATCCTGCGGCGGGGGATGCTCCAGGTGTTCCCGGACCTCGCCGACGTGCCGCTCGAGTTCGCCTGGAGCGGCAACGTCTGCTTCACCCCGGACATGCTGCCGCGCCACGGCGTGCTGGACGGCGTGCACCACGCGCTGGGCTACAGCGGCCACGGCGTGGCCCTGGCCACGTGGCTGGGGCACGTGGAGGCGCTGGCCATCCTCGGCCGACCGGCGGACAGCCCCTTCGCGGAGCTGCCGTTCCGCGCCCTCCCTCTCTACGGCGGCCGGCCGTGGTTCCTGCCCGCCGCCGGTCTGTGGTACCGCCTCCGGGACTGGGTGGGCTAGCGGGAGCGGAGCGGCCCCGCCCCGGGCGCAGGCGGCGCCGGGACCACTGGCCGCCGCGCGTGGTGTTCTGCTAGCCTCCGCCGGAGCAGGCGGCGTGCACATGCCCATGCGGACGCGCGGGATGGCGGCGGCGCTCGGACTACTGTTCGCGGTCGCCGCGCCGGCGCCGGGAGATGGCGGCCCGCGGCCGGAGCCGGTCCCCGGTCCGGCACCCTGCGCCAAGAGCTCCGACTACCGCGTGGGGACCGGCATCTACGACATCACCGGCCCCGCCGCCGAGCTGGGCATGATGGGCTACGCGCAGGTGTTCCAGAAGACGGAGGGCATCCACCTCCGCCTGTTCGCCCGCGCCTTCGTGGTCGAGTCGCCCTGCAACGGCAGGCGGGTGGCCGTGGTCAGCGCCGACCTCGGGCAGGTGTTCCAGTCCGTGCACCAGGGCGTGGTCCGCAAGCTGCGGGCCGCCGGCCTGCCGTACGACCAGGGCAACGTGCTCATCAGCGCCACCCACACGCACGGCGGCCCGGGCGGCTATTCCCACTACGCGCTCTACAACCTGACCGTCCTGGGCTTCGACGGGCAGAACTTCGAGGCCATCACGGATGGCATCTTCCAGGCCGTCCGCCGCGCGCACGGCAACCTCCGCGAGGGCCGGATGGGTCTGAGCCGCGGCGAGCTCGCGGGGGCCAGCAAGAACCGCTCGCCCGAGGCCTACGCGCGGAACCCGGCCGCGGAGCGGGAGTCCTTCGCCCACGACGTGGACCGGGAGATGACCCTCCTGCGCTTCGACGGGGCCGACGGCGCCGCCCTGGGCGTCCTCAACTGGTTCGCGGTCCACGGCACCTCGATGAGCAACCGCAACAAGCTCATCACCGGCGACAACAAGGGCTACGCCTCCTACCTCTTCGAGAAGGCGAAGGGAGCCGATCACCGCCGGGCGCGCACGTTCGTGGCCGCCTTCGCCCAGAGCAACGAGGGAGACGTCTCGCCCAACGTGTTCGAGGGAACCGAGGGGCGCGGCCGCGACGACTTCGACGCGACCGCGCGGTCGGGCCGCCTCCAGTACGAGAAGGCGCGGCAGCTCTTCGACGGCGCGCAGCGGCCGGTCACGGGGCCGGTCGACGTCCGCTTCGCCCACGTGAGGATGAGCGATCTCGCGGTCGCCTCCCCCTTCGCGGACGGGCAGGCGCGGCGGACGTGCCCCGGCGCGCTGGGCGCGGCCAGCTTCGCAGGCGCCGAGGACGGGCCCGGGTTCGGCAAGGAAGGCCTGAATCGGGAGGAGGCCCTGGACTTCGTGGTCAAGGGCCTCGGCCTCCTCCTGTGCCCGGTGCGGCGGGATCCCTGCCAGGGCGAGAAGCCCGTGGCCCTCGACATGTGCCATGAGGTGCCGGGGTGGATCCCGCTCACGCCCGAGGTGCTGCCCCTGCAGATCGTGCGGCTGGGCAACGTCGCCCTGGTGGCGGCGCCATTCGAGCTGACCACGATGGCGGGCCGGCGGCTGCGCCGGACCGTGCTCGAGGCCCTCGCCCCCGCGGGGGTGGATACCGCCGTGATCGCCGGCCTGGCCAACGCCTACGCCCACTACGCCACCACCCGCGAGGAATACGCCGCGCAGCACTACGAGGGCGCGTCCACCCATTTCGGGCCCTGGACGCTCGACGCCCTGCGGCAGGAGTTCGCGCGGCTGGCGCGGGCCATGGCGGCCGGCGAGCCGGTGCCCGCCGGCCCCGCCCCTCGGGACCTCTCCCGGGGACAGACGACCTTGCAGACAGGCGTCGTACTCGACGCGCCGCCGCTGCTCGGAGCGTTCGGCGCCGTGGCCGAGGACGCCTCGCCGCGGTACCGCCCGGGCGAGACCGTGCACGTGGCGTTCTGGGCCGCGCATCCCAAGAACGACCTGCGCACCCAGGGGACGTTCCTGGAGGTCCAGCGCCGTACGGCCAGCGGCTGGCAGACCGTGGCCCGCGACGGGGACTGGGAGACGCGGTTCCGCTGGGAGCGCGTGCTGCCCGCCGCCTCCAAGGCGATCGTGGAGTGGTCCATCCCGGCCAGCGCCCCTCTCGGCACCTATCGCATCGTCCATGCCGGCGTGGCGAAGGGCCTGAACCGGCAGCTGTCCCCCTACAGTGGGACCTCCGGCAGGTTCGAGGTGCGGCGCGGCGCGGGCGCCTCCTGTCGGCGTCACGAGGACTGCGCCGGCTTCGCGGGCCTGGGCCGCCGGGGCGTCGCCTGTTGCGCCGGCCGGTGCACGGGGATGAAGCGGGACTACGTGGGCATCTGGTGGTGCCCCGCCGAGTGCCGGGCTTCCCTCTTCGCGGCCCCCGGCACCTGCCGCTAGGGCGATCGCGCCCGCCCGCCGCGCGGGCTTCCTGACGCCGGGATCCAGGGGCGTGGACACCGGCGTGAAACTTTGCCAAACCGGCGTTTTCCCTTGCCGAAGGGCCGCCGCCAAACGTAGTTTGCCGCGGATCGTGCCTGCGGGCGCCGGGGGCCGGACCCGCGGAGGAGCGCCGATGATCGGCCGCCGAAGCCTCTTCGCCCTCGTTCCCGTACTCGCCAGCGCCGCGCTGGCCGGACCCTCCCGCGGCGCCGACTTCCCGCGGCTCTGGGGGCCCGAGGGCGACGGCCGCGCCGCGGAAGATCTGGCCATCCCCGCGAGCGGCAGCCCCTCCACGCGTCAGGTCTGGCGCCGCGCCATCGGCAGCGGCTACTCCGGCATCGCCGTGGTGGGCGCGCGCGCCTACACGGGCATGGCCCACCAGGGAACCGACCACGTGGTGGCCTTCGACGTGGCCACCGGCCGCGAGGCGTGGCGCGCGACCATCGGTCCCACCTACAAGGGGCACAGCGGCTCGCACGACGGGCCCATCGCCACCCCGACGGTGGCCGACGGTCGCGTGTTCCTGGTGGGTCCCCACGGCGTGCTCGTCGGTCTCGACGCCGCCACGGGCAAGGAGCTGTGGCGGCACGACCTGACCAGGGAGTACTCCGCGGCGCCGCCGGTCTACGGCTTCGGCACCTCGCCCCTGGTGGCGGGGAACCTGGTCGTCGTGCACGCGGGGGGCGCCATCGCCCAGCACGTGGCCGCCTTCGACGCGAAGACGGGCGCCCTCGTCTGGTCCGCCCGCCCCGCGGAGCAGCGCGTGTACTCCAGCCCGATCCTGGCCACCGTCGGCGGGCGGCCGCAGGTGGTGGGGGTGGCGGGCGACAAGGTGTTCGGGCTGGACCCCAAGACGGGCGCGGTGGTCTTCAGCCACGCCCTCAACTGGAACGAGGAGATCTCGCGCAGCCCGCTGGTCCTGCCCGACGGCAGCGTGCTCGTCTCCTCGTGGGGAGAGGCGGCCCTGGTCAAGGTGACGCCGAACGGCCAGGGCTTCACCACCGCGGAGGCCTGGCGGACGCCACGGCTGAAGAACAGCTACAGCGCCGTCGTGCACCGCGACGGCATGCTCTATGGCTTCAGCGGCGGGTTCCTGACCTGCGTGGACGCCGCCACCGGCGAGCCCCGCTGGCGCCAGCGCACCTACACGGGCAGCCTGCTCCTGGCGGGGCGGCACCTGCTGGTCCTGGGCGACAAGTCGGGCGAGCTGATCGTGGTGGAGGCGACGCCGGAGGCCTACCGCGAGCGCGCGCGCACGCCCGTCTTCGCGGCGGGGGCCACCTCCATCACCGCCCCCGCCCTGGCCGGAGGCCGGGTGTACGTGCGCAACCTGGAGGAGATCGTGGCCCTGGAGATCGGAGGCTGACCATGCGCCCTGCCCTGGCCGTCGTGCTGACCCTCGCCGGCGGCGCCGCCGCCGCCGAGGACTGGCCGCAGTTCCTGGGACCCAACGGGAACGGGGCCGTGGAGGACGCCGCGCTGGACGGCGCGGTCAAGCTGAAGAAGGCCTGGAGCCAGCCGCTGGAGGGCGGGGCGGCCGGCATCGTGGTGTCGGGCGACCGCCTGTACACGCTGGCCACCGAGGGCGACAACGACATCGCCCTCGCGCTGTCCGCTTCCGACGGCAAGCAGCTCTGGCGCACCGTGCTCGACCCCAGCTTCCCCGCCGCCACCAGCGGGCCCACCAGCACCCCCGCCCTGGGCCACGGGAACCTCTACACGCTCACGCCCGCCTGCAAGCTGCGCGCGCACGACCCGCAGACGGGAACGGTGCGCTGGACGGTGGACGTCAAGGAGAAGTTCGGCGCCCAGCTCCGCCTGGGCTGCCACGCCTCCCCCCTGGTGGCCGGCGACAGCCTCATCCTGCAGGCGGCGGGGCGGGACGACCACCGGCTGGTGGCCCTGGACCCCGCCACGGGCGCGGTGAAGTGGTCGGCCAAGGGCCCGCACCGCGCCATCAGCTACTCCACGCCCGCGGTGGGCGCGCTGGGCGGCGTGCGGCAGATCGTCCTCCACCACGTCATCCTTCCCCCCGATCCCAACCCCGACAACGTGGCGGCGCGAAGCGGCCTCACCGCCTTCCGCCTCGAGGACGGCGGCGTGCTGTGGACGGTGGACTTCGAGAAGAACGTGTCCTGGGAGACGCCCCTGCTCCTGCCCGGCGACCGCGTGCTGCTCCTCACCTGGAACGACGCCCAGGCCTACAAGGTCACGCGCGCCGGCGACGCCTTCCGCGCGGAGCGGGCGTGGGCCACCGAGGACCTGATCTCCTACGTCTCGCCGCCGGTGGTGCGCGACGGTCACGTCATCGGCTTCGGCCGCGACTTCCTGACCTGCGTCAACCTCGAGACGGGGAAGACGGTGTGGCGCGAGAAGCTCTACCCCGGCTCCGTGCTGCGCGCGGGCAACCGCGTGGCCGTCATCGGCGCCAACACGGGGATGGTGCGGGTGGGGGAGGCGGACGCCACGGGTTGGCGCGAGATCGCCGCCGTGCAGGCGGTGAACCGCGGGGCCAGCGTCTCCACGCCGGCCACCCTGGCCGGGGGCAAGGTCTTCGTGCGCGCGGAGGACGAGCTGGCGGCGGTGGCCATCGAGCGCTGAGGCGGGGCGCGCGGGGCGGCGGTCAGAACCGCACGATCAGGCCGCCCCGCACCTCGCCCTGCGACATCGTGGAGCCGGTGGCGAAGACCAGGCACCCGCCGAACGAGTTGCAGAACACCTGGCTGTCGCTCTCCAGCACGGTGCCCAGCCACCGTGCGTCGAAGCGCAGCCCGAAGCGCGGGCTCAGGTACACCTTGACCCCGCCGGCCAGGTAGAAGGCGAAGCGGGTCTCGCTCTCCAGGGCGTCGGGCTCGGGGATGAGGCGGGTGAGGCCCAGGCCGATGCCCAGGAAGGGCCGCACGCGGTCCGGCGCCTCGCCGAAGACGTAGTTGCCGCCGAACAGCCAGTTCTCGACGGCGAGGTCGAAGAGCGGCGCACTCGTGAAGAAGCCGTCGTTGGCCAGCCGCGTGGGCTGCCGGCTGTACTCGACCTCGAGCTCGCCGTCGTCGGCGAGGCGGATTCCCGCGGAGATGCCGAAGGCCGCCGACTCCTTCACCTCCAGGGGGCCGTCCTCTCCCGCGAGGTCGAAGCCGCCGCCGAAGCGGTAGCCGGCGAGGGGCGTGACCTCCACATCCTGGGCGGTGGCGGGAACGGCGGCGAGGAGGAGGACGGCGGCGAGAGGGGCCCGCATGCCAGCTACTCGGCGTCCAGGCCGGGGAAGTCGCCCGCGCGGTGGACCACCCTGCCTCCCAGCAGCGTCAGGTCCACCCGCGTCTCCAGGATGGCCTCCGGCGGCGCGCCGAATATGTCGCGCGAGAGCACGGCCACGTCGGCCAGCTGCCCCACCGCCAGCGTCCCCTTCTCCTTCTCCTCGAAGGAGGCGAAGGCGGCGTCCGCGGTGTAGTGGCGGAGCGCGCTCTCCAGGCCGACCGCCTGCTCCGGCAGCCAGGCCCCCGCGGGCTGGCCCTGCCGGGTCTTGCGCGCCGTGGCGCAGTAAAGGCCGCGCATGACGTCGGAAGTGACCACGGGCCAGTCGCTGCCGAAGACGAGACGGGCACCCGCCTTCTCCACGCTCCTCCAGGAGAAGCCGCGCGCGGCCCGCTCCTCCCCCGCGTTGCGCCGCCACACGTTCATCAGGTTCTGGTCCGGGTTGGCGTGGAGGGGCTGCATGGAGGCGATGACGCCCAGGGGCGCGAAGCGCGCGTAGTCGGCGGGGTGGATGGTCTCGATGTGCTCGATGCGGCCCCGGCGGTCGGCGCGGCCGTTCGCCTTCAGGGCGGCCTCGTGCGCGTCGAGGGCCATGCGCACGGCGCCGTCGCCGATGGCGTGGAGGTAGACCTGCAGGCCCGCCTCGTCCGCCGCGGTGACGGCGCGGGTGAGAGCGGCCTTCTCCCAGTTGGGCAGGCCGTGGCCGAAGGAGGCGTCGTCGTAGGGCGCGATCATGGCCGCGGTGTGGGCTTCGACCACGCCGTCCACGTACGCCTTGACCGTGCCGAAGCGCAGGAGCGGCGCGCGCTCCCGCGCGCGCAGGCGCTGGGCCTCCGCCACCGCTCGCGGGTAGTCGGCGGCGGTCATGGACACGGAGGCGACCAGGCGCACCGTCTGCGCGTCCTCCCGCAGCGCCCGCTCCCACAGCGGCATCTCCGCGGCGATCTCGTCGACGCCGTAGCCGGCGTCCTGCACGGAGGTGATGCCCTGGGAGTTGAGCAGGCGCATGGCCTGCAGGTAGAGGGCGTACCGTCGCTCCACGTCCGGCGCCGGGATCTTCGCCTCCACCAGCCCGCGCGCGGACTCCTTCAGCGCGCCCGTGGGCTCGCCCGTGCGGGGGTCGCGCACGATGTGCCCGTTCGGCGGGTCCTTGGTCTCCTTCGTGATGCCGGCCAGGGCCAGGGCCCTGGAGTTGGCCCACCCGCTGTGTCCGTCGTAGCACTCCATGTACGCCGGCCGGTCGCTCACCACGGCGTCGAGCTGCTCCCTGGTGGGCAGGCCGCCCGGGAAGGAGCCGTACAGCCACCCGCGCCCGAGCACCCACGGCGCGCCCGCGTTCCTGGCCGCGAACGCGCGGATGCGCGCCTGCACGGCCTCCACCGACTGGTCCTCGATGAGGTCCACGCGCTCCAGGGACAGCGAGCCGCTCATGAGGTGGACGTGGGAGTCGTTGAAGCCGGGCACGGCCAGCCGTCCTCCGAGGTCGACCACCCGCTTCGCGGCGGGGCGTCCCGCCGCCGGCCCGACGTAGGTGAACCGGCCCTCGCGGATGGCCACCGCCTCCGCCCACGGCTGGCCGGGGTCCGCCGTCCAGAAGCGGCCGTTCACCAGGGCAAGGTCGGCGGCGGGCGGCGCGGCGGCCTGCAGCGTGAGGGGGAGGAGCAGGAGGAACGCGCTCATGGCCGCATTCTAGCGTTGACACCCGTCCAGGCCGCGGCCTATGGTGCGGACCTTCCCGCGCGAGAGGAGGACCCATGGCCCCGCTTCGCAGCGACGACGGCATCAGCCGCCGTGACTTCATCAACGGCATGCTCGTGGCCGCCGGCGGAGCCATGGCGGGTGGGCTCGCCCCCCGCGGGGCCGAGGCCTGCGTGGACATCGGCAGGAACGTGTGCGACGGCTCCATCGGCCTCGATCCGCGCGCGCTGCGCGGGGGCAACCTGCCCACCGCCTTCCGGGTCGCGCACTGGCTGCGCGACGACCGCCTGACCTTCTCGCGCAACAGCGTGCGGGTGGGCAAGCCGGGCTGCGACGACGTCCACGGCACCTTTCCCATCGAGGCGGACAACGGGAGCTACGACGTCATCATCGCGGGGAGCGGCATGTCCGGCCTGGCCGCGGCCTTCTACCTGCGGCGCCAGCGGCCCGGCACGCGCGTCCTCCTCCTGGACGTCAACGCGGAGTTCGGGGGCAACGCCGGCCGCGATGACGCCGCGCCCATCCCCATGCCTTCCGCCACCGGCGGCGCGTACGCCGTCACGCCCTACGCCGATTTCCTGGAAGAGATCTACGGCGTCACCGGCATCGACTGGGCGGCCCACTACGTGCCCGACCCCTTCTACAACTACTTCTTCGACGACCGCACGCCGCACGTGCTCCCGGGCACGCGCGGGTGGACGCGCGACGTCTACGGCGCGGGCGTGGGCGACATGCCATAC
>DATBIO010000310.1:0-18616 GCA_036556965.1 Vicinamibacteria bacterium
CGCCTACCCGAAGACGAACCAGGGCAAGGGCATCAGCGTGCGCTCCGAGCTCAAGGCGCGCATCGAGCGGTCGCCCACCGATGCCGCCCTGATCGGCATGCTCCTGGCGCTGGTGGCCCTGGTTCTCCTCATCGCCTGCGCCAACGTGGGCAGCCTGCTCGTCAGCCGCTCCGCCACCCGGGCGCGGGAGATCGCGGTGCGACGGGCCATGGGGGCGGGGCGCCCGCGCCTGGTGCGCCAGCTCCTGACCGAGAGCCTCATGCTGGCCCTGGCGGGGGGCGCCGTCGGCCTCGTCCTCGCCTATGCCGGCGTCCGCTTCTTCCGGGGCATCCCCCTGTCGACGGACCTGCCCATCGCCATCGACGTGCGCCTCGACGGCCGCGTCCTCCTCTTCAGCCTCGCCGCCGCCCTGGCCAGCGTCGTCGTGTTCGGCCTGGCCCCGGCCCTGCGCACGGCGCGCGCGGACCTCGTGCCCTCGCTGAAGTCGGGGGAGGGCGCGGTGGCCGCCCGCGGCCGCATGCGCGGCCGGCAGGCGCTGGTGGTGGCGCAGGTGGCCCTGTCGCTGGTGCTCCTGGCCTCGGGCGCCGGGATCCTGCGCGGCTTCCAGCGCGCGCTCGGAAGCCACCCGGGGTTCCGCACGGAGGGTCTGCTGCTGGCCAACTTCGACCCCACCGTGCCGCGCTACGCCTTCGAGCGGGCGCGCCCGTTCTACGGCCGGCTGCTGGAGGAGGCGCGCCGGCTGCCCGGCGTCCGCGCCGCCGCCCTCACGCGCGCGCTGC
This sequence comes from Vicinamibacteria bacterium, assembly GCA_036556965.1. Lineage (GTDB taxonomy): Bacteria > Acidobacteriota > Vicinamibacteria > Fen-336 > Fen-336 > DATBIO01. Next base: position 780 of record DATBIO010000310.1, read on the forward strand.
CGCTGAGCAACCAGCAGCACCAGATCGCCTTCGTGCCCGAGGGACACGCCCTGGCGCCGGGACAGGAGGCGCTCACCGCCATGGGCAACGTGGTGAGCTCCGACTACTTCCAGACGGCGGGGGTGCCGCTCCTGAGCGGCCGCCCCTTCCGCGAGACCGACGACGCGGATGGTCCGCCGGTGGTGATCGTCAACGAGGAGATGGCGCGCCGGCACTGGCCCGGGCAGGATCCCCTGGGCAAGCGCCTGCGGCGGGGCGGGGCGGACGGACCCTGGGCGGAGGTGGTGGGCGTCGCGCGCTCGCACCGGTACATGTGGATCGGCGAGGAGCTCCAGCCCTTCCTCTACATGCCCTACGCACAGAGCGACCTGCTGCGCATGACGGTCATGCTGCAGGCGGACGGCGACCCCCGGGCGCTCGCGCGTCCCCTGCAGGACCTCGTGCGCACGCTGGGCCCCGACGTCCCCATGCACAACGTGCGCACCATGGAGGAGCTGTTCCTCACGCGTGGCGTCGGCATCCCGCGCATGCTCGTGCAGACGGTGGGGGCCATGGGCCTGCTCGGACTGACCCTGGCCCTGGTGGGGCTCTACGGGCTGATGGCCTACACCGTGAGCCGGCGCACGCGGGAGATCGGGATCCGCATGGCGGTGGGCGCGGACCGCGGGGCGGTGCTGCGGATGGTGCTCCGCCAGGGCGCGCGGCTGGCCCTGGTGGGCGTGGCCGTGGGCCTGGTGGCCAGTGCCGGTGTGGCGCGGGGCCTGGCCTCCGTGATCGCCGGAGTGCAGCCCGGCGATCCCGTGGCCCTCGTGCTTCTCCCCGCGCTGCTGCTCGCGGTGACGGTGGGAGCGACCATGGCGCCCGCCGTGCGCGCGGCGCGCATCGACCCCCTCGTCGCGCTCCGCCACGACTGATCGGCGCGGACGGCGTAACCTTGCCCACGCGAGGAGGCGCATGTCCCGAGCCAATCGTGCCGCGCTCACGCTGGCCGCGGCCCTGGGCGCAAGCCCCCTGTCCGCCGCGGAGCCCGCGGCGCCCTGGGCGCCCGCCGCCGTGTCCGGCCCGCAGTTCGAGTCCCACCCCGCCTTCGATCCGCTGACCGGCGACCTGTACTTCGTGCGCAGCACGCCCCGCTTCGAGGGCTGGCGCATCCTGGTCAGCCGCTGCACCGGTGCCGGCTGGTCGGAGCCCGCGCCCCCTCCGTTCGTGGGGGACGGCGTGGAAGCCGACCCGTACTTCACGCCCGACGGGCGCAGCCTCTACTTCATCTCCACCCGCACGACCGACGGCGTGAAGCGCGGGGACCTCGACCTCTGGCGGGTGGACCGCGCGCCGGGGGGCGGATGGGGCACGCCGGAGCGGCTGCCCGCGCCCGTCAACTCGGAAGCACAGGAGTGGTTCCCGCGCCCGGCCGGCGACGGCTGGCTCTACTTCGGCTCCGGCCGCGCGGGCGGCCTGGGCAAGACCGACCTGTGGCGCGCGCGCACGGAGGGAGCGCGGGGCTGGGTGGTCGAGAACCTCGGCCCCGCGCTGAACACGCCGGAGGACGAGTACGAGCCCCTGCCGTCCCCCGACGGCGCCAGCATGGTCCTCATGGCCGCCGACGGCCTGTACCGCTCGCGCCGGGAGGGCGATGGCTGGTCGAAGCGCGAGAAGCTGGGCCCGGAGATCAACGTCAACGGCACGGAGATCGGTCCCCTGTGGTCGCCGAGCGGCCGGACCCTGCTCTTCGCGCGTGACACGAGGGGCCCCGCGTCGGGGGAGTTCTTCGTGGCCCGCCTGGGCGGCGAGGAGCCGTGGCCTCCCGCATGTCCGGGCGGAGCCCCGGTACCGCTCACCGACGCCGGCGCCATCCGCGTGAAGACGCAGGCGCTCGTGGACGCGGTGGCCCCCGGCCACGTCGCCGTGTGGCGCGATCTGCTCGACGACCGGATGATCCATGTGGACGAGAACGGCGTGGTGCGGACCAAGGCGCAACTGCTGGAGGAGCTCGGGCCCCTGCCCGCGGGCCTGGTGGGCAGCCTGCGCGTCGATTCCTTCCGCGTCGAGGTGCACGGCGACGTCGCGGTGGCCACGCACGAGGAAGACGAGCGCCTCGACTACCACGGGCAGCATCTGCGGACCCGCTTCCGCATGACGGACACGTGGAAGCGGACGGACTCGGGCTGGCGGCTGATCGGACAGCAGGTGGCCGCGGTCCTCGAGGACCCGCCGGCCCTGGCCGCGCCGCTCGATCCCACCTGCCCCTACGCGGGCCGCTACGTCCTGTCCGGGAACACCGACACCATCACCACCACCATGCGCTGCGAAGGCGACCACCTGGTGTCGGTGCGCGAGGCGCGGCCGCCGGCGACCTTCCGCCCCGAGACCGCCGACGTCTTCTTCCAGCCCGGCCAGCCGCGCTCGCGTCGGATCTTTCGGCGTGACGCGAGCGGCGCGGTCATCGGCTTCGTGGACCGGCGCGAGGGGCGCGACATCGAGTGGAGGAGGACGGGCAGCTGAGGGGCCCGCCTGTCTTCGTGGCCGAAGTCCGCGTCCCGGCCGAAGGCCTTTCGGACTTCTGACCTGCTGGCCACCGAGCGTGGGTTTGAGTATTGTCGCGCCTGCGGAGGTTGCACATGCGCGCTCTTCCTCCCTCCTCGTGGCGTCGCGTCGCCGCGGCCGGTGCCGCCCTGATGTTGGCCGGTCCCGCCGTCGCCTTTTCCGCCACCCTGCTGCTCCAGGATTCTGCGGAGACGGTCATCCGACTGGTCCGGTCCGTCGCCGGCACCCGCGGATCGCATCGGAACGACGGCTTCGAGGTGGAGGACCCCCGTGCCGTGTTCAGCCTGCCGCAGGATCGCCAGATCCTCGTCTACTTCGAGTGGGAGGGCGGTGCCCCCGGCATGCGTCACTGCGAAGGTCGCTGGAAGGACCCGAGCGGCGCCGTGGTGCTGGTGGCGCCCGTGGACCAGCGCGCGACGGGGCGCCGCTTCGGGCTCTATTGGACGCTGGCCCTGGCGGACACGGTCGCCTCCGGGCTCTGGGCATTGGAGGTATTGATCGACGGCCGGCCGGCGGGCACCCATGCTTTCGAGGTCCGCGGCGGTCGCGCCGCGGTCGGGCTCTCGGCCGCCCAGCTCTACGACCGGGCCCTCAACGCCGCCGCCACCGTGGAGCGTGTGGGCGGGATGGGGGAGGTCTCGGGCCTGGGGATCGCGACCCCGCTCGAAGCAGATTTCGTGACGGTGCCCTTTGACGTGGTCGACGGCGCGTCTCGCCTGCGGCTCGCGCTGCCCGACGGCCGCCGGCTCGAGACGCACGAAGTGGGGGCCTGGAGCCGAAGGGAAGGATGGGCGTCGCTGCGAGTCCCTGGACACGGCCTCACCGCGTTGCCTCGCGGCAAGGCGACCGGTGTCGGCGAAGAGCTCTTTGTGCTCGACACCAACGACGACGGGAGCCGCGTGATCGGGAAGACCACCGTGGTGGGGGAAGCGAGGGCTCCCGCCACCGGGCGGCGTCTCGTTCTCGCCGATCGGACGGCCGCGGGCTCGCCGGTCCTGAACGGCGCCGGCGAGCAGGTGGGGGTCACGTCTCCATCGGGCGAGATGCCGCTGGGGGAGACCGGATCGCTCGTGTACGACACGTCGGTGAGGCATTCCCGCGTGGGGACGCTGCTCTCCATGGACGCAATGCGCGAGGGGGCCGTCAGTTCCGCGGGGACCACCCTGGCGGAGCTCGCCGCGCAGGGTCACTTCATGCGAGCCCTCTCCCCGGAGCGTCGGCACGTGGTCAGCGGCGTCTTCGCGGGCAAGGTCGAGCGTGGCAGGGGAGTGCCCACGCCCCAGGACCAGCGGACGAGCTTCGCGCGCGGCGAAGGCCGGCTGTTCGTGTTCGTGCAGATGGCCCCGCAGGACCGCCGCGAAGCGGCGTCGACCTACGAGGTCTATGACGCGGACAACAAGCTGGTCATCCGCAGCCCGCCGGCGCAGCTCAAGCTCAGAGCGAATGCGCCGCTCTTCCTGACGTGGGAGATGCCGATCGATCGCCTGGCCCCGGCGACGTACCGCGTCGATGCCCTGCTGGGCGCGGCGCCGGTCTGGCGTGGCTGGGTACGCGTCACCAATTGAGCGCGCCCGCTCTGGCGGCGGTGACCTAGACCCGGTTCGCGATCATCAGCCCGCACAGCGCGGGCAGGTAGAGGATGGAGGCGAGGAACAGCCAGCGCGCGGCCGTGCGCGTGCGCGCCACCGCCGTCCAGACCGCCACCGCGGTGAAGCCCAGGCCCAGCACCACGGCGCCACCCAGGTACCACGGCCCGGCCAGGCGCGCGGCGGTGGGCACCAGGCTGACCAGGAGCAGGGCCAGGCTGTTGGCCACCGCCTGCCGCCCGGTGATGCGGCCCTCGGGGTCGATGACGGGGAGCATGGGCAGCCCGCCCTTGGCGTAGTCCTCGCGGTAGAGCCAGGCGATGGCCAGGAAGTGGGGGATCTGCCAGAGGAAGAGGATGGCGAAGAGGACGAAGGCGCCGGGCTCGAGCTCCTGGCGCGCCGCCGCCCAGCCGATGACGGGGGGCAGGGCGCCCGGGAACGCCCCCACGATCGTGCTCAGCGAGGTCCGGGTCTTCAGCGGCGTATAGAGAAAGAGGTACGCCGTCCACGTGACGAGGGCGACGCCGGCGGAGAGGGTGCCCGCGAACCAGGCCAGCACGGCCAGGCCGGTCGTGGTGAGGCCGAGCCCGAAGGTCAGCGCCTCCGCCGGACGCAGGCGGCCCGCGGGGAGCGGCCGCCGCCGCGTGCGATCCATGCGCCCGTCCGTGGCGCGCTCGAGCAGCATGTTCAGCGCGCTGGCCCCTGCGGCGACGAGGCCGGTCCCGGCCAGGGCGGCGACGAGGGGGGACAGGGCGGGGGAGCCGGGCGAGGCCATCACGAAGCCGACGAGCGAGGTCAGCATCACCATGAAGGTGATGCGCGGCTTGGTCAGCTCGAGGTAGTCCGACCCCAGCGAGGCGTTGACGGCGACGGGCGTGGCGTCGCTCACGAGGCGAGCGCCTCGCTTCGGGACGGCGCCAGCAGGGCCGCGCCCGCGGGGCGCAGCCGGCGGCGCGCGCGCAGGGCCAGCAGCCAGGCGCCCCCCAGGATGGCGGCGCCCAGGGCCACGTGGGCGGTGGCGGGAAGGACGGCCTTGCCGGAGAGGACGGTGAGCCCGCCCAGCGCCGCCTGGACGCCGGCGAGGACCACCAGCAGCCCGCCGTGGCGGGCCAGGCGGCGGTCGCCGCTGCGGCGGCAGCGCAGGGCCAGGACGCCAAGCGCGCCGAGCACGGCCAGCGCGCCCAGCCGGTGGGCGAAGTGGACGGCCACTCCCGGCTCGGCCAGGGGCGGGACGAGGCGCCCGAAGGCCAGGGGGAAGTCGGGGATGGCGAGCCCGGCCCCGGTGTGGCGCATGAGCGCGCCGAGCAGGAGCTGCGCGAAGACGATGCCGGTGGCCACGAGGGCGGCCGGACGGACGCGGCTCCCGTCCTCGGCCGCGGCCGCGGAGCCCGCCATCCACTCGCGCGACGTGGCGTAGGCCAGGGCGACGATCGCGCAGAAGAAGGCCTGGGCCAGGCAGGCGTGGGCCACCGAGATGGGAGTGGGCAGCAGGAAGAGGACGGTGAGGCCGCCGAGCGCGCCCTGGAACACCACCATGGCCAGGGCGGCCCAGGCCAGGCGGCGCACGGCCGGCCGCGGCTCGGCGCGCGCGGTCCAGGCCGCGAGGACGAGGGTGAGGAATCCCACCGCGCTGGCCACCATGCGGTGGCCGTGCTCGTAGAAGATGCCGCCCACCATGGGCGGCATCAGCATGCCGTAGGAGAGGGGCCAGTCCGGCACGGCCAGCCCCGAGCCCGTGCTCGTGACCAGCCCCCCCACGAAGACCAGGAACAGGGTGGAGGCCGCGGTGAGCAGGCCGAAGCGGTGGCGCCAGACGGGCACGTCGCGCTCCGGCACGCCCACGCGGACCCCGTCAGCCCTTGAAGGTGAAGTCGAGGGCCGCCTTCTCGCCCTCCTTGACCGTCACTTTCTGGACCTGCCCCTTGAGCTTGCCGTGGTAGACCTCGATCTCGTACTCGCCCGCGGGCACGTTCTTGATCTCGTAGCTGCCGCCGTCGTCGCTCACGGCGAAGAAGGGGTGGCCGACCACCGAGATGTACGAGCGCATCCAGGGGTGCACGTCGCAGCCCACGGGGATCATCACCTCTTCCTTGCTGAAGGAGCGCGTCTCCTCCATGCCCTTGCGCGCCTGGCCGAAGTTGAACTCGTCGTTGATGGTGGGCCGGGGGTGGATGTTGTGGAGGGTGTCGTCGCTGTTGCGGATCTTGATGGGCTGGCCGGTCCGCACCGCCATCACCGGGGGGTCGTACATGCAGCCCTTCTGGTCGAGCAGCACCGGCTCCGTGGGCACGGGATAGCTGCCGGTGACGCCGGACTTGATGTAGACGAAGGCGTGGGCGAGGCCGCCGTCCTTGACCTCCACCGCCTTCTTCTCCAGGCCCTGCGGGTGCATGGCCGCGCACTTGGCGTCGGCGGCGACCCGGACCTTCTCCCCCGCGGGCTCCGCGCCTTCGAACTTGATCTTCCCGGCGATGGAGGCGGTGCCGGTGGCGGGGACGCCGGCCGCGGTGGCGCTGCTGGTGGCCGCGCCGGCGGCGGTGGTGGGCGGGGGGGCCGTCTCCTGCGGCGCGCCGCCGCACGCGGAGGCCACCGCGGCCAGGGCGAGCATGGTCAGGATCTTTCCGTTGAACATCGCGTGAGCTCCTCGGTTATTGGGTGTGCGGGTGGTGCGGCCCGGAACGGCCGGCCGGCTGAGCGGAAGCGCTTGGATCATCTACGAAAAGGACAGTCTATCGAGGCACTCCCCGGTGTCAAGAAACGCGCAGGGCGACGGCGGTCACCCGGCGGTCGCGCAGGGCGAGGAAGAGCCGCCCGCCCTGTACCACGATGGGGGGCCGCACCTCCGCGGGCGCGGTCACGGAACCCAGGGGAGCGCCCGTGCGGCCGTCGAAGCCGATGACCACGCTCTCGTCCGGCCGGGCGCCGTGGCAGGGCACCAGCACCGCGGTGCCCACGAGCACCGGACCCCCCATGGGACGCGACGGCAGGTCGGCCCGCCAGGCCATGTGCCCGTTGCCCTGGCCCAGCGCGTAGAGCACGCCCTCCAGGGTGGCGAAGAGCACGCGGCCGCCCACCAGCACGGGCGCGCCCTCGACGCTGGCCCCGATCTTCCAGCGCCACTCGCGCGAGCCGTCCTCGAGGTCGAGGGCGGTGAAGGCGCGGCCGTTCCCGCCCAGGAGGACGTGCCCGCGCTCGCCCACCACGGCCGTGGCCAGCGTCGTGCCCCCGGGCCGCGCCTCCCAGACCGAGGCCCCCGTCCGCGCGTCGCGCCGCCGCACGACGCCGCCTTCCTCGGAGACGATCAGGCTCTGCGGGCCCGTGGCCGTCCCCAGCACGCTCGAGGACGCCTGCGTCCAGCGCTTGGCCCCGTCCCCGGCCTCGAGGGCGGCCAGGCCCTGGCCCGCCACCAGCACCACGCCGTCCGCGGTGGCCTGCGCCGCACGGGCGCCGGGCACGCCGCTGTCCACCTTCCAGCGCGCGTCGCCCGTCTCGGGATCGAGCCTCCAGAGCGTGCCGTCGTCCTGCCGCAGCAGGAGGAGGCCCTCTCCCGCGCTCAGCGCCCCCTCCGCGCGCGGCACGCTCCACAGGACGGCCCCCGAGTCCGCGGACAGCGCGTGCACGATGCCGTCGCCGGTGAGGGCGAAGACGCGCGGGCCGTCGGCGGCCAGGCCGCGCACCGGCTCCGGGAAGACGACCGTCCAGGCCACCGTGGCGGGAAAGAGCGGTGAGGGCGGCGGCAGCGGCCGGCGCGCGCAGCCGGGCGCGCCGGCGGCGAGCACGAAAACGAGGGGAAGGTGGCCGCGCGGCACGCGCGGCAGGTTACACCACCCGGTTGGTATAATCCGCCCTCCCCCGAGATGGAACGCGACACCATCGCCATACTCGACTTCGGCTCCCAGTACACGCAGCTCATCGCCCGCCGGTTCCGCGAGCTCCAGGTGTACTCGGAGATCCTCCCCCCGCGCATCAGCGCCGCCGCCCTGCGCGCGCGCCGCCCGCGCGGCATCGTGCTCTCGGGGGGGCCGGTGAGCGTCTACGGCAAGGGGGCGCCGCGCTGCGACGAGCGGCTCTTCGGCCTCGGGGTGCCCGTCCTCGGCATCTGCTACGGCATGCAGCTCATGAGCTACATGCTGGGAGGGGCCGTGCGCCGGGCCAGCGGGCGCAGCGAGTACGGCCACGCCTCCTTCGCCGCGCGCGACCACTCGCCGCTCCTGCGCGGGTTCCCCTCGCCCGCCCGCGTGTGGATGAGCCACGGGGACTCCATCGAGCGGCCCCCGCGCGGCTTCAGCGTCATCGGGGCCAGCGAGACCAACCCGGTGGCGGCCATGGAGGACCGCCGGCGCCGCCTCTTCGGCCTCCTCTTCCACCCCGAGGTGAAGCACAGCGAGCAGGGCGCCACCGTGCTCGCCAACTTCCTGGACATCTGCGGCTGCCGCCGGGACTGGAACGCCGCCTCCTTCATCGAGGAGGCGGTGGAGGGGATTCGCGCCCGCGTGGGCGAGGGGCGGGTGATCTGCGCGCTCTCGGGGGGCGTGGACTCCGCGGTGGCCGCCCTCCTCGTCCACCGCGCGGTGGGCGATCGCCTGACCTGCGTCTTCGTGGACAACGGGCTCCTGCGCAAGGACGAGGCGACCCAGGTGCGGCGCCGCTTCGCCGAGCGGCTGCGCCTCAAGGTCGTGTTCGTGGACGCCTCGCGCCGCTTCCTGGCGCGCCTGCGGGGGGTGGCCGACCCCGAGCGCAAGCGGAAGATCATCGGCCGGGAGTTCATCGAGGTCTTCCAGAAGTCCGCCGCCCGCGCGGGCAAGGCCCAGTTCCTGGCCCAGGGCACGCTCTATCCCGACGTGATCGAGTCCACCTCGGTGCGCGGGCCCTCCGCCGTGATCAAAAGCCACCACAACGTGGGCGGGCTCCCGCGGCGGATGAAGATGAAGCTGGTGGAGCCGCTGCGCGAGCTGTTCAAGGACGAGGTGCGCGCGGTGGGCCTGCGCCTGGGCCTGGACGAGGAGTTCGTCCACCGCCAGCCCTTCCCGGGCCCGGGCCTGGCCGTGCGCTGCCTGGGGCCGGTGGCGCGGCCGCAGCTCGAGATGCTGCGCGCGGCCGACGACATCCTGGTCAAGGAAGTGAAGGCGGCCGGCCTCTACCGCAGCCTGTGGCAGTCCTTCGCCGTCCTCCTCCCCGTGCGGTCGGTGGGCGTGATGGGCGACGACCGCACGTACCAGAGCACGGTGGCCATCCGCGCCGTGGAGTCCGCGGACGGGATGACGGCGGACTGGGCTCGCCTGCCCCATGACCTGCTGGCCCGCGTGAGCAGCCGGATCGTGAACGAGGTCCCCGGCGTGAACCGCGTGGTCTACGACATCTCGTCCAAGCCGCCGTCCACCATCGAATGGGAGTAGGGGGCCGCCGCCGGGCGGAGTCTCCCTGAGCATGCCCGAGTTCGTCCACCTCCACCTGCACTCCGAGTACTCGCTGCTCGACGGGGCGTGCCACGTCGACGAGCTGGTCGACCAGTGCGCGCAGCTGGGCATGAAGGCGGTGGGGCTGACCGACCACGGCAACATGTTCGGGGCGGTGGCCTTCCACGACGCCTGCCGCGAGAAGGGCCTCAAGCCCATCCTGGGCTGCGAGGTGTACGTGGCCCCGGGCAGCCGCCACGACCGCACGGCCTCCGGCATCGGCGAGGCCTACAACCACCTGACCCTCCTCGCCACCGACGACGAGGGCTACCACAACCTCGTCAAGCTGGTCTCCAGCGGCTACACCGAGGGCTTCTACCACCGCCCACGCATCGACAAGGAGCTGCTGGCGCGGCACGCGCGCGGGCTGGTGGGCCTCTCCGGATGCCTGGCCAGCGAGATGGCCACCCACCTGCGCAACGGCCAGGAGGGGGCGGCCCTGGCCACGGCCGGCGAGCTGGGCGGCATCCTGGGAAAGGACCGCTTCTACCTCGAGGTGATGGACCACGGCCTCGAGGAGCAGCGGCGCGTGAACCAGGCGCTCCTGCGCATCGCCTCCCGCACCGGCCTGCCCCTCTGCGCCACCAACGACGCCCACTACCTGCGGCCGGAGGACCACCAGGCCCACGACGTCCTCCTCTGCATCGGGCTGGGCAAGAAGGTGCACGACACGGACCGGCTGCGCTTCGACACCAGCGAGTTCTTCGTGAAGAGCCCGGCGGAGATGGCCCGCCTCTTCGGCGACCTCCCCGAGGCCCTGCGCAGCACGGTGGCCATCGCGGAGATGTGCGACTTCACCCTCGCCGGCGACGTCTCCCTGCCCGCCTTCGAGGTGCCGGCGGGGGAGACCATCGAGAGCCACTTCGAGGCCGTGGTCCGCGCCGGGTTCGCGGAGCGGCAGCGCGCGCTGGAGCCGCTGGCGGCGGCGGGCAAGCTGCGGTACCCGCTCGCCGCCTACGAGGAGAGGCTGGCCAAGGAGATCGCCGTCATCCGGCGCGTGGGGTTCGCGGGCTACTTCCTCATCGTGTGGGACTTCATCCGGCAGGCCCGCCAGACCGGCGTTCCCGTGGGCCCGGGCCGCGGCTCCGCCGCGGGGTCGCTGGTGGCCTACGCCCTGCGCATCACCGACATCGACCCCATCGAGTACGACCTCATCTTCGAGCGCTTCCTCAACGAGGAGCGCATCTCGCCCCCCGACATCGACATCGACTTCTGCGAGAACCGGCGCGGCGAGGTGATCGAGTACGTCACGCGGAAGTACGGGCGGGAGAACGTGGCCCAGATCATCACCTTCGGCACCATGAAGGCCAAGGCGGTGGTGCGGGACGTGGGCCGCGTGCTCGACATGAGCTACGCCGACGCCGACCGCATCGCCAAGATGATCCCCTTCGACCTGAAGATGACCCTGGACAAGGCCCTGCAGGAGAGCCCGCCCCTGCAGGACGCCTACCAGAAGGACGCCAAGGTCAAGGAGCTGATCGACATCTCGCGCCGGCTGGAGGGCACCACGCGCCACGCCTCCATCCACGCGGCGGGGGTGGTGATCGCGCCGCGGCCCCTCACCGAGTTCGTGCCCCTCTTCAAGGGGGCCACGGGCGACATCACCACCCAGTACGACATGAAGGGGGTCGAGCGCATCGGCCTCCTGAAGATGGACTTCCTGGGCCTGCGGACCCTGACCCTCATCGACAACTGCGTGAAGACGATCGAGGCGCAGCAGGGGGTGCGCCTGGAGCCGGAGCGGCTGCCCCTGGACGACGCCCGCACCTACGAGCTGTTCACGGCGGGGAAGACGAGCGGCCTGTTCCAGTTCGAGTCGGACGGGATGCGCGACATCCTCCGCCGCTTCAAGCCCGACCGCCTGGAGCACCTGACCGCCCTCAACGCCCTGTACCGCCCGGGCCCCATGCAGATGATCGAGGACTTCATCAAGCGGCGGCACGGCCAGACCAGGGTCACCTACGAGCACCCCGCCCTGGAGCCGATCCTGGCCGAGACCTACGGCGTGATGGTCTACCAGGAGCAGGTCATGCGCATCGCCTCCGTGCTGGCCGGCTTCACCCTGGGCGAGGCGGACATCCTGCGCAAGGCCATGGGGAAGAAGAAGGCGGACGTGATGGCCACCCAGCGCGAGAAGTTCGTGAAGGGGTGCGCGGCGCGCAACGTGCCCGAGAGGAAGGCGGCCCGCATCTGGGACCACATGGAGCAGTTCGCGGGCTACGGCTTCAACAAGTCGCACTCCGCGGCCTACGCCCTGCTCGCCTACCAGACGGGCTACCTGAAGGCCAACTACCCCGTCTACTTCGTGGCCGCCCTCCTCACCTCCGAGCGCGCCAACACCGACAAGATGGTCCACTACATCGGCGAGGCGCGCGAGATGGGCATCCGCGTGCTGCCCCCGGACGTCAACCAGTCGGACACGTACTTCACGGTGGTGGGCGAGGACGTGCGCTTCGGCCTGGCCGCCCTCAAGAACGTGGGGGAGGGCGCGGTGGACACGGCCCTGGCCGCGCGCGCCGCGGGCGGACCCTTCCGCTCGCTCTTCGACTTCTGCGAGCGCGTGGACATGCGCGCGGTGAACCGCCGCGTGATCGAGAGCTTCGTGAAGAGCGGCTCCTTCGACTCGCTGGACCCCCGGCGCTCCGCCGTCTTCGGCGCCATCGACCGCGCCATCGAGCGGGGAGCCAAGCACCAGCGCGACCAGGAACAGGGCCAGTCCAACCTGTTCGGCATGCTGGCGGGCTCCGCGGAGGAGGGAGAGGCGGGCGGCCTCGAGAGGGTCCGCGAGGCGCCGGCCTGGGGGGAGGGGGAAAGGCTGGCCTACGAGAAGGAGTCGCTGGGCTACTTCATCACCGGCCACCCCCTGGAGCGGTACCGGGACGAGCTGGCGCAGTGGGCCACCGCCACCGTGGGCCGGCTGCCGGACTTCGCCGACCGCGAGGTCACCGTGGGCGGGATCGTCACCGCGCTGCGGGCCCTCAAGACGCGCAAGGGGGACCGCATGGCCACCTTCCTGCTGGAGGACCTGGAGGGCGGGGTGGAGGTGCTCGTCTTCCCGGAGGCCTACAAGAAGGCGGCCGCGCACCTGGCGGAGGACCAGGTGGTGATGGTCAAGGGCAAGGCGGAGGTGGAGGAGGAGGGCACGGTCCGCCTCCTGGCCAGCGAGGTGCTGCCCCTGCAGAAGGCGAAGCTGGCGGAGGCCCGCTCCGTCACCATCCGCATCCCCCTGGCGGCCTGGGACCGGAGCACGGGCGAGCGCCTGCGCGACATCCTGGACGCCCACCGCGGGGAGGTGCCGGTGACCTTGGAGATGTTCCGCCCCGGCTGGTACGCTGTGTCCGTGGCTCCGAGCAGCGAGTTCCGCGTGCGCCCCGACGCCGCCCTGCTGAGCGAGGTGGAAGGGCTGCTCGGCGCGGGCACCCTCGTCCTGGCCCGCACCGCCAACGGGAACGGCGCCAACCATCGCCTTTGAAGCCCGAGAGACCACCGAGGCCTGCGAGCGACCGCTCCCGCGCCGGGGATTCCCCTGGACGGGCGGCGGCACCGGCCCCCACGCGGGGGAGGGGGCGGTAGTGCCGGGGACCGACTTCGAGGCGCCGCTGGAGGCCCTGCGCAAGAGGATCGAGGACCTGTCCGTCTCCGGCGAGTCGGGCAAGGAGCGCGAGCTGGGCGCGCTGCGCCGCGAGCTGGAAGCGGAGCAGCGCCGCGTCTACGGCGGGCTGAGCGCCTGGCAGAAGACGCAGGTGGCGCGGCACCCGGGGCGCCCCTACTTCCTCGACTACGCGCAGGTGCTCTTCACCGACTTCACCGAGCTGCACGGGGACCGCCGCTTCGCCGACGACCCGGCCCTGGTGTGCGGCTTCGCGTTCTTCAAGGACCGCCCGGTGGCCCTCGTCGGGCACCAGAAGGGCCGCGACACCAAGCAGAAGATCCACCGCAACTTTGGCATGCCCAAGCCGGAGGGCTATCGCAAGGCGCTGCGCGTGATGAAGCTGGCGGAGAAGTTCGCGCGGCCCATCATCACCTTCGTGGACACGCCCGGGGCCTACCCGGGGATGGACGCCGAGGAGCGTGGGCAGGCGGAGGCCATCGCCTTCAACCTGCGCGAGATGGCGCCCCTGCGCACGCCCATCATCGTCAACGTCACGGGGGAGGGGGGGAGCGGCGGGGCCCTGGCCATCGCGGTGGGCGATCGCGTGAACATGCTCGAGCACTCGATCTACTCGGTGATCTCGCCCGAGGGCTGCGCCTCCATCCTCTGGCGCGACGCGGGGCGGGCGGAGGAAGCGGCCGCGGCCATGAAGGTGACGGCCACGGACCTGGTGCGCTTCGGCATCGTGGACGAGGTCGTGCCCGAGCCGCCGGGGGGGGCGCACAGCGACCCCGAGACGCTCTTCCGGACCCTGGAGGCCCTGCTGGAGCGGCAGCTGTCGGAGCTCGCGGCCCTCCCCGCCGACGAGCTGGTGGCCCGCCGCCACGAGAAGTTCCGGCGCATGGGGGCGGAGGGCCGCGAGTTCACCGTCGCCCCCGCGTGAAGCCGCTCCCCGTCGATGCCGCGCGCCTCCGGCGCGAGTTTCCCGCCCTCGACGACGGCGACGTGGCCGCCTACGAGGCGGTGACCCGCCGCATCCTGGGTCGGGCGGCGCCCGCGGACCGCGCCCGCGTCACGCGCGAGGTGCTGGCGCGGGGCAGAGAGGCCGCGGGGCGCGCGGCCAAGGGGGATCCGCTCTCCGAAGACGACGCCCTCGCCCTGCGCTACCTGCGCGCGGTCGGGAAGATGCAGCCCGGGGCGGAGAGACGCCGGCCGTGAGCGCGCGCGCGGTGCGCCTGGGCCTCCTGGCCCTGGTCCTCGTCGTCGGCCTGTCCGTGGCCTTCACCTACCGACGGCCCGCCCGCTCCGCCGCCCCCGCCGCCCGGGCCAGCCCCACCCTGCCCGCCGCCGCCCGCACCGAGAACCTGGTGTTCCGCTCGTTCCGCAAGGACGAGCAGAGCTTCTCCCTGAGCGCGCGCGAGATGGTGGGCCGGGAGCAGGAGGAGCTGCGGCTCCAGGGCGTGGCCCTGAGCTTCACCTACACCGTCCACGGCAAGGCCCAGCAGGGCACCATCACCGCCGAGGAGTGCGTCTACCAGCCCGCCCAGCAGAAGGCCGCCTTCAAGGGCAAGGTGCGCCTCACCAGCGCCGAGGGCTTCGAGCTCCTCACCGACGCCCTCGTTTACCGAGGGGACAAGGGCCTGGTGCGCACGGAGGACCCGGTGCGCTTCCGGCGCAAGGACGTGTCGGGGACGGCGCGCGGCATCGCCTACTCGTCGGAGATCGGCCGGCTGGAGATGCTCGCCGAGGTCGTGATGCAGATGCGCGACCCCGACGACCCGCCCCTGGACGTGACCGCCGGCCGCGCCGAGCTGCACCGGGAAGGCGGCCACCTCCTCCTCGACGGCGGGGTGAGCATGACCCAGGGCGCGGACACGCTGCGCTCCCGGCAGATGCTGGTGGAGTTCAGCGAGGGCCAGCAGGTCAGCCACATCCAGGCCCTGGACGACGTGGACCTGCGCACCACGGGGGCGCCACCCTCGCGCCTGGCCCAGCAGCTCGCCTGCCGCAAGCTGGACCTCGTCTTCCGGCCGGACCGGACCCTGGCGGAGGCGGTGGCCGGCCAGGCAGTCCTCACCCTGCCCCCCGCCGCGGGGCAGGTGGAGACGCGGATCCTGGAAGGGCGCACGTTGGCCTTCAGCTTCGACGAGCAGGGCCGCATGGTCTCCGCGCGCGGCCAGCAGGGCACGACCTTCACCGTGCAGGCCCCGGGCATGGCCCCGCGCGCCCTCAAGAGCCAGCGCTTCATGGCCGACGTGGAGGCGGGCACGGGCGAGATCACCAGGGTGGCCTTCGAGAAGGAAGTGGAGTTCCAGCAGGGCGGCCGCCGGGCCACCAGCCAGCTCGCCTCCTACGACGCCAAGGGCGTCTTCAACCTGCAGGCGGGGCCCGAGCTGGTGGACGAGGAGCAGGGCATGCGCCTGAAGGCGGAGGCCATCGACGTGGCCACGCGCAGCGGCGACCTGGAGGGGCGCCGCAACGTGCGCCACGTGGTGCAGGGCCGGAAGCAGGGAGGGCTGCTCGGCGGCTCCGGCCAGCCCGTGGTGGTCACCGCGCGGTCCTTCGCCTATCGCGCCGCGGAGAAGCAGGCGCGCTACCAGGACGCGCTGCTGCGCTCGGGCCGCAGCGAGGTGCGGGCGGGCGACCTCGTGCTGCGGGAGGCGGAGGGCCGGCAGCGCGTGGAGGCGAAAGGCAGCGTGGTCTCGCGCCTCCATCCGGACAAGCAGGCGGGGGCCGCCGGCCAGCCCGTGACGGGGAGCTCGGAGGAGATGACGTACGACGAGGCCCGGCGCGAGGTGGTCTACCACGGCGCCGTCACCCTCCGGCAGGGTGAGGTCCTCATGCGCAGCCCCCACGCGCGGCTGGCCCTCTCCGCGGACGCGGGGACGGTGGAGCGGCTGGAGGCGGGGGAGCCGGTGGAGATCGAGCAGGGCCGCCGGCGCGCCCAGGGCGCGCGGGGGACCTACGCCCCCGGCGACGGCACCCTGACCGTGGAGGGGGACAAGGTGGTGCTGAGCGACGAGGGCCAGGTGGTCCGCGGGCGCAAGGTGACCTTCCACGTGGGCGACGAGCGCGTGCTGGTGGACGGCGGGGAGCAGGTGCGCACGCAGACCGTCTTCAAGAAGGAGTCGCCCCCGTGAGCGCCGAGCCCGCGGCGTCTCCCGCGCCCGCGCCCATCGTCCTGCGCGCGCGCGGGCTCACCAAGGTCTACGGCCGGCGGATGGTGGTGAACCGGGTGGACCTCCAGGTGAGCACGGGCGAGGTGGTGGGCCTCCTGGGCCCGAACGGGGCGGGCAAGACCACGACCTTCTACATGGTGGTGGGCCTCGCCCGCCCCAACGGGGGCCAGGTGTTCCTGGGCGAGCAGGACGTGACGGCCCTGCCCATGTACCAGCGCGCGCGCGCGGGCATCGGCTACCTGCCCCAGGAGGCCAGCGTCTTCCGCAAGCTCACCGCGGAGGAGAACGTGCTCGCCATCCTGGAGACGCGGGGCGAGCCTCCCGGCGAGCGCCAGGCCCGCGCCCGCGCCCTCCTCCAGGAGCTGGGCATCCTGGCCCTGGCCCGGCAGCCCGCCTACACCCTCTCCGGCGGCGAGCGGCGCCGGCTGGAGATCTGCCGCGCCCTGGCCGCGGAGCCGTCCTTCATCCTGCTCGACGAGCCCTTCGCGGGCATCGACCCCCTGGCCGTGCTTGACATCCAGCGCATCATCGGGCACCTGCGCGACCGCGGGATCGGCGTCCTCATCACGGACCACAATGTGCGCGAGACCTTGAAAATAACGGACCGCGCCTATATTCTCAGAGAAGGTGAGGTGTTCCGCTCGGGAACGCCGGCCGAGCTCGCCTCTGACGAGGAGGTCCGCAGGGTGTACCTCGGCGAAGCCTTCCGACTCGACGAGCTCCGCGACCCACGCCCCTAGAAAGTAGCCCTTGCCCATCCAGCAGAAGCTCGGACTGTCGCAGCGCCTCTCGCAGAGGCTCATCCTCACCCCCTCCCTGCAGCAGGCCATCAAGCTGCTGCCCCTGACCACCCTGGAGCTGGCGGAGGTCCTGGAGCAGGAGGTGATGGAGAACCCGCTCCTGGAGGAGGTGCCCCCGCAGGAGGGGCTGTCCGCGGACGAGGCGGCGGCCCAGGAGGCCAAGGACGAGCAGGAGCGGCTCGACCCCCTCCAGGAGATCGACGTCGAGAAGTTCTTCGAGGACTACCTCGACGACCGCGACCAGCGGCGCACCCGCAGCGCGGAGATCCCCGAGCTGCCCCCCATCGAGAACACGCTCACGGAGACGCCCGACCTCTACGACCACCTGATGTGGCAGCTCCACATGTCGGTCTCCGACGAGCTGCTCCTGGAGATCGGCGACGCCATCATCCAGAACCTGGACGAGGACGGGATGCTGCGCGCCTCCCTGGGCGAGATCGCCAACCTCGGGCCCTACCCCCCGGGCGAGGTGGAGAAGGCGCTGGCCGTGGTGCAGAGCCTGGACCCCGCGGGGGTGGCCGCGCGCGACCTCACCGAGTGCCTGCGCCTGCAGCTGCGCCACCTGGGCCTGGAGGGCTCCGCCCCCGACCTGATGGTGCGCGACTACATGAAGCAGCTCCAGTCGCACCAGTACTCCGAGATCGCGCGGCAGATGAACCTCACCATGGACGAGGTCTCGC
>DATBIO010000311.1:0-49424 GCA_036556965.1 Vicinamibacteria bacterium
GCTGTCCGTCCGGCCACGGCGCCTCGAGGCGGGGGGCGCGCGCGTGCTTGAGCAGCCAGCGGGCGCGGTCCACCCACAGCGGCGCCTCCCCGGCCAGGGCCCCCGTGGAGAGGAAGACGGTGGCGGGCAGCCCGCGCTTCACGAGCTCCGGCAGGACGACCTCGATCGTGTCGGGATAGCCGTCGTCCACGGTCAGGACCACGCGCGGCCGCCCCGGCGCGCCCTCCGCCAGCCACCGCACCACCTCGTCGAGCGGCTCCACCGCGTAGTGGCCGGCCACGTAGTCGAGCTGGGCGGTGAAGGCCGCGCGCGGCCGGGCGGGGAAGAAGGGGTCGCCGTCGTCGTTGACCCGGTGATAGAGGAGCACGATGGCGCGGCCGTTGCCGAAGATGGAGCCGTGCAGGCGCAGGGCCTGCGACCGCAGCAGCAGCCCGGCGCCGATCTCCTTCAGCGGCCGGGGCAGGGTCACGCGGGCCGCCCCCGGCGCCTCGGTCGGCGCGGGGGCTCGCGCATGCCCGCCACCGCCATGGTGAGGCCGGCCAGCACCCAGAAGCAGCCGATGAGCGCCTCCTCCGAGAAGCGCGAGCCCAGCATGCCGCTCACGGCCACCGCGCTCAGGCTGCCCAGGAAGGCGAGGGCCAGGCGGCGGTCCACGGGATGGCGCCGGCCACGGTGGAGGCGCAGGCCCGCCGCCGCCCAGGCCGCGAAGAGCGCAAGCAGCACGGCCAGGGCGGGCACGCCCATCTCCGCCGCCACCAGGAGGAAGGCGTTGTGGGCATCGCGGGGATCGTCGGGCCCCAGCACCTCGGAGGTGTAGTCCTCGATGGTCTCCGCGAAGCGGTTGAGGCCGACTCCCTGCGCCGGCCGCTCCGCGACCATGCGCAGGGCGCCCCGCCAGATGATGAGGCGGTAGGTGCTGCTCTTGTCCAGCGAGCTCTCCGCCTCCAGCGAGTCGTTCTGGGTGTGGCCCAGGCGCTCGCGCACGCTGTCCGGCACCAGCGCCGGGAAGGCCGCCACGGCGGCGGCCCCCCCCCCGGACGCGGCCACGAAGAGGAGCGGGTTGCCGAGGAGGAGGACGGTGGCGGCCCCCGCCAGCGTGGAGAGGTAGGCCCCGCGCGAGAAGGTGTAGAGGGTGACGCGCGCGGTCACCAGGAAGCCCGCCAGGTAGGGCAGCGCCCTCTTGAGCGGGCGCGCGGTGAGGGCGAAGGCGAGCAGGGGCGTGCCGTAGTAGGCGAGGAAGGCGCCCATGGAGTTGGACTGCTCGAGGAGCCCGCGCACCCGCGCGGAGTCGATGGAGCCGCGGCTGCCGCGGTCGATCCCCTCCTTCCAGGTGCAGAGGGCCACCAGGAGGACGGTCCAGGCCAGCACCCACAGCACGCCCTGCACGTCGCGGCGGTCCCGCACCAGCCCCCGGGCCAGGAAGAAGAGCACGACAGGGGCCAGCCAGGCCCGGTAGTCGAGCAGGATCTCCCCCGCCGTGTGCCCGCCGAACCACGCGGGGACCACGCTGAGGGATCCCACCGCGACGTAGGCCAGCGTGAGCCCTTCCACCGCGCGCAGCCGGCGGCGGGGCCAGCGCCGCGCCCGCGTCCCCGCCAGGGCCACCACCCCCGCCAGCAGGGCGAGGTTGGTGACGTTGAGGCCGGTGACGCCGGGCACCGGCAGCGAGTAGACGCGGCTGAAGGGGAGGTAGGCCACGACCAGGGGCAGGTACCAGCTCGGCCGCACCAGCGCCGCCACCAGCGCCGCCGCGGAGAAGGAGGCGCCGAAGACGGTGATGGCCACGCCGCTCTCCGCCACGTCGATGGCGCGCGCGGCGGCCAGGAACCACGCGTAGGCGAAGGCGAGGACGAGGCCGGGACGCTGGTCCTCGCGCACGGCCGGTCCCGCCCGCGCGGGCGTGGCCTCGGCGGCGGGGCCCAGGGGACCGGGGAGGCGGGCGACCCCCGTCGCCATCAGGAACGCCCGGTCTCACCCTCCATCCGACCCGGCAGCATCACCTTCAGCGTGTCGAGCATGATGGCGAGGTCGAAGAAGAAGGACATGTTCTTCACGTAGTACAGGTCGAACTGGAGCTTACGCTCGCTGTCCTCGATGGTCGAGCCGTAGCCGAACTTGATCTGCGCCCAGCCCGTGATGCCGGGCTTCACGTTGTGGCGCTCGTCGTAGTACGGGATCACCTTGCGCAGCGTCTCCACGAAGTGGGGACGCTCGGGGCGCGGGCCCACGAAGCTCATCTCCCCGGAGAGCACGTTGACGAGCTGGGGCAGCTCGTCCAGCCGGAAGCGCCGCAGCAGCCGCCCCAGCCAGGTCACGCGGGGGTCGCTGCCGCCCGCCGCCCATACCGGGCCCGTCATGGCCTCCGCCCCCGCCTTCATGGAGCGGAACTTGATCAGCTCGAAGATGCGGCCCTTCTCCCCCACCCGCTCCTGCCGGTAGACCACCGGGCCGGGACTGCTCAGCTTGATCAGGGCGGCCAGGACCAGGAACAGCGGCGCCAGCACCACGAGGAGGGCCAGGGCGCCCACGAAGTCGCCCGCGCGCTTGGCGTTGCGCACCAGGCGCGGGCGGTCGAAGCCCTTGGCGAAGACGAGCCAGCTCGGCCGCAGGTTCTGCAGCATGATGTTGCCGGCCAGCCGCTCGTAGAAGTCGGGGGCCTCCTCCACCCCGATGCCGGCCAGCCGACACTGGAGCAGCTCGGCCATGGGCATGCGGGCGCGCCGGTCGTCGAGCGCGATCACGATCAGGTCGACGTTGTGCGCCTCCACCAGCGCCAGCAGCTCGCCGATGGTGCCCACCACGGGCGGCTCGCTGGGGCGGCCCACCTCCGCCTCCGCCTCACCCGCGTAGCCCACCACGCGGTAGCCGAGGGGCGGGCGGCGGGCCACCTCGCGCGCGATCTGCTGCGCGGACTGCCCGCTGCCCAGGATGAGCACGCGCTCGGAGAGGGCGGCGTGGCCCGCCGCCCAGCGGAAGACGAACCGCCAGGCGACCACGGCCACGAAGGAGACGGGGAGATAGGAGAAGAGCACGCGCCGCCCGACGTCGAGGAGGGGCAGCGCGTAGTAGACCAGGGTCAGGACCGCGGCCCCCGCCGCGAAGGACTGGCCCACCCCCACGAACAGCTCGACGCGCCGGCGCCAGGCGAAGACCTCGTAGAGGTCGTTGTAGTAGAGGCAGAGCTGGAGCACCACGGCCACGAAGAGGGCCTTGAGCACGAGCACGCGCGGCTCGGGCAGCCCGCCCCCCGACGTCTCCACCGCCACCACGAGCACGAGGAGGGTGAGGAGGGCGGCCTCCACCGCGGCGCAGACCAGCGGCCGCAGGGCGGCGGCGGTGGAGCGCGTCACGGCCGGAACGTCGCCTGGTCCAGCACGCGGGGCGAGGAGCTAGCGGAACCCGTGCGTCAAATCGCCGCTTCCCCCTCCAGGGGCAGGGGGCCGCGCACGGCCGCGGGCCCCGGACGCGCGGGAGCGATCTCGCCGTCCACGTAGCGGCAGGCGAGGTCGAGGTCGTCCACGTGGCCGAGCACGAACTCCAGGTCGTCGGAGTGGCCCGAGCGCCGCAGGTGCTCGGCGCTGCGCCCCCAGCCCAGGAGCGCCGTGTCCGTGGCTCCCCAGCGCTTGATGGTGTCGGCGGTCTCGTGGCCGTCGGGTACGAAGCCGCGCGCCACCAGGGAGGCGCCGAGGCGCGCGGTGGCCATCTTGTCCTCGCAGCGGAAGTCCGCGCCTTCGCCCGCGCCCAGCAGCACCACGTCGTGGCCGCGGCCCGCCAGCAGCTCCACGGTGGCGGTGACGTTGCGCAGGCAGGCCACGTAGACGTCGCGTCCCCCGCGGCAGTTGGCCAGGAGGCGCGTGCCCGGGGGGTCCACCAGCACCAGCGGCCTGCGGTCGGAGCGGCGCGCGAGGGCGGCCGGGCTCTGCGCCACGTCGAAGCGCATGGAGCCCTCGCCCAGCGTGCCCTCGGCCACGTGGGCCAGGCGGAAGGCCTCCGCCACGTCACCCGCGGCGAAGGTGCGGCGGCCCTGGGCCACCGCGGTCACCGCCGTGGTGCCGGAGGTGATCACGTCCACGCAGACGATCGTCCAGCGGTGCAGATAGCGGAAGGCGCTGTCTGGGAAGGCGTCGATCCTCACCTTGCGGCTGCTCGTCATCGGTGCCACGTCCAGGGACGACGTGCCGTCGCGCGCGGGGAACGTACACCCAGGTGAGGCGCGGGGGGCGCGGGTCGCGGTATGCGGAGGGAAGTCGAGGGCGGATCCTAGCCGAGCCGCTCGCGCCCTGTCAACGTGCCCGGGCGTCGCCGCGCGCGCGGCGGTGCCAAGATAGGCGGCCATGCGCGACGCCGACGGCCGCGCCCGGGTCGCCACCGCCGCCCTGGTGTGGCTGCTGGCCCTCGCCGGGTACCTGGCCACGCGCCCGCGCCTCGGCTACAACTCCGACGTCTACGCCTACGTGGTGGCCGTCCACGACGGCGCTCCCGGCGGCCTCTTCAACCCCCACCACCTGCTCTACAACGCGACGGGCCATGCCTGGACGCGGCTCGCCGGCCGTCCCCCCACCTCCCTGGCCGGCACCGCCCAGAGCCTGCGCGCGATGAACGCCGTGTTCGGGTCGCTCTCCGTGCTCGCCTTCTTCCTCCTCACCGGGCGCTTCCTGCGCGACCGTGCCTCGCGCCTGCTGGCCACGGCCTGCTTCGCCACCTGCTTCGCCACCTGGATGTTCTCGGTGGACGTCGAGGTCTACGTCCCCTCCACCATGTTCCTGGCCTTCGCCTCCCTGCTCCTCCTCCGCGCGGCGGCGGGCGGCCCCCTCCTGCTCGCCGCCGGCGCCGGCGCCCTGATGGGCCTGGGCTGCCTCTATCACCAGATGGGCGTGCTCTTCGCCGCGGTGGCGGTGGCCGCCTTGGCGCGCGGCCCCCTTCCCGCCCGCGCGCGCGGCGCGCGCCTCGTCTCCTTCTTCCTGGCGGCCTCCGTGGTCGTGGTCCCCGTGTACCTCTGGGCCGCCGTGGCGCGCGCGGGGGTGGACTCCCCCTCCGCGCTCCTCGCCTGGCTCCTGGGCTACGCCCTGCGCGGGTACGGCGCGGGGTGGGGCCTGGACGGCCTGCGTGACCTCGTGCTCGGCCACGGGCGGTCGCTCGTCTTCTTCGAGTTCGTCCTCAGGGACCTCCAGCGCGACCGCGGCGGCCTGGCCCTCGACCTCGCGCTGGTGGGCGCGGCCGCGGCCGCGCTCGCCCTCGGGGCCTTCGGGGCCTGGCGGGGCTGGGCACGGTCCGGACCCGCGGCGGCCGCCATCCCCTTGCTGGCCTGGTACCTGGCCTACGGTCTCTTCACGCTCTGGTGGGAGCCGGAGAACCCCGAGTTCTGGGTGACGGCCATGGTGCCGTTCTGGGCCCTGTGGGCGGGCGGCCTCGCCCTGGCCGGCGGCCGCTGGCGCGGGCTCCTCGCCGGCTTCCTCGTCCTCATGCTCGCGTGCAACCTGCGCGACCTCCTCGCCCGCCGCGACCCGCGCGCCGACCCCGGGGTGGCCGCCGTGCTGGCCATGGCGGAGAGGGCGCGCGGCGCGGTGGTGGTGCTGCCGCCGACCCTGGACGCCGCCGCCGCCTTCTTCGCGCCCGAGCTGCGCCGCATCTCGCCCTACCAGGCGTGCAAGGCCAGTCCCGGGCGGCCCGCCGCGGCCCGCTCCGCGCTGGACGGCCAGGTGCGCGCGGCCCTGGCCGAGGGGCGGCGCGTCCTGCTCTACGAGCGCGCCTTCTCGCGCGAGGTCACGGACCCGCATCCCTGGTGCGCGTCGGTGGAGGAAGACCTGCTGCGCGGCTACGAGCGCGCGACCGCCTTCACGGTGGAGATGCCCGTGGACGACGACGAGCGGACCCGCGCGCGCCGTCCCGCCCGCTGGCGCGCCTTGACGGTGTACGAGCTGCGGCCCCGCGTCAGCGGCCGATGAACACCGTCCACACGGAGCGGCCGGCGGCCGGGAACTGCGGCGTGTCGTAGAGGCTGTAACCGTAGCCGCCGCCCAGGGTGAACTTCCGCATCACGCGCTGGCGCAGCGACACCCCCGCCCAGCCCGTGGTGTAGGAGTTGAACGGGTCCTGGTCGTTGGCGTTCAGCCACGTGCCGAAGCCGAGGATGAAGAGGCTGCGCGTCAGGCGCCGGCTCATGCTCAGGGAGAAGGAGTGCGTGTCGTAGTTGCGGGGGAAGAGCACCGACTGGTAGCGGCTGTGGTCGTAGCGCGCGGCGAGCATGGTCCGCCCCAGGGGAAGCGAGACGCCGAAGCCGCCGATCAGCGTCCAGCTCGGGTCCTCGCTGTCCACGTAGGTGACGCCGGCGGAGACGTCGAGACGGATGCGCCGGCGCGGGGGGGCCTTGTCCGCGCGCAGGAGGAGGGTGTGGGAGAAGAAGTCGGACCCGGGATAGGCGCTCCACAGGCCGGTGTAGGTGGCGGAGACGTTGGTGCGGCTGTCGATCGCGCGGCTCACGCCGACCTGTCCCTCGACCTGCCGGTTGTCGTCGTCCACGTTGCGGCGATAGAGCAGGCCCGTGCTGAGGCCGGTGCGCGAGGAGTAGCGGTGCCCCAGGGTGGCGCCGAGCGTCCACGAGCGGTAGTCGGTGGCCCGGGTGACGCCGTCGCGGCCCACCAGCCCCGCCACCACCGCGGCGTTGTCGAGGCCCGAAGGCTCGATGAGGTCGGGCTGGGGCACCGTCTCGTCCAGGGGATCGGAGGGCGGCGGGGCCAGGGGCACGAGCACGTCCACGGGGGCGGGAGGCGGGACCACGAAATCGGGCAGGCCGTTGAGCGAGCGCACGATGGTGCCCCCCAGGGAGAGGCCGCCGGTGGTGCGCGGCGAGAACCGGTAGCCGTAGCCGATGCCCGCGCTGAAGGTCTGGACGTCGAACTGCGGCGCGTCCACGGGGTTCACGAAGAAGGACTCCACGCTGACCCCGTCCGACCACGCCCCGGTCAGGGTCAGCGTCGACTGCGGCGAGAGCGCCCTCTCCGCGGTGACGCCCAGGCCGAAGCGCACGTCGTCGAGGTTCTCCGCGTCGCCGAACACCACCCCGCTCACCCATCCCAGCGCGCCCAGGCGCCACCGGCCGCTGGTCCGGCTGTAGCCCACGTTCAGGGTGAGGGAGAGGGCGCGGTCGGCGAAGGGGTCGTCGCTGGTGAGGAAGAGGTTGTTGGTGAAGGTCTGGCGGAGGACGGGCTGGAACGTCCAGCGGTCGCCGTCCTGGGCCCCGGCCGGTGCGGCGACGGCCAGCGCCGCGAGGAAGAGGGCGCCCGCCGCCGCCCGCGCGCGCCTCCGCCCCTTCCCGCGCAGGGGAGGCCAGGGGAGGCGGAGCACGCCGCGCGGCGGGGCGGTGCGGCCGGCGGGGGGCTGCGGTCTCACCGCGGGAGCACGGAGGGAAGGGCACGTTACCGGGGCGCGGCCGCGCAAGTCAAACCCGGTTTGACATCCCCCACCCCGCCGACTAACGTTCGACGCGAACGCGATGGTTCAGATCCTCATCTGGGCCGCGGCCATCCTCGTCATTCCCTCCACGATGGCGGCCGCCCAGGAACCGGCGGCGGCGCCGGCCCCCAGCACCGACGACGTGGTCATGCCGGACTACTACGTGGCGCCGGGCGACATGCTGCGCATCGCGGTGTGGAAGGAGCCGGAGGTCAGCGCCGACGTGATGGTGCGGCTGGACGGCCGCATCACCGTGCCCCTGGTGGGCGACATGCGCGCGGCCGGCCGCACCCCCGAGCAGCTGACCAACGAGGTGCGCACCCGCCTGCGCGCCTTCCTCGAGGTGCCCGTGGTCACCATCACGGTGGCCCAGGCCAACAGCGCGCGCTTCTTCCTCTTCGGCGAGGTCGCGCGCGCGGGCCTCTACCCGCTCACCAGCCGCATGACCGTGCTGCAGGCCCTGGCCATGGCCGGCGGCTTCCGCGAGTTCGCCAAGCGCGACCAGGTGCTGATCCTGCGCGAGCGCGCGGGCACGCGCACCGTCCTGCGCGTGAACTTCCGCGAGCTGGTGCAGGGCCTGAACCTCGAGCAGAACGTGGTGCTCGAGTCGGGCGACACCGTCATCGTTCCCTGACTCCGTGGCCAGCGACTTCCCCGAGAACGACGAGCGCCCGGCGCGGGACTTCCTCGAGTACCTCGAGATCCCCTTCCGCTACCCGCGGCACTTCCTGGTGCCCCTGGTGGCCTGCCTGGCCGTGGGGGTGGCCCTCGCCGTGTGGGCGCCCCGCAAGTACCGCTCGGGCACCCTCATCATCGTGGAGACCAAGACCGTCCCCTCCGACTACTTCGTCTCCGCGGCCAGCGCCGAGTCCATGCGCCAGCGGCTCAACACCATGCGCCAGGTGGCGCTGAGCCGCAACCGCCTGGAGGAGATCATCAAGAGGCTGGACCCCTACCCGGGCACCTCCGACCAGCCCCTGCACGTCGTCACCGAGCGCATGCGCGACGCCATCCAGATCCGGGTCCACGGCAGCGACTCCTTCATGTTCGAGTACGTCAACCGCTATCCGTACAAGGCGATGGTGGTCACCAACATGCTCGCCGCCCAGTTCATCGAGGACAGCGACCGCATCCGCGACGACCTCAACCGGCGCGCCCTGGAGCTGCTGCGACGGAACGTGGCGGAGACGCGCACCGCCCTCGAGCAGCGCGAGACCGAGATCGGGCGCTACGAGCAGGAGAACTGGGAGTCGCTCCCCGACCGCCAGGACGCCAACCTCAAGACCATCGCCCAGCTCCAGGCCGAGCAGCAGACGCTGGCCGAGTACCTCCGCACCCTGGAGCAGCGGCGCGAGGCCCTCGAGCGCGGGGTGCTGGAAGGACGCCGGCAGTCGGGCGCGCCTCCCCCCCCGGCCCTGGAGCTGGCCAACCTGCGCTCCACCTACGAGTCGATGAGGGGGCGCTACACGGACGAGTACCCGGACATGGCCTCCATGCGCGCGCGCATGCAGCTCCTCCAGGAGCAGCTCGCCGCCCAGGCGGAGCGCGCGCAGTCCGCGGTCCCCGAGCACCCGTCCAACGAGGAGCTGCGCCGGGCCCTCGCCCCCGTGGAGGCCGAGATCGAGGGGCTCCGGCAGCGACGCGAGGCCCTCGATGCCCGCATCGAGCACTTCCACGCGCGCATCGAGGACGCGCCGCGCGCGCGCAAGGGGCTGACCGACCTGACGCGCGACTACCCGCTGCTGCGCGAGGACTACACGGCGGCCCTGCGCAGGGAGCGCGAGGCGGAGATGGCGCGCAAGATCGAGGAGTTCTGGCGCACCGGCTATTTCCGGGTCATCGATCCCGCCTACCTGCCCGGGCGGCCGATCATGCCGTACACGACGCTCTTCCTCCTCGGCGGCCTGGGCATCGGCCTGGCGGCGGGGCTGCTGGCGGCGGTGGTGGCGGACACCTTCGACCGCTCCGTGAAGAGCGAGCGCGAGCTGCAGGAGGTCCTGCCCTATCCGCTGCTGGTGACCCTGCCGCGGGCCGAGGCCGCCGCCGAGGCCGAGGCCCCCGGCGCCGGGAGCGCGGGCTGATGGCGCACGCCGGAGCCCCGACACCCATGCCCCGCCGGCGCGTGGCCTTCGAGGCCACGCGGGCCGAGGTGCGGCCCCGGCCCGCGGACCCCGCGCTGGCGGCGCTGCTGGTTCCGCACGGAGAGGCCTTCGAGGGCTTCCGCCGGTTGCGCACGCGCGTGCGGGCGCTCGGCGAGGAGAGGCCGCTCCGCTGCCTGGGGGTGGTGGGACCGACGGCCTACGAGGGCGCGACCGCGGTCACCCTGGGCCTGGCCGCCGCCCTGGCCCAGGAGGCGGAGCGCCGCGTGCTGGTGGTGGAGGCGACCTTGCGCGCGCCGTCCCTGGAGCGGAGCCTGGGTCTGCCGGCCGCCCCCGGCCTCGGCGCCTGGCTGCGCGCGGACGGCGACGGCCTGGTGGCCCTCCGCCGCCTCGAGCCCTGGGGCTTCGACGTGCTGGCCGCCGGCGAGCCGATCGCCGCGCCGGGGGAGCTGCTGGGCGGAGAGCGCATGGCGGACCTGCTGGCGAGCCTGCGCGAGTCGTTCGACCACGTGCTCGTGGACTGCCCGCCGCTGGAGACCACCGCCGACACGCTCACCCTGCAGGACGGACTGGACGGCCTCCTGGTGGTGGTGCGCGCGCGTCACGCCTCGCGCGACGCCATCCGCCGCGCCACCGCGCACCTGCGCGCGGACCGCGTGTGCGGCGTCGTCTTCAACGACCACACGGAGAAGCTCTCCCGCTGGATCGACCGCCGGCGCGCCCGCGCGCGCGGCTGAAGCGGCGGCTCAGACCTCCGCCTGCAGTCCGCGCCGGCGCAGGATGGCCACCAGCTCCCCCACCGAGCGGAGGGCGGCGATCTCCGCGGTGCCGAGGTCCACCGCGAACGCCTCCTCCACCGCCAGCACGACCTCGACCTGCCGCAGCGAGTCCCAGCCCTCGACGGTGGCCGGGGAGTCCTCGGCCCGCAGCGGGCGGTCCAGGTCCGGGAACAGGGGCGCCAGCAGCGCGGAGATCCTCACGCGCCCTCCAGCGTGATCCAGGGCGCCGGCATGTCCGCGGGGGCGGGCAGGGCGAGGCGCCAGGTCGAGCCGGCGGCGGTCACGGAAACGGGCGCGAATCCGAGGTCGCGGTAGAACCACTCCGCCTGCCGGTTGCGCGTGGTGGGCACGTACTCGCCCAGGAGCGACGTCCCGCCGCGCTCCGCCGCCGCGCGGCAGGCCACCGCGGCGAGCGTGCGCTCCACCCCCCACCGCAGCACCCGGCAGCTCAGGGCGAAGGCGTCCACCGACCACTCCGCCTCCCGCCGCCGCAGCACGGCGAGCCCGGTCACGCCCTCGTCGCCGAAACGGTCGCGGCAGGCGCAGAAGAGCACCGCGTGGTCGGGGTCCGCGCAGAGGCCGGCCAGCTCGGCCTGCGTGTAGCGGCGGGCGGTGAGGTTGAACTGGTTGGTGCGCTGGGAGAGCTGGGCCAGGCGCGGCAGGTGCTCGGGAGGGGCGGGGCCAACGGTCACGCGGAGGCCGAGGCCGGCCAGGAAGGCCTCGCGGTCGGAGGAGGCGCCTTCGCTCTCGCGGCGGAGGCGCGCCGCCGCGTAGGCCGCCGCGCGCCCGCGGTCCTCGGCGGTCAGGTGGAGACCCTCGAAGAGGAGGGTGGTGGCCAGGGCGCGCGCCATGTCCAGCGGGTCCTGCGCGGGCAGCACGTGCACCTCGGGAAGGCGCTCCTCGATCCACTCCCGGTTCACGGGGTCGTCGTCGAGGACCACGAGGCTGTCGAGGGACAACCCCAGCTCCTCCGCCAGGGAGCGCAGGTTGTCCGCCTTGTCCTCCCAGTTGACGCGCCAGGCCGCGAAGTCGTGGCGGCCCAGCAGCGACTCGGGGCGGGCCAGGGCGGGCCAGACGTCCTCCTCGTCGTTGGCGCTGTTGATGGCCAGGACCACCCCCCGCTCCCTGAGCCGCCGCGCCTGGCGCTGCACCTCGCGGTACACGCTGCCGGGATGTCCCTCGCCCAGCTCCAGCGCCGCCACTCCCACCTCGCCCACGATCCCGCCCCACAGCGTGTCGTCCAGGTCCAGCACCAGGCACTTGCGGACCAGGCCACGCGCGGCGGCGCCCGCCGCGGCGTACCCGCGGCACAGCTCGGCGGC
The DNA here is from genome assembly GCA_036556965.1 of Vicinamibacteria bacterium. Classification (GTDB taxonomy): domain Bacteria; phylum Acidobacteriota; class Vicinamibacteria; order Fen-336; family Fen-336; genus DATBIO01. The sequence continues at coordinate 11,653 of DATBIO010000311.1, forward strand.
CATCTCCTCGGGGAAGGCGTAGCCGCCCAGGAAGCGCGTCTTGTGCAGCGTCCAGAAGCGCGCCCCCGACGCGGCGGCGGCCGCCCCCAGGTCCACCACGCGTGTCCCCGCGACGCCGCGGCACCCCTCCGCGAGATCGCGGCCCAGGCGCGCGCACGCCTCGCGGCGCTCGGCGGTCGCCCCCTCCTCGGCCAGGAAGCCGTGCACGAGCAGCGTGGCCGCGCTCCGGCCGCGGACGGTGTCGAGGTCGAGGAGGAGGCGGTCGAGGAACCCCGGAGGGACGGGGTCGGGCGCCGCCTGCCCCACCACGATCACGTCCGCTCCGCACGACCACAGCCCGCTGGCCGGATCGCCGACCTCGCGCGCCAGCGGTCCCGGGGGTGCGTGGTAGGCGACGGGGATCACCCCGCGCTCCAGGCACTCCAGCAGGAGCGGCTCGCGGAAGTTCGCGGTCAGCGCGTCGGACAGGAACGCGAAGCGGACCCGCCGCGCCTCCAGGTCGGAGCGCCGCTCCCAGGGCACGTCCTCGAGCCGGCGCGCCACCGCGCGCCGCTCGCGCGGGTTGCGGGCGAGGTGGCGGCGCAACAGCACGAAGCCGCGCCACCCTTCGCGCGCCAGGGCCTCCAGGACCGGGGACAGGTCGGGCGCGCCCATCCGCGACCCTAACCCTCGACCAGCCGGCCCAGGTCGAGCGGGCCCTCGCCCACGCCCGACCAGCCGTGCCCCGCGCGGCGGAGACCGACCACGCGCCCGCGCAGCAGGCGCAGGGAGGCCACGGTGCCGAGGCGGCGGAAGCCCAGCGACGCATGGCAGGCCGCCGAGTAGGCGTTGTCCGCCGACACCTGCAGGAACACCCTGTCCACGCCCCGCTCCTCCAGGTAGGGACGCAGCCGCCCCATCACCATGCCCCACGGACCCAGGCCGTCGCTCTCCAGGTTGCGGCCGTTGTGGAGCCAGCAGGACCGCGCGGGGAACGCGAAGCGCACGCCGAGCCGGGGCGCGTCCTCGACGTACTCGGAGGGCCCCCAGCGCACCCACTCCAGGGCCTGCACGGCGCCGTCCCCCACCGCCATGACGCAGGCGTCCTCCGTGGACGGCGTTCGCGGGGACTGCCCGGAGCGCGCGAAGAACTGCGCGAGGAGGGGGCCGTCGCCCTCTCCCGCGGGGCGGACCTCGAAGGCGCGGGGGACGCGCGGGACCTGCCGCAGCTCGCGCGTGCGCGCGGTCAGGATGTCGGCGGCGTGGAGGGCGCCGAGGCGCGGCGGCAGGCGCCGGAAGGCCCGCACGGCCAGGCCCATCACGAGACGAGGCGGCGGCGCGCCCTCACCAGCGTGCGCGCCAGCGCGCCGGGCAGGCGCGCCATCACGCGCTCGCGCGCGGAGGCCTGCCCGGCGCGGCGCAGCTCCTGGCGCGCCTCGCGCGTCCGCCCCGCGGCGATGAGGGCGCGCGCGCGCGCGCGCCGGTGCCCGGCCACCACGGCGCGGAAGCGCGGGCCGTGCTCCTCCAGGAAGGCGGCGTCGCTTCCCCACACGCGCTCGAGAACGGCCAGGCGCGCGGTGGCCTCGCCCAAGCCGTCCAGCCGCGAGAGCCGCTCCCCGGGGTGGTCGCAGTTCCACTGCGTCTCGCAGTCCAGGTAGGCGGCGGGGCCCGCCGCCGCCAGCCGCGAGAAGTACTCCCAGTCCTCGTACTTGCGCAGGTCCTCCGGGAAGCGCGCCGCCTCCCCCGCCCCCGTGCGGCGCACCATGGCCGTGCTCGTGCAGACGTAGTCGCCGCCCAGGGCGGACGGGTAGAGCCCGCCCACGTGCACCGCGAAGTCGGCGCGCCCTTCCGGCAGCGGCCCCAGGGCGGAGAAGGGGACGGCCGGTCCCAGGATGAGGTCCCATCCGCGCGCGTCGCCGTGCCAGGCGCCGAGGCACCGCCGCGCCTCCTTCCCCGCGCCGTCGCGGTGGCCGAAGTCGCTGAAGCAGAACAGCGCGTCCGCGCGCCGCTCCATGACCGCGCGCTGCAGCTCGAGCTTGTCGCGCATCCACTCGTCGTCCGAGTCCAGGAAGGCCACCAGCTCGAGGCGCGCCTCCGCCAGCCCGCGGTTGCGGGCCGCCCCCGGCCCGCGGTGGGGCGTGCGGGCGCTCCGCAGGCGCGCCCCGTACGACGCCAGCAGCGCGCCCGTCCCGTCCGTGGAGCCGTCGTCCACCACGATCAGCTCGTCGTCCGCGCGCATGGCGAGGAGGGCGCTCTCCACCGCCCGCCGCAGGAGGGCGGCGCGGTCGTGGGTGGGGATGACGACGGACACGCCGGGGCTCGCCATGGCGGCAGGGCGCGGAATCTATACCACAGCGCTTCTCGACTCCGGTGGAAGGGCGCTGTACCATCGCGCCTCGCGCCCCCTCCGCGGCTCGATGACGCCCCGGAAACTTCTCTTCGCCACCTCGTCCATCTTCTTCCCCGACTCCTCGGGCGGGGCGGAGCGCTCCCTGCTGCGCCTCTTCGACGGGCTGCGCCGGCGCGGGTGGGAGGTGGAGGTCGTGTGCGGCCGCTCCCTCCGCTCGCCGCACGCCTGGAAGGCGGCCGCCGCCGCCCTCCTGCGCCTGCGCGCGCCGCGGCTCTTCGCGCGCGACGAGGCGGGCGGGCTGCGCGCGTGGCGCGGCCTGCGCCGGTTCCGCGGCCGGCCCGCCTGGACGGCCTGGTTCGACGGCTTCCTCGACGCCTACCGGCCCGACGCCGTGCTCGGCTACAACAACCTCACCTGCCCGCTCCTCGGGCGCGCCCTCGACCGGGGCCTCCCCTGCTTCTTCGTGGTGCGCAGCCTGGCCAACCTCTTCGCGGCCAGCCGCTTCATCCCCGACGGCGTGCACCTGCTCGCCAACTCGCCCTTCGCCGCCTCCGTGGCCGCCGCGGCCACGGGCCGGCCGGCGGAGGTCGTGCTTCCCCTCGTGGACGCGGCGGGCTACCGCGTGGAGGGGCGGCAGCGCCGGTACGTCACCTTCGTCAACCCGACGCCGGAGAAGGGGGTGGCCGTGGCCCTGGCCGTGGCCCGCGCCCTCCCCGAGACCCGCTTCCTCTTCGTGAAGGGCCGGTGGGGCGACCGCTCCTACGAGACGGTCGCGCGCGGCCTCCCCAACGTGGAGGTGTGGGACCACCGCCACGACATGCGTGCGGTCTACGCGGTGACGGACGTCCTCCTCGTGCCGTCGCAGTGGCTCGAGACCTTCGGGCGCGTGGTGGTGGAGGCCCAGCAGAGCGGCATCCCGGTGGTGGCCGCCGACGTGGGCGGCCTCCCTTTCACCGTGGGCGAGGGCGGCCTGCTCGTGCGGCCCAAGGGAGACCCCGCCGCCTACGTGGAGGCGCTGCGCCGCCTGCGCGCCGACCAGGCGCTGTACGCGGAGCTCTCCGCGCGCGCGCTCGCCAACAGCCGCCGCCCGGAGTTCGATCCGGAGGCCCAGGCGGACGCCTTCGTGGCCATCGTCGAGCGGGCGCTGGCCGCGGGGGCTTCACCGCGCCCGGCCGGCGGCCTCGTCCCCGGGCGGGCAGCCGAGGAGCGGCCGCGCCCCCCGCGCGACGAGCGGCTCCCCGGCCCCGCCCGCGCCGCGCAACGGTGACGACCGCGCCCGGCTACCGCGTCGTGGTCGGCCTCAGCGGCGGCACCCTGGGCGGGGTGGACGTCTTCTCCGCCATCCTCACGCGCGGCCTGGTCGCGCGCGGCATCGACGCGCGCGTGCTGCTCACGCGGCCGTTCCTCCGCTGGAACCCCCTGCCCCTGCCCGACGACGTGCCCCGCCACGAGCTCCCGGGCGGCCGCCACGAGCCCTGGGGCACGCGGTGGTGGAGGCTGATCCGCTACCTCGAGGCGCAGGCCCCGTGCGTCTACATCCCGAACTACGACTACGAGTGCTCGTGCGTGAGCCCCAAGCTGCCGCGCGACGTCCACGTGGTCGGCATCGTGCACAGCGACGACCCCGTCCACTACGAGCACGTGGCGCGCCTGGGGCGCTACTGGGACGCGGTGGTGGCGGTCAGCCCCACGGTGGCCGCGGTGACGGGGGCGCGCCATCCCCGCCTCGCCCCGCGCCTGCACACGATCCCCTACGGCATCCCGCTGCCGGAGCGGCTTCCCGCGCGTCCCTCCGGGGACGGGCGGCGGCCCCTGCAGGTGGTCTACGCGGGGCGGCTCGACCAGCCCCAGAAGCGCGTGCTCGACCTCGCCCCCATCTTCGCGCGGCTGCACCAGCGCGGCGTCCCTGCCGAGCTCACCGTCATCGGCGACGGGCCCAGCCGCGCGGACTTGATCGCGGCCTGCGACGGCCTCATAGTGCGCGGCGCGGTGCGATGGCTGGGCACCCTTCCCAACAGCGCCGTGCTCGAGGTCTTCGACCGCAGCGACGTGGTCATACTCACCTCGGCCTTCGAAGGGCTGCCCGTGTGCCTGCTGGAGGCCATGGGGCGCGGCTGCGTGCCCGTGGTCACCGACCTCCGCAGCGGCATCCCCGACCTCGTGGTGGAGGGCGTGAACGGCCACCGCGTCCCCGTGGGCGACCACGAGGGCTTCGCCGCGCGCCTGGCCGCGCTCCAGGGAGACCCGGCGCGGCGGCAGGCCCTCTCCGCCGCCGCCTTCCGCACCGTGCGTGAGGGCGGTTACGGCGCCGACCGGATGGTGGACGCCTACGTCGCCCTCTTCGAGCGCGTGCGCGCGCGCGGCCGCGCCGGGGAGTGGCGCCGCCCGCGCGGGCGCATCCGCTGTCCCCCCGGCCTCGACGGCCACACCTGGAAGGACCACCTGCCCCCGCGCGTACGCGCGGTGGGCACGCGCGCCCTGGGCCTCCTCCGGCGGGCGGCCGCGGGATGAGCGAGGTCGTCTACACGCCCGACAGCCGCCTGCGGCGGCCGCGCGAGCTCCTGCGGGAGATGCTGGCCGACCTCCTCTCCTCGCGCGAGCTGGCCCGGCGCCTGTTCCTGCGCGACCTGCGCGTGCAGTACCGGCGCTCCCTCCTCGGCGCCGCCTGGCTCTTCATCCCCGCCGTGGCCGCGGCGGCCATCCTCACCCTGGCCACCCGCGCGCGCATCCTCAACGTGGGGGCCACCGCCGTGCCCTATCCCGTCTTCGTCGTCCTCGGCATGACGCTGTGGCAGACCTTCCTGGACGCGCTCAACGGCCCCATGCTGGCCCTGTCCGCGGAGAGCCGGCTGCTCGCGCGCTTCAACGTGGCCCCCGAGGCCATCGTGCTCTCGAAGCTCGGCGAGGCCGTGGTGAACTGCGGGGTGCGCTCGCTCCTCGCCGCCCTCCTCTTCGCCTGGTACGGGGTGCCCGTGGGGTGGACGGCCCCCTTCGCCCTCCTCGGCGTGCTGGCCCTGGTGTGCCTCGGCGCCGCGGCCGGCCTCATCCTCGCCCCCCTGGGCGCGCTGTACCAGGACGTCGCCAAGAGCCTGCCCATCGTCACCAGCGTCTGGTTCTTCGTCACCCCCGTGGTCTACCCCGTGCCCCCGCCCGGGCCCTTCGGCACCCTGGTGCAGCTCAACCCCGTCACTCCCCTGCTCGTCACCGCGCGGGAGCTGGCCTCCGGGAGCGCGCCCACCATGCTCGCCGCGTTCCTCGCGGTGGCCGCCCTGGCCCTCGCCCTCCTCGCCGCGGGCTGGCTCGTCTACCGCGTCTCCATGCCCATCGTGCTCGAGCGGGCCCGCTTCTGACGCCGTCCATGGAAGGGGCGCCGGGCGAGGTCCTGGTCCGGGCGGAGGGCGTCTCCAAGAAGTTCTGCCGCAACCTGGAGGCCTCCCTCCGCTACGGGTTCCAGGACCTGGTGGACGAGCTGCGCGCCCGCCCCCGCCGCAGCGACGACCTCCGGCCGCACGAGTTCTGGAGCCTGAAGGACGTCGACCTCGAGCTGCGCCGGGGCGACGCGGTGGCCCTCATCGGGAAGAACGGGGCGGGCAAGAGCACGCTCCTCCAGCTCCTGAACGGCCGCCTCAAGCTCGACCAGGGCCGCATCACCGTGCGGGGCACCACCGGCCTCGTCACCGAGCTGGGCGCCGGCTTCAACCCCGTGCAGACGGGCCGCGAGAACGTCTACAACAGCGGCGCCGTGCTCGGCATGTCGCGCGAGCGCATCGACGCCGCCTACCATGACATCGTGGCCTTCGCCGAGCTGGAAGAGGCCATGGAGGCGCCCGTCCAGACCTACAGCTCGGGCATGCGCGCGCGCCTGGGCTACGCGGTGGTGGCCCACCTCGACCCCGACGTGCTCATGGGCGACGAGGTCCTGGCCGTGGGCGACATGGCCTTCCGCCGGAAGTGCCTCCAGCACATGGTGCGCTACCTGAAGGCGGGGGGGACGCTGGTGATCGTGGCCCACGACCTCTACACCGTGCAGGCCATCTGCCCGCGCTGCGTGCTCCTGGACCAGGGCCGCGTGGTCTTCGACGGGGAGACGGTGGACGGCTTCGACCTCTACTACAAGATGATCCAGGCCCCGCGCGGCCTCAGCGTGGCCTGGGACGGCACGAAGCCGGGCGAGGCGCCGGCGGAGCCCGTGGTCATCGAGTCGGTGTCCATCCGGGGCGAGGACGGAGGCGATCCCCACAGCGGGCGGCCCGCGCGCGTGGAGATGCGCTACCGGTCCCGCGAGGCGGTGGAGGCCGTGGCCTGGTCGTTCACCATCCACACCCCGGACCGGCTGGTGCGCATCGCCAGCGGCATCGGAGGCTTCGACAACGGGCATTTCGCGCTGCGGCAGGGGGAGGGCTCGTTCTCCTGCCTCATCCCGCAGCTTCCCCTCTTCGCGGGGACCTTCGTGATCTCGGGCTCCATCCTGGACGGCGCCACCAAGGCGCCCCTCGCGGAGTTCGGGCGCCTGGGCCCCGCCTGCCCCTTCACGGTGGCGGCGGAGAAGAGCGAGATCAACAACGTGCGCGCGTACCTCGGGAACCTCATCGTCCTGGACATCCACTGGAACCCGTCGTGACGGCGCTCCTGGCCCCGGGCGCGGCGCGGGCGTCCCCCTCCCCGGGCACCTTCCCCGCCGGCGTGCGCACGCGCCGGTCGGCGGCCGGCTGGCTCCTCGCCGACCAGGGCCCTCCCACCGTCTGCGTGGCCACCTCCACCCGCCACGCGGCCGAGGAGTCCTCCTTCATCCGCGCGCACATGGCGCGGCTCCCCGTGCGCGTGGTCGTGCTCTCCGGCCTCGAGCCGCCGCCCCTCGACGAGTCCGGTGCCGCGGTCGCGCCCTCCGCGGGCGAGCGCGTGCTGCGCGCGGCGGCGCGGCGGCTGATGCCGGGCGCGGTGGCCCGCGCCCAGGACGCGGTCCTCGCCCGCCACCTGCGCCGGCACGGGGTCTCGGTGGTCCTCGCCGAGTTCGGGCCCACCGCCCACCGCCTGCTCGCCGCCTGCCGCGCGGCCCACGTCCCCCTGGTGGCGCACTTCCACGGCTACGACGCCTCCGTGACCAGGCTCGTGGACGGCCACCGCGGCTACGCGGAGCTGCTCGCGGGAGCGGCGGCGGTGGTCGCCGTCTCGCGGGACATGGAGGCGCGCCTGCTCTCCCTGGGCGCCCCACGCGAGCGCCTGCACTACAACACCTACGGCGTGGACACCGGGCTGTTCGCGGGCGGGGAGCCGGGCGCGGCGCCGCCCCTCTTCGTGGCCGTGGGTCGCTTCGTGGAGAAGAAGGCGCCCGAGCTGACGCTGCTGGCCTTCCACGCCCTGCTCCGGGACGTGCCCCAGGCGCGCCTGACCATGCTCGGCGACGGTCCGCTCCTCGGGCCCTGCCAGCGCATGGCGGTGGCCCTGGGCCTGCAGGACGCGGTGCGCTTCCCCGGCGCGCAGCCGCCGGAGACGGTGGCGGCGAGCCTGCGCCAGGCCCGCGCCTTCGTCCAGCACTCCGTGACCGCGCGGGACGGCGACGCCGAAGGCACCCCGGTGGCGGTGATCGAGGCCTCGTCCACCGGCCTGCCCGTGGTCTCCACGCGCCACGGCGGCATTCCCGACGTGGTGACGGACGGCGAGTCGGGGTACCTCGTGGATCCCGGCGACGCGCCGGCCATGGCCGAGCGCATGCTCCGCCTGGCCCGCGACCCCGCGCTGGCGTCGCGCCTCGGGGCCTCCGGCCGGCGGCGCGTCCAGGCGGGGTTCACCATGGAGCGGAGCCTGGCCGGGCTCTGGGCCATCCTGGAGGCGGCCCGCGCATGAACACGCCCTACGGCGGGACGCTGGTGGACCTGCTCGTGCGCGGCGAGGAGCGCGACGCGCTCGCCGCCCGCGCCAAGACCCTCCCCGTGGTCCAGCTCACGGAGCGGCAGCTCTGCGACCTCGAGCTGCTGGCCACGGGCGCCTTCTCGCCCCTCGCGCGCTTCATGGACGAGGCCGCCTACCGGGGCGTCCTCCACCACATGCGGCTGCCCGGCGGCGCGCTGTGGCCGGTACCCGTCACCCTCAGCGTTCCCGCGGAGCACGCGCGGCTGCGGGACCGGGAGGTCGCGCTCGTCAACGCGCGCAACGAGCCGCTGGCCGTCATGCGCGTGGAGGAGGCCTTCGCGTGGGACCGGCGCGAGGAGGCGGAGCGCGTGCTGGGCCGGGACGACACCGCCCACCCCCTGGTAGCGGAGATGCAGACCTGGGGCCCGCTCTGCCTCTCGGGGCCGCTGCGCGTGGTGAGCCTGCCCCGCTACTACGACTTCGCGGAGCTGAGGCTCCCTCCCGCCGCCGTGCGCGCGCGCCTCGCGCAGATGGGCCTGCCCGCGGTGGTGGCCTTCCAGACGCGCAACCCCATCCACCGCGCGCACGAGGAGCTGACCAAGCGCGCGGCCGCTTCCTGCGGGGGCGCCCTCCTCCTCCACCCCGCGGTGGGGCTCACGCGTCCCGGCGACATCGACTACTTCACGCGCGTGCGGAGCTACAAGCGGCTGGTGGAGCGCTACTACGAGCCATCGCGCACCTTGCTCGCCCTCCTCCCCCTGGCCATGCGCATGGCGGGCCCGCGCGAGGCGGTGTGGCACGCCCTCATCCGCCGCAACTTCGGGGCCACCCACTTCATCGTGGGCCGCGACCACGCCGGCCCCGGGCGCGACTCCGCGGGCGTCCCCTTCTACGGTCCCTACGACGCCCAGGAGCTGGTGGCCGCCCACGCCGCGGAGATCGGCGTGCAGATGGTGCCCTTCCGCGAGCTGGTCTACGTGCCGGAGGACGCGGCGTTCGTGGGCGCGGACGAGGTGCCGGAGGGCCGCCGATCGGTCACCATCTCGGGCACCGAGCTCCGGCGCGAGTACCTCCCCCACGGCCGCGCCCTGCCGGAGTGGTTCACGCGGCCGGAGACGGCGGAGATCCTGGCCGAGGCCCTGCCCCCGCGGCACAAGCAGGGCTTCTGCGTCTGGTTCACGGGGCTGCCCTGCGCGGGCAAGTCCGCCACCGCGGAGGCGCTCACCGCCCTCCTCCTCGAGCGCGGCCGGCGCGTCACCCTGCTCGACGGGGACGTGGTGCGCACGCACCTCTCCAAGGGACTCGGCTTCAGCAAGGAGGACCGCGACACCAACATCCGCCGCATCGGCTTCGTGGCCGCGGAGATCGTGCGGCACGGAGGGGCGGTGGTGTGCGCCGCCGTCAGCCCCTACCGCGCCACCCGCGACGAGTGCCGCGCCCTGGTGGGCGCCGCCCACTTCGTGGAGGTGTTCGTGGACACGCCCGTGGCCGTGTGCGAGGCCCGCGACGTGAAGGGCATGTACGCCAAGGCGCGGGGGGGCGAGATCCGCGGCTTCACCGGCGTGGACGAGCCCTACGAGCCGCCCGCCGCCCCCGACCTGGCCCTGGACACGGTGGCCCGTACGGTGGAGGAGAACGCGCGCCGGCTGACCGCCCTCCTGGAGGAGCGCGGCTTCCTCGCCCCGGCGGCGGCCGCGCTTGACCTGCGCGCCCCGGGAGCGTAGCGTTCGACCCGCAAGGGTCAAAGAAGCGAGGCGTCGAGTACGGCTGTTGGCCCCGTCGGAAGCCCCTCTCCTTCCCGGCCATTGCTGGCCCCGCTCGCGGGACGATCCAGGGTTGCAGGGGGAAATGCGCGACGACACCGCGGCCGGAGCGGCCGCAGCGACCGGACCCTCGGCGGCGGGTGAAGGCGGCTCCGCAGGGGATCCCCGCGGCCGCGCCCTGAAGCTCGAGGCCCTGCACCGCCACTTCGAGGCGCAGATCGGCGCCTTCGACCGCGAGCTGGTGGCCTACTTCGGGCGCTTCGAGGAGCCGCGCGGCCACTACGGGATGATCCGCTACCACTTCGGGTACGCGGACCGGGACCTGCGCGGGCTCCCGGAGGGCGATTTCCTGGCCCGCGGCAAGCGGCTCCGCCCGATCCTGGCCATGCTGTTCTGCCGCATGTTCCACCTCTCCCCGGACATCGCGCGCATCCTGATGATGGCCACCGAGCTGATGCACTCGGCCAGCCTCGCCCACGACGACATCGAGGACAAGGACTCGGTGCGGTGGGGCCGGCCCACCGTGAACGCGCTCTTCGGCATGGAGCGGGCCATCAACGTGGGCGACGCGCTGGTGGGCATGGTCTACCAGGTGCTCCTGGACCTGCGCGACCACGAGGTGCCGCCCGGGCCCCTCCTCGACGTCCTGGGCGTGTTCAACGCCACCCACCTCCGGATGTGCGAAGGCCAGCACTGGGACCTGACCTACACCTGCGACGCCGACGTCTCCGTGGGCGACTACCTGGAGATGGTCTCGCGCAAGACGGCCTCCCCCTGCGTGTGCATCGCCGACGCCATCTCCATCCTGGCCGGCCTGCCTCCCGCCACGCGCGAGACGCTGCGGCGCTTCGGGGAGTCGCTGGGCATGCTGTACCAGATCTGCGACGACATCCGCGGCATCTGGTGCGAGCCCGACGCGCTGGGGCGCCAGGTCGGGCAGGACATCTGCCAGCAGCGCGCCTCGCTGCCCCTGCTCTACGGCTTCCGCCACGGCTCGCCCCCCTTCCGCGAGGCCCTGAGCGTGAAGCTGGCCGGGCAGCAGGCCCTGGAGGGGGAGGATCTCGAGTACATCCGGCGCGAGCTGAACGCCTGCGGGGCGGACGTGCTGTGCCATCGCGACGCGTCGCACCACTTCCAGAACGCCACCGCCGCCCTCGCCGCCCTGGGCAAGGACGGGCCGGAGTCCATCGTGCTGCGCGAGCTCCTGGGCGCCTGCTTCGCGTCCGTGGACTTCGGGGCGTAGCCACGGACGGCGCGGCATGAACGTCCTCTACCTGGTGAAGCAGTTCCCCTCGCTCTCGCAGACCTTCGTGGCGGGCGAGCTGCGCGAGCTGGCCCGGCGCGGCGGCGGGGCGTGGGTGATGGCGGCCCTGGACCCCGCCGACGGCGGGGAGGCGGGGGACGACCTGGCCGCGCGCACGGCCTACCTCGAGCACGACTACGCCTATGCCTACGCGGCCCGCGGGCGGTACGACGACGACGCCATCGAGCGGCGGGCGGCCGAGGCCCTGGACTCGGAGGACCGGCTGGTGACGCGCGGAGAGCGCGCGCGGCTCCGGGACGAGGCCGCGGGCTACGAGGGCGAAGGGCCGCGGGCGCGGCGCGCCTTCCTGGAGGCCCTGGCCGTGGTGCGCTTCGCGCGCGCCCGGGAGGTGCAGCACCTCCACTGCGACTTCGCCGAGGACAACGTGCGGCTGGCCTACCTCGTGCACCGCGCGGTGGGCATGCCCTTCACGTTCAAGATGCGCGCCTACGACGTGTTCGCGGAGCCGCAGGCCGACCTGCGCCTCTGGGCGGCGGCGGCGGAGCGCGTCCTCACCATCTCCGAGTACAACCGGCGGCACCTCGTGGAGACGCTGGGGCTGCCGGAGGAGAAGGTCGTGGTGGTGCGCGACGGCATCCGCCTGGACGCCATCTCCCCCGTGTCCGAGTACCGGCACCGGCCCTTCCGCATCGCCTCCGCCGGGCGGCTGGTGGAGAAGAAGGGCCTGGCCGTCCTCCTCGACGCCTGCGCGCGGCTGGCCGCGCGCGGCGTGCCCTTCGAGGCGGCGGTCTACGGCGACGGCCCGGAGAGGGAGGCCCTGGCCGCGCAGGCGGCCCGGCTCGGGCTGGAGGGGAGGCTCACCCTCGCCGGCTCCCGCCCGCAGGCCGAGCTGCTGGAGCAGCTCCGCGCCGCCAGCGTCTTCGTGCTCCCCTGCGTGCGAGCCCGCAACGGGGACCGCGACGGCACGCCCAACGTGCTCATGGAGGCCATGGCCCTGGCCCTGCCCGTGGTCTCCACCCGCCTCTCCGGCATCCCGGAGCTGGTGGCGGACGGCGAAGACGGCCTGCTGGTGGAGCCGGGGGACGCCGGCGCCCTGGCCGACGCCATCGAGCGCCTCCATGCCGACCGGGTGCTCGGCGAGGGACTGCGCCTGCGCGCGCGCCGCACGGCGGAGGCGCGGTTCGGCATCGAGCGGACGGTGGACGGCTTCCTGGCCGCCGCCGCCGTCCCCGTCCACGCCCGATGAGCGCCGCCGCCTGCGCCCCGCGCGTCCCCGCCGCCGCCATGGGCTCCGGGCGGGCCAGGCGCGAGGCGGCGCGCGAGCTGTGGCTGGAGCGCGTGCTCCTCCCCTTCGACGTCGCCCACCTGCTCGGGCCCCGGCGCGTGGACTACGGCCCCGACGAGCTGCTGGTGGTGTGCCTGGAGAGGAACGCGGAGGCCCACATCGGCTCCTTCATCGGCCACTACCTCGAGCTGGGCGTCCGCCACATCGTCCTCCTCGACAACGGGTCCACCGACGGCACCGTGGCCGCCGCCGCCCGCCACCCCCACGTCAGCGTCTTCCGCACCACCCTCCCCTTCCGCGGGAACAACTGCGCCATGCGCCGCTACCTGGTCCGCCGCTTCGCGCGGGCGGCGCGGTGGGTGCTCTGCGTGGACGCGGACGAGCTCTTCGACTACCCCTTGTCCGGCCGCGTCCCCCTGGCCTCGTTGCTGCGCTACCTGCGCTCGCGGCGGTACACGGCCATGGCCGCGCACATGCTCGACATGTTCTCGGACCGCCCGGTCACGGCGCCCGCGCCGCCGGCGCTGCCGCTCAAGGAGGCCTTCCCCCTCTACGACCTCTCGGGCGTGCGCCGCCGCGGCTACTTCGAGGACGACGGCTACGGCGCGCTGCGCTTCGTGCGCCACAACCGCCTGGACAACCCCGAGATCGGCCGCTACGTGGGGGGCGTGCGCGCCGCCCCCTTCGCGCTGCCCGAGGTCTACCTGATCAAGCACCCCCTGACCTTCCGCGACGGCCGCGTGCGCATCACCCACCAGCACTTCGTGGACCACGCGGCGGTGGCCGACGTGAGCGGCGTGCTCTACCACTACAAGTTCGCCGAGGGCTTCGCGGCGCGGGTGGCGGAGGCGGTGCGCACGGGCGCCTACGCCGACGACTCCTTCGAGTACCGGCGCTACCAGGAGGCCCTCGCGCGCGATCCCCGCCTCCGCCTGGACGGGGGGAGCGCGCGGCGCCTGGGCGGGGTGGACGAGCTGGTGGCGGCCGGCTTCCTGCAGGTCAGCGCGGCCTACCGCGAGTGGGCCGACGCGGCGGGGGCGGCATGAGCCTGTCCGGGCTGCTCAGCTCGCTGCGGGGGTCGCGCCGCGAGGAGGCGGCGGGCCCGCCCGCGCCGGCGCCCAGCGCCCCCGCGGCGGTGGGCGCCTTCTACGACGCGCAGCACGACAAGTTCCTCCAGGTCTACGGCGAGGTCATCCAGGCCTTCCGCACGCGCGACGTCACCAGGCTGCTCGACTACCAGCGGCAGAGCATGGGGCTGGCCGCCGGCCAGCGCGTGCTCGACGCGGGCTGCGGCGTGTGCGGGCCCGCCCTCTACTTCGCGCGGGAGGCGGGGGTGACGGTGGAGGCGGTGACCGTCTCGCGCACCCAGGCCGAGCACGCCCGCCGGCGCATCCGCGAGGAGGGGATGGAGGGCCGGGTCACGGTGACGGAGGGCGACTACCAGGACCTGGGCCGGATCTACGCGCCAGGCTCCTTCGACGCCGTCTACTTCCTGGAGTCGTTCGGGCATTCCCCCGACCACGAGCAGGCCCTCCGCTCCGCCTGGCAGGTGCTGAAGCCGGGGGGGACCCTGTACATCAAGGACCTGTTCCGCAAGGACCCCGCCATCCCCGAGCACGCCGACAAGATCGAGGAGGAGATCCGCAAGATCAACCGGGCCTACCACTACAACATCCCGGACCTCTACCGCTTCCTGTCCTCTGTCCGGCGCCGCGGCTTCATCCTCCTCTTCCTGAAGACCATCGACCTCGGGCTGGAGGACTTCGAGAACCTGACCATCTCCAACGACTTCCAGGAGCTGACGGGCATCGGCAGGATCGAGAACTGGGCCGAGTACATCTTCCCCGTGGACTTCTTCGAGGTGAAGTGCGTCAAGCCGGTGCACGACATCCGCGCCGGGGCCAGCCGCTACTTCCTGCAGAACCTCTACCACCTCAAGGTGCTGCAGACGCGGCCGGGGGACCTGTGAGCGCGGCGGCCGCCTTCCCGCGCGCCCTGCCCGGCCTGCTCTACCGCGGTCTGCGCCTGCAGAACCCCTGGAACTACAAGGCCCCCGCCCTCATCGCGGTGCCGTACTTCATGATCGCCGCCGGCGCCATCCCGCGCCCCGCCGCCTTCGCCGGCATCCTGCTCTCCCTCTGCACCATCGCGGGCATCGCGGGCGTCGCCTACTTCCTCAACGACCTGGGCGACATCGAGAAGGACCGCCTGGCCGGCCGCGAGAACGCGGTGGCGGGGCTGGCGCCCTGGCAGCGCGCGCTGGTGCTCGGCCTGGCTCTCCTCGCCGCGCTGCTCCCGTGGCGCTACCTGCCGTGGACGCCGGCCAGCCTGGGGCTGCTGGGCGCGGAGCTGGCCCTCTTCGTCGCCTACTGCTTCCCGCCCCTGCGCCTGAAGGAGCGCGCCTTTCTCGGCCTCGTCGCCGACGGCCTCTACGCCCACGCGCTGCCCGCGGTGCTGGCGGCCCTCACCTTCGCCCTCCTGGCCTCCCGCCCCTACCCGCACCTGCGCCCGTACCTGGTGTCCCTGGGCGCCTGGCAGCTGGCCCTCGGGCTGCGCAACATCGTCCTCCACCAGCTGCAGGACTACCCGCGCGACCTCCTTTCCGGAACGCGCACGGCGGCCGTGCAGCTGGGCGAGGAGCGGCTGGCTTCCGCCCTGCGGCGCGTGGTGGTCCCTTTCGAGCTGGCCGCCTTCGCCGCCTTCACGGCGGTGGTGGCGCTCACCATGCCGCTCTTCCCGGCCGCCTACGCCGCCTTCGCCCTCGCCACCTGGGCCCTCGTCCGCACGGGCCGGCGCCGGCCGGCGCCGTCCACCCTGCGGGAGCGGCTCTACGCCTACCTGGACGACTTCTACGCCGACTGGCTGCCCCTGGTCGTGCTCGGCCACCTGGTGGCCGCGATACCCTCCTTCTGGCCGCTCCTCCTCGGCCACCTGCTCCTCTTCCGCAATGCCTTCCGGCGCTGGCTGGAGCGCCGGATCCCTCGAGGTTGACCATGAGCGACACGCAGACGGAACCGGCGGCCCCACGGGCCATCTTCCGCGACCCGGAGCGCCAGGCCTCCTTCGACCGCCTGGGCTTCGTGGTGGCCGACTTCCTGGACGCGGAGGAGCGGGCCACCCTGCTCGCCCTCTTCGACCGCACCGTGCGCGGGGAGCGGAAGACCTACGAGTTCTTCAGCAGCCTGCGGTACTACATCTCGATCTTCGACTCCGACACCGCCAAGCGCAAGGAAGTGGACGGCGCGGTGAAGGAGATCTTCCGCGACAAGATCGAAGGCTTGATGCTCGACTACCGCATCCTGCTGTGCAACTTCATGGCCAAGGAGCCGGGCGGCGTGGGCGAGATCCAGGTGCACCAGGACTTCACCTTCGTGGACGAGGACCGCTTCACGGGCTTCAACCTCTGGGTGCCCCTGGAGGACACGGACCTCCAGAACGGCTGCTTCTACATGCTCCCGGGCAGCCACCGCCTCCTGCGCTCCTACCGCGCGGCCTCCATCACGGAGAGCCTGACCCGCTACAACGAGGTCCTGAAGGGGTACATGACCCCCAAGCCCGTGAAGGCGGGCACGGGGATCCTCTTCGACCACCGGCTGTTCCACTACTCGCCGGAGAACCAGTCGGACCGCTGGCGGCCGGCCGTGCAGCTGGTGGTCATCCCCCGGGAGGCGCAGGCCATCGCCCTGCGCCACGATCCCCAGGCGGACCCCGAGCACCTTCTCGTGCAGCGCATCGACGAGCAGTACCTGACGGAGAGGAACCTCTGGGAGCCCGCCCCCGACCTCGAGGTGCTGGGCAAGAAGCCGTTCATCCCTCTGCCGGAGGAGCGGGAGCTGTTGCGGATGGTGGACGGCCTGCGGGCCGAGGCACGGGCGTGAGAGCGGAGGATTCCTCCAGGAGGCGGAGATGATCAGGATCTTCAAGGACGAGGCCAGGCAGCAGGCGTTCGAGCGCGACGGCTTCGTCAAGCTCGAGCTGCTGCGTCCGGAAGACATGAAGGAACTGGAGGACTACTACCTCAGCCTCACCGACGGCAAGGTGCAGAACACCGTCTACGGCATGTGGGTGAGCCTGCACGACGAGCACGCGGACATCGAGGCCAAGCGCAAGACGATGGAGCACATCCACCGCATCGTCCTGCCCCGCCTCAACGAGCACTTCATCGACTGCAAGCCCCACCTCGGCAGCTACCTGGTGAAGGTCCCCAACCCCAAGTCCTTCACCTTCCCGCACCAGGACTGGACCTTCGTGGACAACGAGCAGCTGGACTACCTGTGCTCGCTCACCATCTGGATCACCCTGAAGGACATCGACATCCCCACGGGCACGCTGGGCTTCATCAAGGGGAGCCCCAAGTTCTTCGACAACGTGATCGGCTCCCCCTCCCCCGCCATCACCACCCTGACCCGCGGGCACGAGCCGCTGCTCTTCCAGTACCTCACCTACCCCAAGGTAGGGGCGGGCGACGCCCTCGCCTTCAACAACAAGACCATCCATGCCGCCCTGCCCAACACCGGGAACTACCAGCGCATCGCCCTGGGCATCGGCATCACCCCCGCCCGGGCCGAGCTCTTCCACTACTACCTCAAGCCGGGCACCACCAACCGCCTGCTGAAGCTGAAGGTGGAGGAGGAGTTCTTCGTGCAGTACAGCAACCAGGCGCTGTACGAGCTCTACATGCAGGGCCGCCTGCCCGGCTATTCGCGCGTGGTGGGCGAGCTGGACTACGACTTCACGGCTCCCACCGCGGAGGAGATCGTCGCCCTCTGCCTCGAGCACGGCGGTGCCCACAACGGCATGACCGTCGACCTGCGGCGATGATCTTCCGGGAGGCGGCGCTCCAGGAGCGCTTCGACGGGGACGGCTACGTGGTGCTCCCCCTGCTGGGCGCGGAGCAGGTGGCCGCCCTGCGCGCGCTCTACGACCGCACGGTGGCCGCGCAGCCCAAGCGCGACCTCTACGAGAGCAGCCGCTGGAACGACCTGGAGAAGAACGCCGTCATCAACCTGGCCATCCGCGACGTGCTGGAGGCCCCCGTGGGCCGGCTGGTGGGAGAGTGCGACTTCTTCGGGGGCACCTTCATGGTCAAGGTGGCCGAGGGCTCCACCGTGCTCGCCCTCCACCAGGACTGGAGCGTGGTGGACGAGGACCGCCACTGGACGGCCTTCATCTGGTGCCCCCTGCAGGACGTGGGGCCCGCCAACGGCGGCCTCTTCCTGCTCCCGGGGAGCCACCGCTGGTTCGCCAACTACCGCTCGGGGAGCATGCCCAGCCTGCGCATCGTGCCCCAGGGACGGGTCAAGGAGCGGGTGCGGGACATCCCCCTGCGCGCCGGCGAGTGCATCGTGTACTCCGACCGCCTCTTCCACGGCTCCTACGCCAACACCACCGCCCAGGAGCGCATCGTCATCACCGCGCGCGTGAACGAGAGAGGCTCCCAGCTCGTCTACTACCACCGCATGGAGGACGGGACGGTGGCCCTGGTGAAGGCCTCCCCCGAGTTCTACCTGAGGGAGATCGACGCCCTGGCCAAGGGGCGCCTGCCCGACGGCTACGAGGTGCTGCGCCGCTTCCCCTACGCCTACCGGCCGGTCACGGAGCAGGACCTGCTGCAGAGGGTCGGATGATCTGGGGAAGGCACTTCGTGTGGATCCACATCGGCCGCACCGGCGGGTACTCCGTGGACGCCATGTGCCGCATCCTGGAGGCTCCCGACATCCATCTCGACCCCAACGGGGGCGAGTGGTCGCGCTGGAAGCGCCACCAGACCATCGCCCAGCGCTCGGCGGAGGAGGGCACGGACGTGGCCGCGGGCCGGGCCACCGTGGCCAACTTCCGGCGGCTGCCCCACTGGATCCTCAGCTTCGCCGAGTACAAGAAGAAGAACGAGGGGCTGGACTTCACCGTCGAGGAGCTGGCCCAGGGCCGGCTCCGCGCGGAGACGCGGGAGATGGAGACGGGGACCCTCGACCCCTCGCGCGCGCGCGAGGTCCGTCCCGACGCCCTCCTCGAGTACTACGGGCTGGCGGAAATGGACCACCTGCTGCGCACGGAGACCCTGCCCGACGACTTCATCGCCCTCATGGAGCGCTGGTACCCGATCTCGGAGGAGCAGCGCGCCCGGATCCGGGGCGTGGTCGAGAACGACAACCAGTACAACCGCGACCTGTGGTCGCGCTTCTCCCGCGAGCAGGTGCGGAGCATGTACGAGAGCAGCCCCCAGTGGGCCCGGCTCGAGCAGGAGCTGTACGGGGGCTTGCTGGCCTGACCTCCCGCCAGGCGCCCGCGGTGGAGCGCGAGGACCGCCGGGGCGGCTCCGCGACCACGCCGGGCGTAGGCCCGGGGGAAAGGGGCGGCACATGCGCACGTCGACGGCCGGACTGGTGAGCGTCTTCAGCGGGGGCATGCTGGTGGCCGCCGCCCTCCCCACGCGCGGAGACGCGCGCCCGCCCGCGCAGGGCGAGCACTGCGGCGCCGCTTCCGCGGCGCAGCTCCGCACCACTCTCTACTTCGGCCTCGGCCGGCCCTCGGGCATGGTCAGCGAGCTCGAGTGGCAGGTCTTCCTGCGCGACGAGGTCACGGCCCGCTTTCCCGCGGGGCTCACGGTGTGGGACGCCGAGGGCCAGTGGCTGCGTTCGCAGGGCGGCATCGGCCACGAGCGCACGAAGGTGCTCCTCCTCGTCCATCCCGACACTCGCGCCGCGCAGGCCTCCGTGGAAACGGTCATCGCGGAGTACCGGAAGGCCTTCGACCAGGAGTCCGTCCTGTGGGAGACGGCGAGGGTCTGCGTGGCGTCGGCGGCGGCGGCGAGCGCCCCCTGAGCCACGGCCGGGAAGTCGCCCTCAATCCCCGCCGGACCCCCGGAACTGGTCGTCCTCGTCCGCGAACAGCACGTTGAAGCTGGTCAGGCTTCCGTAGCACCCGGTGACGTACGACTGGAGCTTCACCTTGGCGTCGTCCGGCAGGTCGGAGGCGTTCACCTGCTGCTCCAGCGCGCGCAGGCGGTTGCGGATCATGACCACCTTGTGGAAGAAGCCCTCGATGGGCCACGCCTTCTCCTGGAGCCCCGGCTTGCCCGGCCGCAGCACGAGCTGTCCGCCACGCCACTTCTCGGCGGGGGTGACGGGGGTGAGACCCATCTCCTCGCGGAGGACGCGCCGCAACAGCCGCTCCAGGTCCTGTCCGTCGTCGGTCGTGGTCATGCGGGGTGCCGTCCTTTCGCGCGCGCTGGCCAGGGGAAACTGCGGGGACGTCGGCTCGCGCCGGATGGGTGCCGGCGCCGGACGCGGCGGCGGCGGGGCCTCGTCGTCCCCGCCGCCGCGGTAGTTGTGCTGGCTGCCGCAGAAGCCGCACACCACGCGCAGCACGCGGCCCTCGCCGTCCACCGCCATGACCGTGTGCTCGCGCGTCAGCTTGCAGGCGCGGCAGAGATCCGGGATCGGCTCCCCGGACCGGTAGCGCCGGCCTTCTACGCCGCTCAGTGCCGCCTCCTGGAGCCGGCATGGTGCCACAGGTGGCACGGACCGGCGCTTGATGACGGTTCGGGAGGTGTCACACTCCCGGCGACCCCGCGCGCGGCGGGGCCGTAGACCAGAGGGAGAGACGGCAGCCGGGCGGGCACGCCCTCGGAGGCACATGACGATGGCAGGGCCGGTCTACGTCACGGCGATGGGGAAGTTCCTGCCCGGCGCGCCCGTCGGGAACGACCAGGTCGAGGACCACATCGGCCGCGTGGGAGGGAAGGCCTCGCGCCTGCGGGCCCGCATCCTGCGCCAGAACGGCATCCGCACCCGGCACTACGCCACTCCTCGCGACGGGGAGGCCCCCCTCTGGAACCACGACCTGGCCGCGCGCGCCGTGAGCGACGCCCTCGCGCGCGGTCCCGTGGCCGCGGGCGACGTGGAGCTGCTGGCCGCGGCCACCTCGCAGGGGGACCTGCTGGCCCCCGGCTTCGCGAGCATGGTCCACGGCGCCCTGCGCCTGCCGCCGTGCGAGATCGCCAGCCTGCACGGCGTGTGCTCGAGCGGGGTGATGGCCCTCCAGGCGGCCTACCGCGCGGTGGCCGCCGGACACAAGGCCAACGCGGTGGCGGTGGCCAGCGAGCTGGCCAGCCGTTTCTTTCGCCCCCACCTGTTCGAGGCCACCCGCGAGTTCCGGGAGACCGGGCGCATCTCGTTCGAAGCGGAGTTCCTGCGCTTCATGCTCTCGGACGGCGCGGGAGCCGCGGTGCTGGAGAACCGCCCCGCGGAGCGCGGCCTCTCCCTGCGCGTCGAGTGGATCGACCTCGTCTCCTACGCCGATCGCCTGGACGTGTGCATGTACGCGGGGGCACGCAAGGACGACGGCGGAGCCCTCGTCCGCTCCTGGCACGAGTACCCGGGCGTGTGCGAGGCGGCCCGCGACGGCGCCCTCCTCCTGATGCAGGACGTCGGCCTCCTCGACAACATCGTGACCCTGGGCGTGGGGCGCTACTTCGAGCTGGTGCAGCAGGGACGCATCCGGCCCTCGGAGGTGGACTGGCTGGCCTGCCACTACTCGTCGCACGTGTTCCGCGGCCGCATCCTCGAGCTCTTGCAGGAAGGGGGGGCCGCCATCCCCGAGGAGCGCTGGTTCACCAACCTCTACACGAAGGGCAACACCGGCTCCGCCTCCATCTACATCATGCTGGAGGAGCTGCTCAACGACGGCCACCTGCGGCCCGGACAGAAGGTGCTGTGCATGGTCCCGGAGAGCGGGCGCTTCGTGGTGTCGTTCATGATGCTCACGGTGGTGGGCGAGGCGAAGGCGCCGGTGGACGACGTGCTTCCGGCCGCGCCCGCTTCTCCCCTTCCCGCGCAGCAGGGAGACGACCTCCGCGCCGTCCTCACCCGCCAGCTGGCCACGGTCTGGGTGGAGTTCGAGACTTCCCTGCGGCGCGTGCCCATCGTGGACAAGATCCACCGCCGGACGCTGCGCACGGAGGACTACCGCCTCCTGCTGCTGAACCTCCGCCAGCAGGTGGTGGAGGGCGCGCGCTGGATCGCCCGCGCCGCCTCCAGCCTCACCCGCGACGAGCTGGGCCTGCGCTCGGAGTTCATCCGCCACGCCGCCGAGGAGCACCGCGACTACCAGATGCTGGAGAAGGACTTCGTCTCCGTGGGCGGCATGCTGCCGGAGATACAGGAGGCGGAGAAGAACGTCGGCTCGGAGGCCCTGTCCGCCTGGATGCTCCACCGCGCCAGCCAGGAGAACCCCCTCGACCTTCTGGGGGCCATGTTCGTCATCGAGGGCCTGGGTACGCGCGTGGCCGGCCCCTGGGCGCGCGCCATCCAGGGGCAGCTCGGCCTGCGCGACGACCAGGTCTCGTTCCTGCGCTACCACGGCGCGAACGACGAGCGGCACTTCGAGCGGCTCCACCACGCGCTCGAAGGGGGGCGGCTCACGCCCGCGCTGGTGGCCCGCATCGTGAAGACGGCGCGGGTCACGGCGCGGCTCTATCGCCTGCAGCTCGAGGAGCTGGGGAACTGCTGAGGTGAGCTTCGCCGAGCGCCTCCAGAGCCGGCCGCACGACCCGCGGGACCCCGACCCCTGGCTGGCCCTCTACCTCGACCGCAGCGTGCCCATCGACGACGAGGCCAAGGCGGCCCTCCTCATCGCGCTGCGCTCCCGCTCGCGGCAGTTCCTCCTGCCCCTGGTGCGGCCCCTGGCCCGCCTGGCCATGGTCCTGATCCAGGTGCTGAAGGTGTTCGTCCCCCGCGGCCTGACCTCCTCCCCGCTCCTGCACCGGCTCATCCACCGGGCCCTGCGGACCTTCGTGGCCCCGGAGAGCAATTTCCTGATCCTGCGCCACTTCCACATCGGGTCGGAGGTGCTGGCCTTCATCGCGGCCAACGTTCCCGGGGTGGACGTCCCCCTGAGCCCCCTCCGGCCGCGGCGCCTGGTGGACGTCGAGGACGACCTGTTCCTGCGCCACGACCTCAACCTCTTCAACTTCGTCATCCGCCTGAACGCGCAGCTCCGCGAGAAGGGTCTCGAGATCGGGCGGGTCGAGCGCCCGAACCTGGAGTGCATCACCGACGGGCCGTTTCCCATGGAGCCGTTCCCCCGGCGATGGACCAACTTCGTCGACCTGCAGACGGCGATCGAGATCTACACGCCCCTCTACCAGCTCCTGCTCACCGACAACGACTTCTGGCGGGCCTCCAACTCCCTCCAGCTCGACGAGACCGTCGGCCTCTACGTGGCGCGCATCCTGGGCGTGCCCGAGCACCTGGTGCTCGTCAACAACAAGCACCCGCTCGTCCCCCTCTCCACCCTGATGGCCGGCTACCGCCTCATGCTGCACGGGCTCTCCGCGGAGTGCCTGCACGCGATGCTGCGCGAGCGGAAACGGGCGGCGGCCGGGGGCTGAGGGGAGCCCGAGCGGCTAGCGCGGACGCGCCACCAGGCGCAGCTCCTCGAAGTTCACGCTCAGGGTGCGCTGCATCTCGCGCGTGCGCTCCATCCAGGCCAGCCAGCGGCCGCCCTCGTCGCGGTCGGCCCAGCGCAGCTCGGGCTGGTCGTCCGAGACCAGCACCGTGGCCCCCGGCGCCGGCGCCGGCTCCCCCAGCGGCTCGTAGCGGGTGAGGAGGCGGGCCTGGCGGAAGTAGCCCGGCCAGTCGAGGTCGGTCCGGAAGGCCTTCCCCGCCGCCGCGTCGTAGCCCGGCAGCACGACCAGGTTGCGCTGGTACTCGAGGGCGCTGGCCAGGTTGCCCGCGTCGGGGAAGGCCGCGCGCACGCGGGCGGACAGGGCGTCGAACTGGTCATCGAACTGCCGGCAGAGCATGACGAAGGCCCAGCGGCTGGCCTCGAAGTAACGCGGGTGGTCGGGCACCACGTCGCAGGGCAGGTCCTCGAAGGCGGCGGCGTCGGAGAGGAAGGCGCGGAAGTGGCCGGCGATGCGCCCGTAGAGGGGACCGCGGCCGAAGTGCTCCTCGATCAGCAGGTCGTAGAAGGCGCGGTAAGGCACCGCGTGCGTGAAGCGGAGGTACTGGGCCACCAGGCGGGTGAGGCCGCGGTTGTGCAGCGTGCGCACGAAGGCGGCGTAGGTCTTCATCCTCACCCAGTCCTCGCGGTCGAAGGTCCGCGAGCGGACCACGATGTCCACCTTGGTGAGGGCGTCCGTGTCCTGGAGGTCGCGCTGGCCCGTCCCCTCCTTCGGGATCTGCCGGGTGACCGTCTCGATGCCCCAGCGCGCCACGAACTCCTTCTCCGCGGCGGGGGCGTTGGGCAGCAGCGTGTAGTTGAAGATCTGGTAGTTGTCGTGCAGGCCCCAGTCCATGAGGTCGGTGAGGCAGCCCTTCCAGAGAGAGTAGGTGTCGCCGGGGATGCCCACGATGAGCTGGACGAGGGTGGGGATGTCCTCGGACACCACCGCGTGCGCCACCTGCCGCTGCCGGTCCACGGAGATGTTGGCGCGGTCGGTGGCGGCCAGCACCCCCAGGTCGGTGTGCTGCACGGCGAAGGTGTGCACGGGCGAGATGCCGCTGGCCACGAACTTGCGCGCGATCTTCACCGTGCGGTCGGGGTTGTTCTTGGCCGGGCTGTAGTGGATGTAGCGCGGGAAGCCGGTGCGCGCGCGCCAGTCGTTCAGGAGGTCGGCGATCTCCAGGTCGCGCTCCAGGATGCCGAAGTTGGCGTCGGCCAGGATGATGGACTTGACCTGCATGGCCGAGAACCACTCGATCTCCGCCTTCACCCGCTCCATGTCGAAGCGCCGCACCTTGGACATGGTGCTCGAGCCCCAGTCGCAGAAGCTGCAGCTGTAGGGGCAGCCTCGGTTGGTCTCCCAGACCACGTCGAAGAGGCCCGCCCCGTGCCGCCGGGCCATGCGCTCCAGCTCCGCGCCCTGCAGCACGTAGGGGCTGTGGTCGAAGACCACCGGCACCTCGGCCTGGCCGGTGTGCCGGTGCCCGTCGCCGTTCCCCGGGAGGTAGAGGCCGGGCACTCCGCCCAGGTCGCGCTCCCCCGCCAGGAGCGTGCCCAGGATCCGGGAGAAGGTGATCTCGCCGTCCTTCACGGCGACCGCGTCCACGTAGGGATGCTTGCGGAAGAAGGCGGGGTCCTTGTAGTCGGGGTGGGGGCCGCCCGCCACCACCAGGCACGCGGGGTGGCGCGCCTTCACCTCGCGGGCCAGGTCGCACTGGAGGTCCCAGTTCCAGGTGTAGCACGACATGCCGAACACGTCGGGAGGGTCGCCGCGGTGGGGGTCGAGCAGGCCGGCCACGTCGCCCTTCTGGTAGAGGGGATCGAGCCATCGCACCCGCCCCTCGAGGCCGCCCGCCCGCTCGCCGTAGGACTTCAGGATCGCCCAGAGATAGGGCAGGTAGGGCGTCTGCCGGAACGCCTGCGGCTCGCTGACGAGGACGGCCAGGCGGTCCCGGGTCACGCCTCAGTCCTGGCGGACCGCGCGCGGGGCCGCGGAGCCGCGGTCCACGCCCGCGCTGCCGGCGGGGCGCGGCTCGAAGGGGGCCAGGCCGCGCAGCCGCGCGTCCAGGCAGGGGCCGGCCGCGGTCAGCCCCCCGTCCACCACCAGCGCCGCGCCCGTGACGAAGCGCGAGTCGTCGCTGGCCAGGTAGAGGGCCGCGCCCGCCACGTCGTCGCCGCGGCCGCCCTCGGGCCAGGGCTGGAGCCGCTCCGCCGGGACCCCGGACGCCTTTCCCTGCTCGAGCAGCGGGGTGCAGATGACGCCGGGGCAGATGCAGTTGACGCGGATCCGGTGCGCGGCCAGCTCCACCGCCGCCGCGCGCGTGAGGTTGATCACGGCGGCCTTGGCGCTGGAGTAGGCGATCGGGGCATCGCCTCCGGACAGGCCCGCGACGGAGGCGGTGTTGATGATCGACCCGCCCCCGCCGTGCTCGACCATGGCCCGCGCCCCGTGCTTCACGCCCAGGAACACGCCCCGCACCAGCACGGCGAAGGTGTAGTCCCAGTCCTCGACCCGGGTGCGCACGACGGGCCCGTAGGCGCCGCCCACGCCGGCGTTGTTGAACACGCAGTCGAGCCGGCCGAACTCCCGCAGGGCGAGGGCGACCGCCCCCTCGACGTCCGCCTCCTCGGCCACGTCCGCCTCCGCGAAGCGCAGGCGCTCGCCGTAGCCCGCGCGCGCGGCCAGGGCCAGGACCTCCTCGCCCCCCGCCACGCTCAGGTCGGCCACCACCACGCGCGCGCCCTCCTCCAGGAACCGGAGCACGGTGGCGCGCCCCATGCCACTGGCCCCCCCCGTGACCAGAGCGACCCTGGACTCGAGCCGGCCGGCCATGCGCTAGCTCCGCGACCGATGCGCGAGAGCGGCTTCCTCGGCGCGCGCGGCCTTCCAGGGGTCCCGCTCGTTGCCGGACGCCAGCATCCTCGCCTCGAGGTCCTCCCAGTCCACGGCGGGGACCGCGTAGGCCACTTCCTCGCAGGCGTGCCCCTCCACGACCCCTCTCCGGTCGTAGAGCGCGCGCAGGCGGGGATTCTGGTATTCGAGGTAGAACCCGGGGTCCACCGCGTAGCGCAGCAGGGTGTCGCGCCGCCCGTTGGGCTTGATGTAGTGGAACAGCAGCGGCTCGCCCTCCGGGTGCAGGGCGAAGCTGAAGGCGGTGCGCGGCTCCTCGGTGTCGTTGGGGAGGGAGCCGTGGAAGATGCGGTTGTTGAAGAGCACCACTTCCCCCGCCTCCAGGCGGAGGACGTTGAGGTAGGGGGTCACCCGCTCCCCGTGCACGTCGATGGGAGTGGCCGCCTCCTGGTAGGGAAAGGCGCGCAGGTAGTCGAAGTACCGGTGGCTCCCCTTCACGAAGCCCAGGCCCCCGTTGCGCTCGTCCGCGTCGCAGAGGGGGATCCAGGCCATGACGGAGTCGTGGCGCGTCTCGTCGCCGTGCGACCAGTCCTGGTGGGGAGTGATGAGGCGGCCCCGTGGCTCCTTCACCAGGAAGGTGGCCATGTAGGGCCGGCGGTCGACCAGGAACGGCGCCAGGGCGGGGAACGCCGTTTCCACGAGGGTGTCGTGCGCCTTGCGCCGCACGGACATCTCCCCGCTGTAGAGCGAGACGTGATACCCGATGCGGTAGGTGTCCTCGACGCCCAGGCTCCGGTAGCAGTCGCGCAGCTCCCGGACCACCTCCCCGGAGAGGGCGCGGAAGGTGGCGTAGCCGTGCTCCTCGTAGTGCCGCTGCAGGGCGGGGTCCTTGAGGACGGGGGCGTTCGGCGACACCTCAGGCCCCCGCCATGGCGCGCGCGCGCTCCTTGAGGCGGCCGAAGAAGCCCGGCATGACGACCTTGAGCTGCTGGTGGTTCTTCTTCCCCGACGAGTTGCGGTTCAGCACGGTGTGCTTGAGCCACTCCACCCAGCGCTCCTCCCCTTCCCGCGTCTCCCAGTCCAGGGGCTGCACGAGGAAGCCCTTCTCCCCGCAGGACTGGTCGTCGACCTCGATGACGGCGCCCGGCATGGCCTCCGGCTCCCCCAGCGGGTCGCGGCCGCGGCGCCCGCGGGCGCGCGCGAAGTAGGAGGGCCAGTCCAGGTCCGTGCGGAACGTCTTGCCCTTGCGCCGGTCGTAGTCCGGGAGGATGACCAGCTCGCGCTGGTAGTCGATGACGCTGGCGAGGTGGCGCGCGCCCGGGTGGCGGGCCCGCAGGTGCCCCTCGAGGGCGGCGAAGAACGCGGCCTGCGCGCGGCAGGCCTGCACGTACACCCAGCGCGAGGGGTCGAGGGCGTAGGGGTAGCCCGGCAGCTCCGCCACCCGCATGCGGTCCATGGCGTCCTCTTCCTCGAGCATGGTGGCGTAGCAGCGCGTCACCGCCTCGTGCCAGCCCGCCCCCGGCGCCGCGGAGGGGAGGAAGCCCTCGATCAGGTCCTCGTAGAACTCGCGATAGGGCACGCCGTGCGTCAGGCGCAGGTACAGGGCCACCAGGCGGGTGAGGCTCCCGTTGTGCAGGGCCTTGACGAAGGCCACGTAGGTGAACATCTGCACCCAGTCGCGGGAGGAGTACGTCTTCGACCTCACCACGATCCGGCTCTTGGTCATGCGCACCCGGTCCAGGAGGCCGGGCTTCCAGGGCTGGCTGGTGTCGGACAGCACGATGCGGTCGAGGGCGCCCACCTCCCAGCGCGCCAGGAACTCCGGCTCCGCGGCGGGCGCGTTGGGCAGCAGGCTGTAGAAGTAGGTGTCGTAGTCCTCGTGGATCCCCCATTCCATGAGGTCGGCCAGGCACTCCTTCCACAGCGAGGTGGTGTCTCCCGGGATGCCCAGGATGAGCTGCACGCTGACGGGGATGCCGCTCTCCATCAGCGACTGGGCCACCTGCACCTGCTTGTCCGGGGAGATGTTGGCGCGATCGGTGGCGGCCAGCACCTCCTTGCGCGTGTGCTGGATGGCCAGGGTGTGGGTGGGGCTGAGGCCGCCCTGCGCCAGCCGGCGCGCGATCTCCAGCGCCCGGTCGGGGTTGTTCTTGGCCGCGCTGTAGTAGAGCGTGCGCGGGTGGCCGTGCTTCCGGCGGACGGCACAGAGGAGGTCGGCGATCTCCACGTCGCGGGCGAGGATGCCGAAGTTGGCGTCGGCGGCGAAGACGAAGGCCACGCCCAGGCGGCCCAGCATCTCGACGTCCGCCTCCACGCGCGCCATGTCGAAGCGGCGGACCTTGGAGAGCGTGCTCGAGCCCCAGTCGCAGAAGCTGCAGCTGTACGGACATCCCCGGTTCGTCTCCCAGGTGGCGCCGAAGGCATCGGGGCCCGCCGCCCGCGCCAGCGCCTCGTAGAAGGCGGCCTGGTCCGCGTAGGGGCTGTGGTCGAAGACGGTGGGGACCTCCGCCGGGCCGGTGCCGACGGGCCCGTCCCCGGCGCCCGGAAGGTACAGGCCGGGCACCTCGCGCAGGTCGCGCGCGCCGCGCAGCCACCCGGAGAGGATCCGCGAGAAGGTGATCTCCCCGTCCTTGACGGCGATGGCGTCGATGTAGGGGTGCTTGCGGAAGAAGCCGGGGTCCTTGTAGTCCGGCTCGGGCCCGCCCGCCACCACCAGGCAGCCGGGGTTCGCGGCCTTGACACGCCGCGCCAGGCCGCACTGCAGCTCCCAGTTCCAGGTGTAGCAGCTCAGGCCGAGCACGTCGATGCGGCGGCCGCCGAGCGGCCGCAGGAGCACGTCCGGATCCTCGTTGCGGAACAGCGGGGGCAGCCAGTCGAAGGCGGCGGCGTCCTCGCCGTGACGCTCCCAGTACGACTTCAGGATCGCCCAAACGTAGGGCAGGAAGGGACGCGGGTTCTCGAGGGCGGACGGCTCGCTGATCAGGACCGCGGGGCGGTCTGGCTCGGGCACGTGCTCTCACCTCGGCGATGGCGGGCCAAGCCTTCGGGGCTGAACCTGGGCTTGTGCGGAGGGCACGCCAAACCGCTCGGCACCTTTGACTTGGGGGAACCCTACCGCGAGGACCGGGTGGCGTCAACCGTGGCGCACCGGCCGCCCCTGGTGCCCCCGCGGGCCGTTTGCGCGTACGCTTTGCCCCCGTGCACCCGCCCCGACTCATCGTGAACGGGGACGACCTCGGCCGCTCGGAGAGCAACACGCGCGGCATCGTGGAGGGCTACCGCCGGGGCATCGTCACCAGCACCTCCATGGTGGCCAACGGCCCGCGGTTCGACCTCGCCGTGGCCGCGGCGCGCGAGAACCCGGGGCTGGGGGTGGGGGTGCACCTCGCGCTGCAGGAGTACCCGCCGGTGAGCGATCCCCGTACCATCCCTTCCCTGGTGCGGGACGACGGGCGCTTCTTCTCCATGGGCGCCTCCTTCCTGAGGCTCCTGCGCGGGCAGGCGCGGACGGCGGAGGTGCGCCGGGAGTGGGAGGCGCAGGTGGCGAAGGTGGTGGACCACGGGATCCGGCCCACGCATCTCGATGGCCACTGCCACTGCCACGCCCATCCCGCCCTGGCCGAGGTGGTGGTCGAGGTCGCGAGCCGATTCCGCATCCCGGCGGCGAGGCTGCCCCGGGAGGCGCTTGGACACCTGGGAAGGGTCGCGCCCACGTCGGCCCGGCGCTACCTGGAGAAGGTCGGGCTGCGCTGGGCCTGCCGCGGGGCGGCGGCGGTCTGGAAGGACCGCCTGCGCTTTCCCCAGGCCTTCCACGGGTTCATGGAGGGAGGCCGCATGAGCGATCGGGCCCTGGCGGCGGTGGCCGCCTCCCTGCGCCCGGGGGTGGCCGAGGTGATGGTCCACCCGGGGGTGACCGACGACGACCGTCCCTTCGACAACGGCTACCGCTGGACGGGCGACCTCGCGGCGGTGACGCGCTACACCAGGGCCCAGTTCGAGGAGCGGTTCTCTCTGCGCCTGGTGTCGTACGGCGAGGCCTGGGCGTGATGGATCCGTCGCAGCAGAAGGAGTACTGGGACGCGCGCATCGCGTCCTGGGACTCCAGCGCCTACGCGCGCCGCGGCGCCGTGCCCTGGATCGAGCGCCTGGCCGGCCCCTTCCGCGGCGACCTCAGGGAGCGCAAGGCCTACGCCCTCCGGGCCATCGCGGAGGTGGCGCCACGCAGCCTGCTCGAGCTGGGCTGCGGCACGGGCGAGCTGTTCGCGAGCCTGCCCGCGGACACGCCGGTGCAGCGCTACGTCGGCGTGGACGTCTCGCCGGTGGCCGTCCAGCAGGCGCGGGCCCGCGCCGCCGCCGCCGCCGGGCGCCTCGTCCCCGAGTTCGTCGCCTCGCCGCTGTCGGAGCTGGACCCCGACGCCTACGCCGACTTCGCGCTCGTCACCGCCATGGGCCTGCTGCCGTACCTCACGGACGGCGAGGTGGACGTCCTCGCCCGCCTGCTGCGCGGCAAGCGGTTCCTGTTCGACTACCACCGCGCGGGGGCGTCGGTGTGGAACGCCCTCCACTTCTGCTATCGCCGCGTGGCCGGGCACCCCTTCTACCGCATGCACAGCGACGCGGGCATCGCGGGGCTCCTCCGCGAGCGGGGGGTGGAGGGGGTGACCCTCCGACGCCACGGCCACCTGTCGTTCGTCCAGCGCCTCGACGGCTGAGACGCCGCCCGCCCTCAGCCGCGTCCGAAGATCGCGCCCGCCTCCACCCCGGCCAGGGACGGGTCCAGGACGTTGCCCGCCGCCTCCACCATCCCGGCCATCTGCGCGGCCCCCACGGGCTCCACGGAGAAGCGGGCCAGGTCGAAGACGCCCAGGCTCTTGAGCCCCTCGGGCTTCCCCCCCTCGTCGTGCAGGGCGGTGAGGGTCACGTTGCTGTAGTTGACGAAGAAGTCCTCGTCGACCTCGTAGGTCTCGAACTTCGAGAGGCCGGTGCCCGGCAGCAGGTAGTGATGGTAGAGCGCCGCCTCGCGGGGGACGATGCCGACGCTGGCCGCCATCCTCAGCTCCGAGGTCGTGTTGGGAAGCGAGCCGTGGATGACCCGGCTGTCGAAGACGACGGCCTCCCCCGCCTTCACGGGATGGAACCTCAGGTAGGGGAAGAGGGCGGCCAGGTGCTGGGCGTACGGCAGCCTGCGGTAGGAGTGGGCCGACGGCGAGCACAGGACCTGCCGGAAGAAGCGATGGCTCCCGTCGATGGTGCCCAGCGGGCCCTTGTCCCTTCCGATGTCCGTGAGCGCGGTCCACACCGAGGCGCAGGCGTAGCGCTCGTCGTCCACGGTGGTCCAGTCCTGGTGGGGCAGGATCCGGTTCTTCGGATTGGGCTTCTTGACCAGGAACGAGCCGGTGATGACCCTGCAGTCGTCGAAGTTCTCCCGCAGCGGCTCCGCCACGACCTGCTGGATCCGGTCGCGGACGGCGCGGACGAAGGCGGCGCCGCGGGCCGTGTTCGAGCTGACGTAGAGCGAGTCGCTGATATCCCCGTGGTCGATCGAGCGATAGAAGTCCAGCAGCTCGTCCACCTGGTGGCGCCCGAGGAAGGGGATGACGGCGCAGCCGTCCGCCTCGAACCGCTCCTGCACCCGCTTGTCCCTGAAGAGCGCCCGCATGCGTCGCGTCCTCCCTGCCGAGGTCGCGCCGCGAGGCGAGGGCGGCGCGCGCGCATTGTAGGGCGGATCCGGCCGCGGCGGCGGGAGGGCGGCCGGCGGAGTTCGGATAGACTCACCCCGCATGTCGAGCCGCCCGCCCGCCCCTCTCCGCCGCCGCCCATGAGGCAGGGCGGGCACGAGGAGCTCGCGGACCTGCTGGACTGGCGGGAGCTGAGGGTGCTGCTCTCGGAGGCCCTGCCCCTGGTGCCGGCCCAGGAGGCGGGACGCTGGGAGCGCGTGGCCGCGTACGTGCACGAGCGCTGTCCGGGGAGTCCCCTGCGCCCGGGGACGGAGTTCGAGAGCGCGCTGCGCAAGGTCGAGCAGGCGCTTCCCCGCGGCGCGGCGCTCGACGGCGACGCGCGCCAGGGGCGCGAAGCCTGGGCGCGCCTCCTCTACGAAGCGGCCCAGGGGGCGCTCGACGCCTCCCAGGCCTTCCTGAACTTCGGGTTCGAGGACCCGCTTCCCGGGGGGAGCGGGCGGGGCGGGGAGGATGGGCAGCATCGCCGCTGCATCCAGCTCTACCAGCGGCTCGTGGGGACCCGCGACCTGCGCGGGCAGGCGGTGCTGGAGATCGGGTGCGGGTGGGGCGGGGGGTGCGCGTACGTCGCCCGCGATCTCCACCCGCGGCGCGTGGTGGGGATGGACCTGGTGCCGGCCAACGCCGCGCGCTGCCGGGCCAACCACCCCGGCGAGCTCGCGTTCGTGACCGGGAACGCGGTGGCCCTGCCCTTCGCCTCCGGCTCCTTCGACACCGTCCTCAGCCTCGAGTCCTCGCACGCCTATCCCTCGCTGGCCGGGTTCGGTCGCGAGGTGCGCCGTGTCCTGGGCGCCGGCGGCAGGCTGCTGCTGGGGGACCTGCGGCCGGGGCCCCGTGAATGGACCCAGGCGCGGGACGAGCTGGGGGAAGCCGGCCTGGAGATCGAGCACGAGGAGGACGTGTCGGCGGGCGTGCTCGCCTCCATCGAGGCCGCCGCCGACGAGCGCGACCGCGCGCTGCGCGCGGCCGAGCGGGCCTCCGCCGCGGCGCACGCCGTGCTCCTGGAGATGGTGCGCCTGGCGGAATCGGCCGCCGACGGGCTGCGGAGCGGGCGGGGCAGCTTCCTGACCCTGTCGCTGCGCGCCCGCCCGGGATAGACCCGGCGCGGCGTTTCAGAAGAAGGAGGGAGCCGCCCTCTCCGTGCGCAGCAGCGCCTCCAGGTAGAAGTAGTCGCCCCACAGGCAGGACTCGCCCACCCCGAGGCCGCGCGGGCGGTCGTAGACGGCGTGCAGGAGGAGGCCGTCGGCCGACGGCGGGCTGCCCTGGTGGGCGGACAGCGCCGCCAGCATCCGCTCCCCGGTCTCCGTGTACGCGCGCCGAGGGTCCGCCGGCGGGAACCGCTCGCCAAGCTCCAGCAGGCCCGCGGCGGCGATGGCGGAGGCCGAGGTGTCCTTCTCCTGTGCGTCGCCCTCGCCGAAGGACAGGTCCCAGAAGGCCACTCCGTCGCGGGGCAGGCGGGCCACGAAGTAGTCGGCGACGCGCGCCGCGACGTCGCGGAACGCGTCCTCGCCCGTGTGCCGATGGGCCAGGGCGAAGCCGTACAGGGCCCAGGCCTGGCCGCGCGCCCAGGCGGAGTCGGCCGCGCGTCCCTGGTGCGTGCGGACGGGTCCCGCGCGGCCCGTGACGGGGTCGATGCGGCAGGTCTGGCCCGTCGAGCCGTCCTCGCGTACGAGGTGGCGCGCCAGCGCGCGCAGGTGGCCGGCGGCCAGGACGCCCAGGCCCGGACGCTCGCCCTCCCGCGCCGCCCAGAAGAGCAGGGGCATGTTCATGGCGCTGTCGATGATGACCAGGCCGCGCCGATCCGGATCGTCGAGCGGCCCCCACGCCTGGAAGACGCCCGCGCCCGGCAGGTGGCGGCGGGAGAGCAGGTCCGCGGCGCGGAGGGCCAGCGCGCGCGCGCCCGCGTCCCCCGTCGTCTTCCAGGCGGCCACCGCGGAGAGCGTGTACAGGAACCCCAGGTCGTGCGTCTCCACGGCCGGCCCGCCGCCGCCGAGCCGCTCGGCGAAGCTGGGGAGCAGGGCCTCCGCCGCGGCGCGGTACCAGCCGTCGCCGGTGTGCCGGTAGGCCAGCCAGAGGATCCCGGACCAGAAGCCGGGCGTCCATTCCTGGTTGCCGGCCGGCTCGTAGCGCAGCCCGCGCGTGCATCCGGAGGGGAAGGCGCCCTCCAGCCTCTCGCCCAGCGCCCGGACGGCGCGCAGCGCCCGCTCCACGCGCAGGGCGCGGTCGAATCCCGGCTCCGCCGCCCCCGCCGTCACGCGGCGAACCGCCCCTGGACCAGGCAGGTCCCCAGCAGCAGGCCGAGGGCCACCACGGTCAGCATCGCGCCGCGGCGCAGGCTGGCCGGCGCGAAGGCAAACTCGACGTCCTGCCGGCCCCGCTCGACCACGGCGCCCAGGAAGTCGCCGTTGACGCGCAGGGCGTCCTGCGGCCGGCCGCCGACGCGCACGCGCCAGCCCGCGTGCCAGCTCTCCGACAGCACCACCAGCTGGCGCGACGGGGCCACCGCGGTGATGCGGACGCGACCGGGCCGGTCGGCGGCCACGATCACCACTCCGGGTGGGCCGCCGCCCAGCGACAGCGGCGCGGCGACGAGGGCGACGCGGTGGAGGTCGAGCCCCGCGAGGTCGCGGGCGGGCGACGCGCTCGCCCGGGCCTCCGCCACCATCCAGGCGCGCGGCATGGGGTCGCGCACCTGCCGCCAGGATGACGCTCGGCCCAGCGCGTCGTGGGTCACGGCCGTCTCGGGAAGCAGCGACGCCTCCAGCTCGGGCGCGAGCGGCTCCTCCGGACCCGCCGCCCACGGTGTCCGTGTCTGCACCCAGCGGACGCCGGCCATCCGGAGGCGCTGGCCGTCGAGGTCGTCGAGCAGGGTCTCCGGGCGGAAGGCGGCGTAGCCCGCGGCCAGCCTCGTGCCCTGCAGGGTGAGCACGTTGTTTCCGGAGTGCACGCGCAGGCCGAGGGCGTCCGGGGGTCCCGCCTGCCCTCCCACGAAGAGCGCGGGGTCCAGCGGGGGGAACGGCTCGCGCACCCGGCGCAGGCCGTATCCGACGAGGTCGGCCACCGCCAGCACCATCAGCCCCGCAAGGGCGAATGGCCGGCCGCGCGCGCCGGCGGCCACGAGGACGGCGGCGAGGATCAGCAGGGCCGGACCGGCCAGGGCGGGCCCCGCGGAGGCCAGGCGCGCGGCGGCGGCGGGCGCCGTCTCGGGGTGCGCGCGCAGCCACAGCGCGGCCGCGGCGAGGAGCAGGCCCAGCAGGGGGAAGGCCGCCAGCGGCCACAGGCGGCGCCAGGCCACCACCTCGCGCCGCTCGAGGAGCGAGGCGAGGTCCGCGAAGGCAAGGCCGGCGCCCACGGCCAGCGCGAGGTGCGCCAGCACCACGAAGCGGGCCGCGCTCTCGAACTGGCCCACCACGGGCAGCCGCGCGTGGAGCCGGTAGAGGTAGCCCTCCTGCCCCAGGGCCAGGACGAGCGCCAGCGCGCCGAGGGCGAGGGCGGCGGCGGCCGGCCCCCGGCGCGGCCCGAGCGCGCGGCCGCGGGCGGCCAGCCACGCGGCCAGCACCAGGGGCACGGCCCCGTCGTAGGGCGCGAACTCGTGGACGAAGCGGTCGGCGAAGGCGCCCGCCCGCGGGAGGTAGGGTGCCACGGCCTGGAGGAGGTGGACGGGATCGAGGGAGGCGCGGTACCGGAAGTCGAAGGACGGGGCCGCCCGCGCCGACAGCGCCACCGCCTCGAACGTCGGCAGGAGCTGCACGGCTCCCGCCAGCACGCCCAGGACCTTGGCCTGCGCCAGCCAGAGGATCCGGCTCCGGCTCCCGGCGGCGGGCCATCGGTAGAGCGCGTACAGCCCCTCGGCCACGCAGGAGAGCCACATGGCCTGCGGGTGCCCCAGCAGGAGCTGGGAGGCGGTGAGCACTCCCGCCCCCAGCGTGGCCGCCGCCCTCCGCCGCGGGCTGGTGCCGCGGAGGACATGGTCGATGGCCCAGAGCAGCCAGGGCGCGTGCGCGATCACGGCCACCATGTTGGGGTGGACGAAGTGCATCAGGTTGAAGCCGCAGAACGCGAAAAGGAGCGCCCCCAGCAGGGCGGCGTCGCGCCGGAGCTCCAGCCGGCGCAGGAACAGGAAGGTGCCCAGGAGCGCGGCGGCGTAGCTCAGCAGGAGCTCGACCCCGAAAGCGGCCGGCAGGGGCAGCGCCCGGTACAGGAGGAGATGAACGGGATGGAGCAGCCCCGCCTGTCCCTCGCCGTGCAGCGAGAAGCCGCAGAAGAGGCCGGGGAACCACAGGAAGCCCTCTCCCCGCGCGAGGGCCTGCGCGTAGAACGCGCGCGTGGGCAGGTGGAACATGCCCAGGTCGTCCTTCACGTAGGCGCGCCCCTGGAGCAGCGGGAAGGCGAAGGCGCCGAAGGTGGCCGCGGTGAGGGCCAGTCCCAGGCGGAAGAGCCTTCGCTCCAGGAGGGGCGCGGGGAGGGGGGAAGGCCCGGACGCGCTCACCCACCGCCTCGCGGGGTCACTCCTGCCTCGCGGAGACCAGGCGGTAGCTGCGCATCGTGAAGTCCGTGACGCCGGTCCAGTAGGACGCCGTGCGCAGGCCGACCTCGAGGGCGACGGGCGGCTGCGCGCGCGCGGGGATGGCCCCGGTCAGGACGTGGCGGCCCGCTTCCGTCCGCCCGGCCAGACGCAGGGTGGCCACGGGCTCGCCGTCGAGGCGCATCTCCAGCGCGAACGGGTAGAGCTCGACGAAGGGGGGCACCTCCACCTCGACCCTCACCCGCGTCGCGCCCGGCCGGGCTCGCAGCAGGAACGCGCTCTTGAGCGTGCCGAAGGGAAAGCTGGCGAGGGGACGCCCCTCCTCGCCCGGGTAGACGCCGCCCAGCAGCGCCCGCACGTCCGCCTTTTCCAGGCGGTCGAACTCCAGCCCCTCGCGGAGGGCCGCCGCCGCTTCCCGCTGGAGAGCGGCCACGCGCGCGGCGTCGGGCGGCCCGAGGGCATCCGCGCTCAGGCCGGCATGCAGCGGGGGCAGGGCGCTCGCGGCCACCGGCAGCCAGCCCAGCTTCGCCAGCACGTGCAGGTAGTGCCCGGCCAGGGTCCCGTTGCCTTCCCGGTTCGGATGCGGGTCGTGGGGCAGGCGCTGGCCGAAGTACTCGGTCACGATGAGCGGGCTCCTCAGGCCGGCGCGCGCGTGGTGGTGGCGGGCCTGCTCCACGAACAGGTCGGCCGCCCGCAGCACGCCGAAGACCATGCGGCCCCCCGTCTGGTCGAGGAGCGTCTCCAGGCGCTTCCAGGCCGCGAAGGCCTCCGTCCAGCGCCCCTCGCTCTCCGGCCCGAGGCCGGCGGCGAGCAGGTTCTTGTCCCCGAGGCCGAATTGCAGGGGCAGGTGGTCCACGAACACCGAGGAGCCGAGATCGCGGTGCTCGGTGGTGAAGGTGTAGGTGCCCTGGCCGATGCCCAGCACGCCCCCGGCGTCGTTGAGGTCGTTGTCCACCATCAGCGCGAGCACGAGGTCCGGCTGGTAGCTGGAGAGGCGCTGCGAGAGGTAGGCCGCCTCGTTCAACGACGTCCAGCCGCCGTTGCCGAGGCTCAGGACCTCGATCGCCTTGCCGTCGACGGTGGCGCCGGCGCGGGCCAGCGCCTGCTCCATCTGGTCGCTCCAGCGGTCCTCCTCCTTCCCCGCCGTGCCCATGACCATGGAGTCGCCCAGGCACACGATGCGGAAGCGGTCCTTGCCCTTGGGCCCGTAGGGCCGGCCGCTGCGCATGCCCGCAGCGTTGGTCACCACCTCCGCGCGCATGTCCGTCTTGCGGATGTTGAACTGGAGGACGCGCCCCACCGCGGGCTCCGGCACCGCCTCCCAGATGCCGGAGGGCGTGCTCGCGGCCAGGCGCGCGTAGAACTCGCGCTTCTGCTCCTCGCTCAGGTTGCGCACGGCGTAGCGGAAGAGGGCGTCCTGCGGGAGCAGGGAGACCAGGCGCGCGCGCAGGAGGTAGAGGCCGCCGGCGAGGGCGGCCACGATCACGAGGGCGGCGAGGATCCGGCGCATCGCGCGGATGCGCACTCTAACCGCTCCCGCGGCCGCCCCCCAACCGGCGGCGTCGCCTCAGGCGCCGGCCTCAGGGCTGAATTTCGAGCACCATGGTGCTGGTGGCCGGGGTCCCGGTCGGGTTCTGGAGGCGGATCAGGCCGCTGCGCACGCCCGCGGGGACCACGAACACAAAGGCGCGGCCGGTGGAGCTGACCGTCGTCGGCGGCACCTC
>DATBIO010000312.1:0-11126 GCA_036556965.1 Vicinamibacteria bacterium
GTGTAGATGGGGTTGACCTTGTCCGTGTTCGCCCGGCCCGTACCGCGGGCGATGGCGAGGTCCACAACCTCGCTCTCGTCGCGCCAGGCCGCGTTCTCGAAGTCGGTGCGGAAGGTGCCCGAGAACTGGTTGCCCCCGCTCTTGGTCACGGCGTTGATGACGCCGCCCGAGAAGCGCCCGTACTCCGCGGAGATGCCGGAGGTCATGATGGTGACCTCCTGGAGGGCCTCCTCGATGTAGAGGTTGTTGGCGGTGCCGAAGAGGTTGTCGTTGATGTCGACGCCGTTGAGGAGGAAGACGTTGTCGTAGGCGAAGGCGCCGCCGATGGTGACCTGGCCCGCGTTGGGCCCGTTGTCGCTCAGGCCCGGCGCCAGCTCGGCGATGGCGGCCAGGTTGCGGTTCATGGCCAGCTTGTCCACCACCTCCTCGTACTTGTAGTTCGTGGCGACCTGCGTCTCCGTGAGGATGGACGTGGCCTGGCCCACCACCTCGACCGTCTCCTGCATGGTGGCCACGCTCATGGCTGCGGAGACCTCGGCGGTCTTGCTGAGGGAGACGTTGACCTTCTGTTCGACGGTGGCGAAGCCGGTGAGGGCGAAGCTCACCTTGTAGTCGCCCGGAGGGAGCCCGCGGAAGATGAACCCGCCGCCCGCGTCCGTCGTCGCCGAGCGCTCGCCCTGGAGCGCGGGCGAGGTCACGGTGACGATGACGCCTGGCAGCGCGGCCCCGTCGGACGAGCTGACCTCGCCGATGAGGGTGCCCGTCTGCGTCTGCGCGAAAGCGGGGGCGAAACCAAGGGCGAGCGCCAGCGCGGCGATCGCCCCGACCACCCTCACTCTCCTTCGATCGAGAGTCATGTCCTTCTTCCTTTCAATCAGAAGTCGACACACTCCGACCGCCCGCTGGTCCGCTGGTCAAGAGAATGGGCGGTCAGACAACACCCCGCATAGCACGCGGGGTGCCACGCCGACCATCCCCACAAATGATTGATATGTAGATATTTACGGCAGAAGGCCTATGACACTCAGCCAGCTGGACTCCAAACGGCTGAATTGTTCTTCAACCAGTTGAAGTTTGATCGACCAACCGGTTGGATGGCCTACTGCGCCACGCGCAGGAGGCTGTAGGACTCGAGGCGGGCCCCCGACTCCCCCACGCCCATGCGGAGGGTGTAGTCGCCGGGGGGAAGCCCTTCGGGCGTGTAGTTGAGGACGTAGGTCCGCCGGCCGCCGTCCTCGCGGTAGACCTTTTCCAGCCGGAAGCGGCCCGCGTCCACGGCGCTGCCGGCGGCGTCCTTCACGCTCGAGGTGATCTCGATGCCCGCGGCAGGATCGCCGCGGAGCTCGGGCTCGTAGGCGATGAGCACCACCTTCTCGGGGCTCCCGCGCGTGACGCGGAAGGTGGTCCGCGGAAGGAAGGGCCGGCCCGCCACCGAGAACGGGGGCGCGGAGGCGCCGGTGGCCGCCACCGTCACCCAGGCGTCCGCGTCGTCCATGACCAGCGGGGGAAGAAGGAAGCCGGCGGAGGGGTCGCGCGGGGGGACGGTCACGTCGATGAACTGCGCGCCCGACGCTCCCGACGCCGGCTCCTGGACCATGAGCTTCAGCGTGTACTGGCCGGGAGGCACGTCGAGGGAGCCGTAGAAGGAGAAGCCGCTGGGGGCGGAGGCCGAGGCGTGGGGCTCCAGGCGCGCCATCTGGGCCAGGTGGTCGGCCACCGACCCGTCGGGCCCCACCGCGTAGCCGTACACCTCCAGGGCGAGGGAGCCCGACCCGTTCCAGTGCAGCTGGTCGCGTGGAACCTGCATGACGAGCCCGAGCCGCTGCAGCTGCCCGTCGCTGGGGAAGGGCAGGGCCAGGGCGGAGAACTTGAGCGCGTTGGGGCCGGCCCCCGTCATGACCAGCTGCGCCGCCTCGAACTTGCGCTGCAAGGGCGACTGGGCGGCGCGGGGCTGGCGCTCGAAGAAGCCGGCGCGGTGCGAGGCGCGGCTCCCCTTCCGCCGCACCTTGACCTTGAGCTTGTGGTAGGCGCCGGGACCCTTCAGGTCCTCCGGCTGGTAGCCGAGCACGTAGTACCGGCTGGTGAGGTCGAGCATCTCGCCGAGCGCGTCGCCGAGGTCGTTGGCGTCCTTGTAGAAGCGCCCCCCGGTGTCCGCGGCCAGCAGGTGCAGCGACTCGCGGCCGGCCACGTTGCGCGAGAGGTCGCGCGCGACCGTGGTCTGGCCCAGCGAGTCGTCGCGGCCCATGCCCGTGACGTCCACGGAGTGGATCACGCAGTCCGCGCTCTGCAGGCTGCGGGCCATCACGGAGAGCACGCGGCGCACGCCCGTGTCCCCGTACCGCTCGGGGTTCTGGTCGTAGATGCGGCCCTGCACCACCGCCTCCGCGTCCTCGCGCAGGTCGGCCCCGCTCAGGCCCACCAGGGTCTGGGAGTCGAAGCCCGCGGAGAGGTAGACGATCTGCTTGCGGCCCTCCACCCCGCGCAGGGCGGTGGCCAGCTCCTTCATGCTCTCCGCGAGGTTGAGCACCTGGGCGCGGTAGAGCTGCTCGTCGAGCACGCGGGCGCGGCGCACGATGGGGGCGACCACGCTCTCCACCACCGCCGCCGTGGGATCGCCCGTGCGGTTGCGCGCGCCGATGTCGATGTCGGCCACCGCCACCGTGGCCGCCAGGCCCAGCGGGTCGTTGATGCGCGCGATCTGGGGGATGCCCAGGGTGTCCACGGCGTGGGCCAGCAGGGCGCGGTCCTCGGTGAAGTTGGCCACCAGGCGCAGCCCGTGGTTGACGTCGAAGCTGGCCACCGCCGCGAGGTCGGCGTCCGCCAGCTGCCGCCGCACGAACTCCTTTCCCGCGCGGCGGGCCCGGTGCACGCCGGCCACGTCGGTGAAGGACAGGTCGAAGAGGAGGAGGAAGCGCCGGCGCAGGGCGGGCACGCTGCGGATCTCGTCCTGGGCGTCCTCGGCCGTGGTGTCCACGTACTGGAAGGAGACGATGGGCACCGCCCGCCCGTCGTCGATCAGCTCGAAGTCCTCCGCCCGGAGCCCGGGCGTGGCCCGCCCCTGGTCGTCGGTCACGAAGACGGGCACGGACACGATCGAGATGCCGGTGCCGAACACGGGAGGGGGCTTCTCGGGCGCGGCGGCGGCGGGAAGGGCGCAGAGCAGCGGGACGGCCCAGGCCAGGCGCATGGAGCACCTCAGATAACAGGTTAAGATCCGCCTTTTCGCCATGGGCCGCAAGCGGCGACGGAACGCACCTGCCCCGGCGCCTTCGCCTCCTCCCCCGCGCGCGTCCCGCGCGCGGAGGGTGGCGCTCCTGGCCGCCGCCGTCGCCCTGGCCGCCGGCGCCCTGTGGTGGTGGCGCGAGCGCCCCCGGCCCCTGCGGCGCGAGGCGGGTCTCAACGTCCTCCTCGTCACCGTGGACACGCTGCGCGCCGACGCCGTCGGCGCCTACGGCAACGCGCGCGCGCGCACGCCGTGGATGGACCGGCTGGCCCGGGAGGGCGTGCTCTTCCGCGACGCCCTCGCCCAGAACGTGGTCACCCTCCCCTCCCACGCCAACATCCTCTCCGGCCGCTACCCGCTCGCGCACGGCGTGCGCGACAACTCCGGCTTCCGCTTCCCCGCGGGCGCGGCCACCCTGGCCACCCTCCTCAAGGCCCGCGGCTACCGCACGGGCGCCTTCGTGAGCGCGTTCCCGCTCGACTCCCGCTTCGGGCTCGACCGCGGCTTCGACGTCTACGAGGACCGCTTCGTGAACGTGGACACGCGCGGCGCGTTCGCGGTGCAGGAGCGGAGCGGCCCGGAGACGGTGGCCCTGGCCGGCCGCTGGATCGAGGCCCAGGGCGCGGGGCCGTGGTTCGCATGGGTGCACGTCTACGAGCCCCACTTCCCCTACCGGCCTCCTCCCGACCTGGCCGCCGCCTTTCCCGGCGACCCCTACCACGGAGAGGTGGCGGCCGCCGATCGGGCGCTGGCCCCCCTCCTCCGGCCACTGGTGGAGGCGGGAGGGGCGGGGCGGACCTTCGCCGTCCTCACCGCCGATCACGGCGAAGCGCTGGGCGAGCACGGCGAGAAGACGCACGGCATCTTCGCCTACCGCGGCACGCTGCACGTGCCGCTGCTGCTCTACGCCCCCCGCCTGCTCCGGCCCCACGTGGTGGACGAGCCGGTGCGCCACGTGGACATCGCGCCCACCGTGCTCGACGCGCTGGGGGCGGAGCGTCCGGACGGCTGGCACGGCCGCAGCCTGCTGGCGGCGGCGGCCGGCCATCCGGCGGCGGCGGAGCCCAGCTACTTCGAGGCCCTGAGCGGCGTGCTCAACCGCGGGTGGGCGCCGCTGCGGGGGGTGGTGCGCGGCCCCCTCAAGTACGTGGACCTGCCCCTGCCCGAGCTGTACGACCGCGCGGCCGACCCGGGCGAGGAGCGGAACCTCGCCGCCGCGCGGCCGCAGGAGCTGGAGCAGATGCGCGCCCTGCTGGCGCGCCTCCGCGAAGGAGAGCAGGGGCTCGCGCGTTCTCCGGAGAGCGCGGAGACGGCGGAGCGCCTGCGCAGCCTCGGCTACACCGCGGGCGGCGGCGCCCTCAAGGAGGAGTACACGGAGGAGGACGACCCCAAGCGGCTCATCGCCCTCGACGCCATGTTGGAGGACGTCTTCACCCGCCACGCCGCCGGCGACCTGGAGGGAGCGCTGGGCGTGGCCAAGGACCTGGTGCGGCGCAAGCCGGACATGCCGCTCTCCCTCACCCACCTCGCCTACCTCCAGCGCGAGACGGGCGACCTCCGCGGCGCGGTGGACAGCCTGCGGCGCGCCCTCGCCCTCGACCCCTCCGACGCCGACACCCTCTCCCTGCTGGGCGCCTACCTCAACGAGGCGGGAGCGGCGCGCGAGACGGTGGAGCTGCTGGAGCCCCAGATGCGCGCGGCGGAGCCCGACGTGGACGTGCTGGTGGCGCTGGGCGTGGCCCTGGCCGAGCTGGGCCGCCGCGAGGAGGCCCTGGCCGTCTTCGCGCGGGCGCGCCAGGCCGACCCGTCGAACCCCATGGTCCTGGTGAACGTGGGCACCGTCCACCTCATGGCCGACGACCGCGCCCGGGCCCGCGGCGCGCTGGAGGAGGCCCTGGCCCTCAACC
The DNA here is from genome assembly GCA_036556965.1 of Vicinamibacteria bacterium. Taxonomy (GTDB): domain Bacteria; phylum Acidobacteriota; class Vicinamibacteria; order Fen-336; family Fen-336; genus DATBIO01. Next base: position 5,131 of record DATBIO010000312.1, read on the forward strand.
CCGACGTGGCGCGCGCCCACAACACGCTCGGCGTCATCGCCGCGCGCGAGGGGCGCATGGAGGAGGCGATCGCCCGCTGGAAGAGGGCGGTGGAGCTGGACCCGCGCGAGTTCGACACCCTCTACAACCTCGGGCTCACCCTCGTCCGCCAGGGGCGGGGGGCGGAGGCGCGGTCCTACCTCGAGCGGTTCGCGCAGTCCGCCCCCCCCGTCCTCTACGCCCGCGACGTGGCGCGCGTGCGGGCCTGGCTGGCGGGCACGGGCTCGCTGGGCGCGCGCGCGCCGCAGGGTTGAGGGTGAGGGCGTCGTGGGCGCTGGCCGCCGCGGCCCTGGCGGCGGCCCTGGCCGGCGCCTGGTGGGTGCGCGGCCGCGGCCCCGCGGTCCGCCGCGAGGCGGGCCTGAGCGTGCTCCTCGTCACCGTGGACACCCTGCGCGCCGACGCGCTGGGCTCCTACGGCAAGGCCGACGCGCGCACGCCCTGGCTCGACCGCCTGGCGCGGGAGGGCGTCCGCTTCGAGCAGGCCCACGCCCACAACGTGGTCACCCTCCCCTCCCACGCCAACATCCTGTCCGGCCGCTACCCCTTCGAGCACGGCGTGCGCGACAACGCGGGCTTCCGCTTCCCCCCCTCCATGGAGACCCTGGCCACCATCCTCAAGGCCCGCGGCTACCGCACGGGCGCCTTCGTGAGCGCGTTCCCGCTCGACTCCCGCTTCGGCCTCGACCGCGGCTTCGACGTGTACGACGACCGCTTCGGCGACCACGAGGCGGGGTCCGCCTTCGCCATGGAGGAGCGAACGGGCGCGGAGACGGCGGCGGAGGCCGCGGCCTTCATGCGGGCGTCCGCCGCACCGACGCTGACCTGGCTGCACCTGTACGACCCGCACGCGCCCTACGCGCCCCCCGCACCCTTCGCGGCCGCCTTCCCGGACGCCCCCTACCACGGCGAGGTGGCGGCGGTGGACGCCGCCCTCGGGACCGTCCTGCAGCCGCTGCTCGAGGCGGGGCGCGACGGCCGGACGCTGGTGGTCCTCACCTCGGACCACGGCGAGTCGCTGGGCGAGCACGGCGAGAAGACGCACGGCATCTTCACCTATGAAGGAGCGCTCCGCGTCCCCCTGGTCCTGTTCCAGCCCCGGCTCTTCGCGCCGCGCGTGGCCTCCGCCTGGGCCCGCCACGTGGACGTCCTGCCCACCGTGCTCGACGCCCTCGACGTTCCCCTGCCTCCGGGCCTCTCCGGGACGAGCCTGCTGCCGGCGGCCGCGGGACAGGGGACCCCGGGCGTGGCCGCCTACTTCGAGTCGCTCTCGCCCATGCTGGCGCGCGGGTGGGCGCCCGCCTACGGCGTGCTCGCGCCTCCCCTGAAGTACATCGAGCTCCCGGACCCCGAGCTGTACGACCTCGCGCGCGACGGGGCGGAGTCGGCCAACCTCGTCTCCGGACGCGCCGAAGATCGCGAGCGCCTGCAGGGACTCCTGGCCGGCTTCCGCCGCCGCGACCGGGGCGCGCAGGCGCGGCCCGAGGACGGGGACGTACGCCGCCGGCTCGCCGCCCTGGGCTACGTGGCCTCCGCCGCGGCCGCGCCCCGCGCCTTCGGGCCCGACGACGACCCCAAGCGGCTCATCCGCCTCGACGCGCTCCTCGAGCAGGTCCTCGACCTCCACGCCGCCGGGGAGGGCGCGCGCGCGGAAGCGGTCTGCCGCGAGCTGGTCGCCCAGCGGCCGGGCATGCCGCTGGCCTGGCGCCACCTCGCCTTCCTGCGCAGCGAGAGAGGCGACTCCGCGGGCGCGGTGGAGGCGGCCCGGCGCGCGCTGGCCCTGGCCCCCGAGGACGCGGAGACGGCGGCCGCCCTCGGCAACTACCTGAACGAATGGGGGCGCCCCGCGGAGGCGCTCGCCCTCCTCGCGCCCTACGCCGAGCGCGCCTCTCCCGACCTCGACGTGCTCATGGCCATGGCCACCGCCCTCGCCTACTCCGGACGGGGCGCGGAAGCGCTGGCCGTCCTCGAGCGCGCGCGCGCGCTCGACGCGTCGAGCGCCCTCGTCCTGGCCAACATCGGGACCGTCCACCTCGCCGCGCGTGACTACGCGCGCGCCGCCGCCGCCTTCGCCGCCGCCCTCGAGCGCGAGCCGGCGCTGGCGCGCGCCCACAACGGCCTGGGCGTGGTGGCCGCCGAGAACGGCCGCACGGAGGAGGCGATCGGCCACTGGCGGAAGGCGGTCGCCGCCAACCCGCGCGAGTACGACACGCTGTTCAACCTCGGCCTGCTGCTGCGGCGCGCCGGGCGCGCCGACGAGGCGCGCGCCCACCTGCGGCGCTTCGTGGAGACGGCGCCGCCCGCGCGCTACGCGGAGGACATCGCGCGGGCCCGCCGGTGGCTGCAGTGAAGGGCGGATCGCGCCCTGGACGGCGGGTGTAGGCTAGCGGTTTCCGGGGGCTGTACCAGGAGGTGCCATGTCCATCCACTCTCTTGGGGGACGTCCCGCCGCGTGGCCGGCCGTGCTCGTCGGCCTCGCCCTCGTCGCGCCCGCCGTCGCCCGCGGGCAGGCCGCCGACGCCGGCAAGGTGCCCATCACCACGCAGTCCAAGGAGGCGCTGACCCTCTACTACGAGGGTCGCGACCTGCAGGAGAAGCTGCGGGCCACCGACGCCCACGGCGTGCTGGAGAAGGCGGTGGCCAAGGACTCGTCCTTCGCCATGGGCCATCTGCTCCTCGCCAACACCGCCCCCTCCGCCAAGGAGTTCTTCGCCTCGCTGGAGAAGGCAGTGGCCCTGGCGGACAAGGTCAGCGAGGGCGAGCGTCACTTCATCCTCGGCCTCGAGGCGGGCGTGAAGAGCCGGCCGCACGAGCAGGAAGAGCACTACAAGAAGCTCACGGCGGCCTTCCCGAACGACGAGCGGGCGTTCAACCTCCTGGGCGGGCTCTACTTCGGGCAGCAGCGCTACGACGACGCGCTGGCCGCGTACGCGAAGGCGGTGGCCATCAACCCGAGCTTCTCGCAGCCCTACAACCAGATGGGCTACGCGTACCGGTTCCAGGGGCGCTACGACGAGGCGGAGAAGGCGTTCAAGAAGTACATCGAGCTGATCCCCCGCGACCCGAACCCCTACGACTCCTACGCCGAGCTGCTCATGAAGATGGGCCGCTTCGACGAGTCGATCGCGCAGTACGAGAAGGCCCTGGGCGTGGACCCTCACTTCGTGCCCTCCTACGTCGGGATCGGGAAGAACCAGCAGCTGCTCGGGCGGAACGCGCAGGCCCGCGCCACCTTCGCCAAGCTCCAGGAGATCGGCCGCAACGGAGGGGAGCGCCGCACGGCGCTGGCCCAGTCCGCCTGGAGCTGGATCGACGAGGGCGCCCACGACAAGGCCCTCGAAGCGGTGCGGGCCATGTACGCGATCGCGGAGAAGGAGGGCGACGCCGCCGCCATGTCCGGGGACGCGAACCTCATGGGCGACATCCTCCTGGACGCGGGACGGCACGACGAGGCGCTCGCGGAGTACGCGCGGACGGTCGCCCTGATGGACCGGGCCCAGGTCCCCGAGGACGTGAAGCAGGCCACGCGCCGCAACGCCCTGTACGACGAGGCGCGGACCGCCCTGGCCAAGGGAGACCTGGCCACGGCCCGGGCCAAGTCCGCCGCCTACGCCGCCCAGGTGGCGGCCACCAACGTCCGCTTCGAGGGCTGGCAGAGCCACTACGTGGCGGGCCTGGTCGCGCTGGCGGACAAGGACCACGCGCGGGCCCTGGCCGAGCTGGCCCAGGCCAACCCGCTCGACCCCCAGACGCCCTACGCGCTCGCCCTCGTCCACCGGGCCAGGGGCGACGGCAAGGCCGCCCGCGACAGCTGCACGAAGGCGGCCCAGGACAACAGCCTGAACTTCAACTATGCCTACGTCCGGAGCAAGGCCCGCAAGCTGCTCGCGTCGCTCTGAAGCGCGCGCGGGCCTTCCGGGCGGGCCGGGTGAGGAGCTGGCGGTCCTGCGCGGCCGCCAGTCCTCGCCCCGGGCTAGTGCTCGTTCGGCACGCGGGCTTCCGGAGGCCGGTCGGCTCTCAAGAGCCACCGCGCCCCGTCGAACTCCCACGTGTCCCCGAAGACCTGGGTGCCGTCATGGCCGCCGAAGAGCACCGTCCGCTTGCGGCCCGCGTCGAAGGCGGCCGCGGAGTGGTTGCGGGCGGCCGGACCGGGGCCGGCCAGCGGTGACCAGGAGCCGCGTCGAAAGAGCCAGGTGTCCGCCACCGCGGTCCTGCCGTCCCGCCCTCCGAAACGCACCAGCGTCCGGCGCGGGACGTCGAACGCCCCCGCGGAGTTGAAGCGGCCCGGCCCGGAGGCCACGCGCTCCCACGCCGAGCCGTCCCACTCCCACGTCTCGCCGCTGGGCGGCCCTCCCACGCCGCCGCCGACCAGCAGCACCCGCCGCCGCCCGGAGTCGTACACCATCGTCGCCCCGTTCCGCGGCGACGGCCCCCGCACCTCGAGGCGGCGCCACGCGCGGCCGTCCCACTCCCAGGTGTCGTCCAGGCGGTTCACGCGCCGGCCCTCGTCGTTGTAGCCGCCGAAGAGCACGGCCACACGGCGGCGCTCGTCGAAGGCCATCGCCGCTTCCGCCCGCGGTGTCGGGCCGGCGACGGGAACGCGCTGCCATCCGGCGCCGCTCCGGAGCCACGTATCGGCCAGGAAGGTGCCGCGCTCGCCTTCCCGTCCGAACAGCACGCGCCGGCCGCCGAAGAGCACGCCCTGGCGGCGCGCGCCGTCCCAAGTCGCGGCCGGGAAGGTGCGGGGCGCGAGGTCGGTCCCGGCCGCCCGCTCCCATCGCCGGCCGTCCCAGGTCCAGGTGTCGTCCCGCACGCTCGATGCGTCCGCTCCCGCCACCAACATCACCCGTCTCGCCCCGCCGTCGTAGAACATCGCGTGGGCGTTGCGCACGCCGGGATCCGGCGCGGGGGCGTCGGCGGCGGGGGCGACGCTGGCGACGAGGGCGAGGCCCGCGAAGGCCCGCCCACGCCCCGCCCTCATGCGGAGACCCGCGCGCGACCTGCACTCACACCATGAATATACGGCGCCGCCGCCTCGCCGGTCGTCCGTCCCGCTGGACGGCGCGCGCTCTTCCTGCGCGCGGCCGCGGACACGCGCATGCCTTCACATCCGTGCACGACCCTTGACAACGGCGCCGGCAACGGCCGAGTGTCCGTGCGGACGCGGCGCGCGGCGAAACTGTCTGTGCACTTGAACTCCACGCGCGTGGACACCGGTGGCTTGGATCGCCGATTCAACTTCACCGCCTTGCGCGTCCATCGTGCTGGGCGCGCTCCGCAGCCCCGCGACCGCAATCTCCTGAAGCCACGCGACTAGCCGCGAGGTGCGACGCCGGGCCGCTCCTGGTGCGGCAATTGCCAATTGAATGCGGCGACGTGCCATCGCCCCGGACACATGCCCGGGGCAATAGTTTGAACATAAACAATTCTCAGGAGGCGACGCTGATGAACAAGAAGCTCGGCCTGGTCCTGGCCCTCGCGCTCGGACTGGTGCCCGGAGCCTGGGCGCAGATCGCGACCGGCAACATCTACGGCACGGTGGTGGACGAATCCGGCGCCGTCCTGCCCGGAGCCAACGTCACCCTGTCGGGCGAGAACGTCGGCTCGCGCACCACCACCTCGGGCACGCAGGGCGAGTTCCGGTTCCTGAACCTGGACCCCGGCGCCTACCGCGTGTCCGTCAGCCTCACCGGCTTCGGCATCGTGAACCGGGACCTCAACGTCATCTCGGGCCAGAACCTGACCCTGGACTTCAACCTGAAGGTGGCCTCGGTGGAGGAGACGGTCACCGTCACCGCGGAGACCCCGGTGATCGACGCCAAGAAGACGGGCACGGGCACCACCGTGGACCGCGAGGAGCTCAGCCGCATCCCGAACTCGCGCGACCCCTGGGCCGCCCTGCGCACCGTCCCCGGCGTGCAGCTCGACCGCGTCAACCAGTCCGGCTCCGAGAGCGGCCA
>DATBIO010000313.1:0-2116 GCA_036556965.1 Vicinamibacteria bacterium
CCTGCCCGCGCGGGTGAAGGGGTACCGGCGCGATTGGCTCGACCAGGCCACGCTCTCCGGGGAGCTGGCCTGGATGCGGCTCTGGGGCGCGGCCAGCAGCCCCGCCCGGCGTACGCCCATCTGCTTCGTCCGCCGCGACGACCTCTCCGTGTGGTCCGCCATGGCGGCGCCGCTTCCGCTGCCCGAGCCGACGGGCAGCGCGCAGCAGGTCGTGGACGCCCTGCGCGAGAAGGGCGCGCTCTTCTTCTCCGAGCTGGCGCGCGCCGCCCGCCTGCCTCCCGCCTACCTGGAGGCCGCGCTGGGCGAGCTGGTGGCCCAGGGCCGCCTCACCTGCGACTCGTACGCGGGACTCCGCTACCTGATCGTGCCGGCGTGGCGCAAGCAGGTGGGCAGCGCCGTGGGCGGCCGCTGGAGCCTCCTGGAGCGCGAGAAGGGCACGGCGCCCGCGGACGACCTGGCCGCCTTCGCCGCCCGCCAGCTCCTGCGCCGCACGGGGGTGGTCTTCCGCAAGACCGTGATGCGGGAGCGCCTTCCCATCCCCTGGCGCGACGTGGCCCGCGCCTGCCGCCTGCTCGAGGCCCGCGGCGAGATCCGCGGCGGCCGGTTCGTGCAGGGGTTCGACGGCGAGCAGTACGCCCTGCCCGAGGCCATCACCCTCCTGCGCACCGTGCGGCGCACGGAAGCGGGACCGGCGGTGATGGTCTACGCCTCCGACCCCTTGAACCTGCGCGGCATCCTCACCCCCGAGGAGCGGGTGCCCGCGCAGGCGCGCGAGAAGGTGGCCGTGGGCTAGGTCCGACCCCGCGCGCGGGCGGCGGGCGACCGCCGGACGCGGCGGCACGAGCGGACGCGATCACGGCCGCGCGCGCGTCCACGACGCCGGAGGCCCCGTGCTAGAGTCCTGCTGCCCTTGAAGTACTGCGATTCGTGCCACTCGGCGTACCCCGACGACTTCTCGACGTGCCCGCGGGACCAGACGCCGCTGCGCTTCGCCTCCGAGCTGCCGGCGGGCATGGTGCTGCGGGGCAAGTACGAGATCCTGGAGAAGGTCGGCGCGGGGGGCATGGCCGTCGTGTACCGCGCGAAGCACCGTGCCTTCGACGAGGTGGTGGCCATCAAGGTCCTCAGCGCGCGCCTGAGCGACGAGGACGAGTTCCGCCGGCGCTTCCACACGGAGGCGGTGGTGGCCCGCCGGCTGCGGCACCCCAGCGCCGTGCGCGTGGAGGACCTCGACACCACCGAGGACGGCCGTCCCTTCATCGTCATGGAGTACGTCGAGGGCAGGAACCTGCGCGAGGTGATCCGCACGGAGGGCGCGCTGCCCATGGCGCGCGCGGTGGAGATCGCACGCCAGGTGGCTTCCGCCCTGGCCGACGCGCACGCCCTCGGGATCGTCCACCGCGACATCAAGCCCGACAACATCCTGCTCACGCGCGACGCCGGGGGCGCGGAGCGCGCCCGGGTGCTGGACTTCGGCATCTCCAAGGTCAAGGAAGGGGCGCTGGGGAACGCGGTGGGCCACGTCCCCACCACCACCGGCTTCGTGGTGGGCACGCCGCAGTACCTCTCCCCCGAGCAGGCCATGGGCCGCCGCGGCGACGAGATCGACGGGCGCGCCGACGTCTACTCGCTGGGCGTCGTGCTCTACGAGATGGTGACGGGCCGGCTGCCCTTCGAGTCGGACACGGCCATGGGCGTGATCCTCCAGCACCTCCAGACCCCGCCCACGCCGCCGCACCTGGTCCGGCCCGACCTGGCCCTGCCCGCCCCCCTCTCCGACCTGCTCCTGCGCGCGCTGGAGAAGGACCGCGACCGCCGCTTCGCCACCGCCGACGAGATGCGGGCGGCGCTGGAGGCCGTCCCCCGCGCCGCCACCCCGGTCGGTGCGCCGCACCCGTCCGCGCGCGCTCCCATCCCGCTGCCGCCGCTGCCGCAGACGCCCCGGCCGGCGGCGACGGTCCAGGCCGACATCGGCGAGATGCCCACGCTGGCGCGGGTGCCCACGCCCGCCGGCCCCCCTCCCCTGCCTTCGCGCGCGCCCGCGCCGACGCCGGCCGTCCCGCCGCGCCGCTCGCGCCGCCGCTGGATGTGGGCGGGCATCGGCCTCTTCGCCTTC
>DATBIO010000314.1:0-14535 GCA_036556965.1 Vicinamibacteria bacterium
CGCCGGTTCAGCTTCCTCGACCTGGTGGCGGCGGCGCCCGGTTCCCAGCAAACCGAGGACGGCAGCGGCCGCACCATGGTGTACGGCTCGTCCTACGACGAGAACTCCTTCCAGCTCGACGGCGTGGACATCACCGAGAACTACTTCAACGAGTACTCGGCGGAGCCCAACACCGACGCCATCGAGGAGGTGGAGGTCCTCTCCCTGGGCGCCCCCGCGGAGTACGGCAACCTGGCGGGCGCGGTCTACAACATCGTCACCCGCCAGGGCACCAACGAGTTCCACGGCGACGTCAACTTCTTCCTCCAGACCGACGGCCTGACCTCGAACAACAGCGAGGGCCTGGTGAACCCCGACGGCACCTTCGTGAACGCCTGCGGAGACGGCTCCGGGCGGTGCCCCTGGACGCGCGACAAGTACCACGACTTCACGGCCCAGCTCGGCGGCCCCATCGTCAAGGACAAGCTCTGGTTCTTCGGCTCCTACCAGTACCAGCGGGACGCCCTGGCCGACCTGGGCGCCCCCACCACCAACCCGCTCTCCTTCAAGCGGTACTACACCGACCGCTACTTCGCCAAGCTGAACTGGCAGGTGAGCCCCCGGCACCGCCTGGTGGGCACCTTCCATCTCGACGACAAGTCCACCGACAACGGCGTGGACATCGGCGAGGCCCCCAGCACGGCCTGGACACGGCGCAGCAAGACGCCGACCCCCGGCCTGGCGTACACGGGCGTGCTCTCGGACGCCACCGTGCTCGAGGTGCGTTACTCGGGATTCTACGGGGACGTGAGCGGCACTCCCACCGACCCCAGCCAGCCCCGCGACCTGCCCCGCTTCTACGACCTGGACACCGGCACCATCAGCGGGGGGCACTACTACTGGTACGAGACGGAGCCGCGCCGCACCACGGCCACGGCCAAGATCTCCCACCTGGCCGACGACTTCCTGGGCAGCAGCCACGACTTCAAGTTCGGCGTGCAGTACAGCGACGCGGTGGCGCGCGGGTTGTACGGTTACAACGACTTCGTCTACACCTACTCCCTGACCTACCCGGGCTACGGGTTCGGCTACGAGCGGCAGCCCTTCAGCTACAGCGGGAACAGCCGCAACTTCGGCGTGTTCCTCGACGACACCATCCGCGTCAACGACCGGCTCACCCTGAGCGCGGGCGTGCGCTACGACCACAACGAGGCCTTTTCCGCGGAGCAGCAGGAGCTGGACGAGTTCGCCCAGCCCACCGGGGTGACCTTCCCGCGCACGAGCCTCTACACCTGGACCAACTTCTCCCCGCGGCTCGGCTTCAACTGGAAGATCACGGACGACGGGCGCACCGCGCTGAAGGGCCACTGGGGCCGCTACCACCGGGCCATCGCCACCGGCGAGTACGCGAACGTGATCGGGCAGAACGTCAAGCCCACCTTCTCCGGCACCGGCTACGACTTCGAGACCGGCCGGTTCGCCGACCTCGCCTTCTTCGAGGGCAACACCAACCTCGGGGTGGACCCCGACTACAAGAGCCCGCGAACCGACCAGTACATCCTCAGCCTGGAGCGGGAGCTGGTGCCGGGGCTGGGGGCCTCCCTGAGCTACGTGCACAAGCAAGGGCGGGACTACGCGGCCTGGCGCGAGGTCGCCGGGGAGTACGTGCTCGTTCCCTTCGTGGACGACAACGACAGCCCGCTCGACACCCCCACCGGGGAGACCATCCAGGTCTTCCAGCTGACCAGCGACCCCGGGGGGCGCCAGTTCCGCATCACCAACCCCGAGGGGGTGGGCAGCGACATCGACGCCGTGAGCCTGAACCTGGTCAGGCGCATGACGGGCAAATGGCAGCTCAACGCCTCCGCCACCTGGCTGCGCGCCACCGGCCGCCTCACGGACAGCATCTCGGGGGCCACCCTGGAGTCGCGCGGCGGCCTGCAGTTCCGCGACTTCGGCAAGAACCCCAACCACTTCGTCAACACCGACGGCCGCCTGACCCTGGACGTCACCTGGGCCTTCAAGGTGCAGGCCGTCTACCAGCTGCCCGCGGGCTTCCTCGTCTCCGCCAACTTCGTGAACCACGACGGGGCCCACGTCGTGCGGCGCGGCACCGTCCGCGAGATCACACGGATCCCCGAGGGCACCACCATCCTCCTCCAGGAGCGCGGCGAGAACGGGCGGCTGCCCGACGTCACCCTCTTCGACATGCGCCTGCAGAAGGACTTCGCCCTCGGCAAGACCGCGGAGTTCTCCGTGTTCGTGGACGCCCTGAACATCCTGAACGACGACGCCACGGAGGGGGTGCAGAGCACGGTGGTCACCTCCAGCGTGTACAACTTCCCGTTCGACCCCGTGGACCCCCGCCGCTTCATGCTGGGGGCCAAGCTCCGGTTCTGAGGGCCCGCGCCGGTCTTCCCGTCCACCGCCTTGTACGCACCGCGCCCGCGCCGCCGCCCGCCTTGCGGTGGGCGGGGCAAGGGTCTATAAGCACCCAAACACGAACCCGGGAAAGGAGTCCTCGATGCGCCGACCCCTGCTCGCCTGCGCGTTGACGCTGCTCGCCGCCGCCCCCGTGCTCGCCCAGCGCACCACGGGGAGCATCGTGGGTACGGTCAAGGACGCCCAGGGAGGCGCGCTGCCCGGCGTGGTGGTGAGCCTCACCGGACCCACCATCGTGGGCACCCAGACCGCCACCACCAGCGACGACGGCTTCTACCGCTTCATCAACCTGCCCCCGGGCGCCTACGACCTGTCCTACGCCCTGGGCGGGTTCCGCACGGTGACGCGGCGCGGGCTGCGCATCAGCGTGGGCGGGACGGCGGAGGAGAACGCGGTGCTGGAGGTCAGCCAGCGCGCGGAGCAGGTGGACGTGGTGGCGGACGCCCCCGTGGTGGACACGCAGTCCAACGAGGTGGGGACCAACTTCGACCGCGAGTGGGTGGAGAACGCGCCCCTGCGGCGCTTCAGCTTCTTCGACCTGGTGGCGGCCGCGCCCGGCTCCCTGCAGGGCGGCGACGGCAGCGCCCGCACCATGGTCTACGGCTCCTCCTACGACGAGAACTCCTTCCAGGTGGACGGGGTGGACATCACCGACAACTACTTCAACGAGGCCCTGGCCGAGCCCAACGTGGACGCCATCGACGAGGTGGAAGTGCTCTCCCTGGGCGCGCCCGCGGAGTACGGCAACCTCACGGGGGCCGTCTACAACATCGTGACCCGCCAGGGGTCCAACGAGTTCCACGGCGACGTGAACTTCTTCTTCCAGAGCGACGGCCTGACCTCCGACAACAGCAGCGGCATCACCAACCCCGACGGCACCTTCCTGAACTCCTGCGCCGACGGCTCCGGCGGGCGCTGCCCCTGGACGCGCGACAAGTACACCGACTTCACGGCCCAGCTCGGGGGACCCATCCTCAAGGACAAGCTCTGGTTCTTCGGCTCCTACCAGAACCAGCGCGACTACTACTTCGACGTCAGCATCCCCACCAACGACGATCTCTTCCTGGTGCGCGACATCATCGACCGCTACTTCTTCAAGCTCACCTGGCAGGTCAACCCGTCGCACAAGCTCGTGGGCACCTTCCACCTGGACGACGGGCAGGAGGACAACGGCCTGGGACAGAACTCCGCCCCCAGCACGGCCTGGACGCGCTTCGCCAAGACGCCCACCCCGGGCGTGGCCTACACGGGCGTCCTCTCCGACCGCACCGTCCTCGACGTCCGCTACTCGGGCTTCTACGGCGACGTGAGCGGCGGCCCCACCGACCCCAGCCAGCCGCGCGACCTGGCCCGCTTCCTCGACGCCGACACCGGCTTCATCTCCGGCGGCCACTACTACTGGTACACGCTGGAGCCGCTGCGCACCACCGCCACGGCCAAGGTCTCCCACCTGGCCGACAACTTCCTGGGCGCCAGCCACGACTTCAAGTTCGGCGTGCAGTACAGCGCCGCGGTGGCCAGGGGCCTCTACGGCTACAACGACTTCATCTACACCTACAGCCTCAGCTACCCGGGCTACGGCTACGGGGTGGCACGGCAGCCCTTCAGCTACAGCGGGGACAGCAGCAACATCGGGGTGTTCTTCGACGACAACGTGCGCGTCAACGACCGCCTCTCCTTCAACCTCGGCGTGCGCTGGGACCACAACAAGGCCTTCTCCGCCGAGCAGACCGAGCTGGACGAGTTCGGCAATCCCACCGGCGTCACCTTCGCGGAGACGGAGTTCTACACCTGGCAGCAGTTCTCCCCGCGCGTCGGCTTCAACCTCAAGCTGACGGGGGACGGCCGCACCGTCTTCAAGGGCCACTGGGGCCGCTACCACCGGGCGGCGGCCACCGGCGAGTACGCCAACGTCATCGGCCCCAACGTCAAGCCGTACTTCGCGGGGCCCTTCGACACCATCGCCGGCGAGTACCTGGACCTCACCCAGATATCCAGCAACGAGAACCTGGGCGTGGATCCCGACTACAAGAGCCCCTACACCGACCAGTTCATCCTCAGCCTGGAGCGGGAGGTGGCGCCCGGGCTGGGCGCCTACGTGAACTACGTGAACAAACGCGGGCGCGACATCGCGGGCTGGGAGGAGACGGCGGGGACCTACGTGCAGATCCCGTTCACGGACGACCTCGGAACGGAGGCCACCGGCCGCACCTTCAACATATTCCAGCTGACCACCGACCCCGCGGACCGGTTCTTCCGCATCACCAACCGGCCGGAGTTCTTCAGCGACGTGAACGCGGTCAGCTTCGGGCTCAACCGGCCGATGAAGAACAACCTGCAGGTCAACGCGTCCGCCACCTGGATGCGGGCCACGGGCACGCTGCAGGAAGGCCAGGGCGGGGCGGGCGAGCAGGGGTCGGGGGTGGGCATCACCCAGCGCGGCGGCCTCCAGTTCCGGAACTTCGGGCGCAACCCCAACAGCCTGGTGAACGTCGACGGGCGCCTGCGCAGCGACGTCGAGTGGCAGGTCAAGGCTCAGCTCGTGTACCAGCTGCCCGCGGGCTTCCTGGTCTCGGGCAACTTCGCCTACCGCAGCGGCGCCCACCTCATCCGCCGCTACCGTGTCCCCGCCGCCATCACCAACATCCCCGACAACAACGTGCTCATCCTGCAGCCGCGCGGGGAGAACGGGCGCATCGAGAGCGTCACCCTGTTCGACATGCGCCTGCAGAAGGACTTCAACCTCAGCGATCGCGTCAAGCTGTCCGTGTTCGGGGACGCGCTCAACCTCTTCAACGAGAGCGCGACGCAGACCGTGCAGAGCACCCTCGCCACCTCGTCCGTCTTCTGGTACCCCGCGGACCCCGTGGACCCGCGGCGCGTGATGCTGGGGGCGAAGCTGAGGTTCTAGCCCGTTCCCGGGCGGGGCTCCGCGCTCAGCGCGCGAGCCCCGCCAGCCCTTCGCGCGCGGGGGCGAAGCGCGGCTCGAGGGCGAGGGCCTTCTCGAAGAACGGGCGCGCCTCCGCCCGCTTGCCCTGCCGCACCAGGGCGAGGCCCAGGTTGTAGGCGTAGCGGTGGTTGCGGTCGTTGCGCGCCACCGCCTCGCGGAAGGCCTCCTCCGCCTCCGCCAGGCGCCCGCTCCCGCCCAGGGTCATGCCCAGCGCGTTCCAGGCCGAGGCGTCGCCGGGGTCGAGGGCCACCGACTCCCGCAGGAGCGCGATGGCCTCCGCCGGCGCGCCCTGGTCGCGGCGCAGCTCGCCCAGGCTCCGCCGCAGGGCGGCGTCCCTGGGGGCCAGGGGCAGGGCCTTCTCGTAGGCGGCGCGTGCCCTGTCCTTCTCGCCCAGGGCCAGCCGCGCACGGGCCAGGGCCTGCCAGCCGTCGGCCAGGGTGGGCGCCCGCCGCACCGCCTCCTCGAAGCGGAGGGCCGCCTCGCGCGGCCGGCCCAGGCCCATCAGTGCGCGGCCCAGGTAGAAGTGGGCCTCGAAGCTCTCGATGCCGCGGCGCAGGAGCTCCTGGAAGCGCGCCGCGCTCCCGGCGTGGTCGCCCTCCTGCAGGCGCAGGAGCCCCTCGCGCATGAGCTCGTTGGCCAGCCGGAACTCCGCGATCCGGTCCTTGGGGTCCGCGCCCGGGGTGCTGGTCTGCGCGGGGGCCGCCCCGCCCACGTAGCCCAGCGCGCCCAGCTTCTCCAGCAGCTCCACGGGCACCGCTCCCGGCGGCGGCGAGGCCGCGGCCGCGCGCCGCTCGTCGTCGAGGATCCGCCCCAGGGCGGCCTGCAGGGCCGCGGCGCGCGCGGGCTGCGCGGCCACGAGGTTCGTCGCCTCGTGGGGGTCGCTCTGGAGGTCGTAGAGCTCCGGCCGCGGCGCCTGGATGTACTTCCAGCGGCCGTCGCGCAGCACGCGCAGGTCGCTCCAGCCGAAGTGCAGGAGGGGGACCAGCGACTCGGCGTACACACCCTGTTCGGGAGGCGCGGCGCCGCCGCGGAGGGCGGGACCGAGGTTGCGGCCGGCCGGCCGCGCGGACGGGGGCATCGGCACGCCGGCCAGGTCGAGGACGGTGGGATACAGGTCGGCGAGGGCGGCCGTCCCCGCCAGCCTCCCGCCGGCGGGGATGCCGGGCCCGCGCACGACGAGGGGGACGGCCAGCGTCGTCTCGTACACGAAGAAGCCGTGCAGGGTCTCGCCGTGCTCGCCCAGGCCCTCGCCGTGGTCCGAGGCCAGGACGAGCAGGGTCTGCTCGCGGAGGCCGAGGCGGGCCAGGGTGGCGTCGAGGCGGCCCACCAGGTCGTCGGTGAAGGCGACCTCCCCGTCGTAGGGCTTCCCCGCGAAGCGCGAGGCCCAGGGCTCCGGCGGCTCGTAGGGGTCGTGCGGGTCGTAGAGGTGGAGCCACAGGAAGACGCGGCCCTGGCCGTGCTGCGCCTCCAGCCACTGCGTGGCCTCGGCCAGCGTCTGGTCGCCGCGGCGCTGGAGCGTGTTGATGAAGCGCGCGCCTTCCACCGGCTCCACGCGGTCGGAGAAGACGTCGAAGCCGCGGCCGAGGCCGCCTTGCGGGGCGAGCACCATCGAGGAGACGAAGGCCCCCGTGCGGAAGCCCCGGCCCTTCAGCACCTCGGCCAGCAGCGGCACCTCGGGCACGCCCCCCGGCGAGATGTTGTCGCGGAGGCCGTGCTGCCACGGCAGCAGCCCCGTGAACATGGTCACGTGCGAAGGCCGCGTCAGCGGCACCTGCGCGCTGGCCGCCGCGAACGCCCCCTCGCGCGCGATGCGGTCGAGGTGCGGCGTGACCCCGGGCGGTCCGCCGAAGGTGGCCAGGCGATCGGCGCGCAGGGTGTCCAGGGTGACGAGCACCACGTGGCGGGCGGCGGGAGGGGGGGAGGCCGTCCGGGCGCAGGCCGGGAGCCCGCCCAGGGCCAGCGCGCACACCGGGGCCAGGAGATGGCGCGCGAGGGTCACGGGAGCGGCCTGGGTGCCCGGGGAGGGGCGGGAGGTGCCCCCTTCACCACCACGCCGCCCTTCATCACGAAGCCCACCTTCATGAGGAGCGAGAGGTCGGCCAGGGCGTCGCCCTCCACCGCCACCACGTCCGCCATCTTGCCGGGCGCCAGCGAGCCCACGCGCTCCTCCCAGCCGATGTTGCGTGCGGCCTCGACGGTGGCGGCCTGCAGGGCGGCCATGGGCGTCATCCCCCAGCGCACCATGTAGGGGAGCTGGCGCGCGTTCTCGCCGTGGGGGTAGACCCCGGCGTCGGTGCCGTAGGCGATGCGCACGCCCGCGGCCACCGCGCGGCGGAAGCCCTGGCGCTGGGCGTCGGTGGTCTCGTCGTTCTTGCGCAGGTACTCCTCGGGCCACCCCTGCCGGCGCCCCTCGGTGGCGATGTAGTCGCCGTTGTAGATGTCGGCCACGAGGTAGGTCCCCTTCTCGCGCATGAGGCGGATGGCCTCGTCGTCCATGAGCGAGCCGTGCTCGATGGTCTGCACGCCCGCACGCACCGCGCGCTTGACGCCCTCCGCCCCGTGCGCGTGCGCGGTCACGCGCGCGCCGTAATGCGCGGCCTCCGTCACCGCCGCCCGCAGCTCCTCCTCCGTGTACTCGGAGGCCCCCGGCCGGGTGCCCCGGGTGAGGACGGCGCCGGTGGCCAGGATCTTGATGAAGTCCGCGCCCCCGTGCAGCAGCTCGCGCACCACCTTGCGCACCTCGTCGGCGCTGTCCGCCACCCCGAAGCGCAGCTCGCGGGGCAGCACCACGTCGGGGGCCAGGCCGGTGACCTCGCCCGCGCCGCTGGTCACGGTGACGTACGCCCCCGCCACCGCCATGCGCGGGCCGGGCACGGTGCCCTGGTCGATGGCGTCGCGCAGGGCCACGTCCAGGAAGACGCGGTAGGTCCCCACGTCGCGCACGGTGGTGAAGCCGGCCTCCAGCGTCGTGCGCGCGTGGCGCACGCCGCGCAGCACCTGCGCCGCCGCGCTCAGGCGCAGGGGGGTGTCCGCGCCCGCGGACTGGATCTCGTCCACCAGGTGGGTGTGGCAGTCGATGAGCCCGGGGAGCACGGTGTGGCGCGACAGGTCGATGACGCGCGCCCCCGCGGGCAGGGGGGCGGCGCCGTCCTGCACCGCGCGCACGCGGTCGCCGGCCACCAGCACCACCTGGTCGCGCCGGACCTCGCCCTTCTCGACGTCCACCAGCCGGCCCGCGCGGATGGCCACCACGGGCTCCGGTGCCGCCGCCTGCGCCAGCACCAGGGACACGAGCCGCAGCAGGGTCATGCAGGCCTCCGCGCGCATCTTAGTGCGGGAGGGCCCGCCCTCTTAGAATCCCGGGCGTGGCGCGATACGGGCGCTCGTGGTGGTGGATGGCGGCCGCGGCGGCCGCCGCCCTGGGCGCGTTCCTGGTCCTTCGCGTCCTCCGGACGCGGCCGCCCAACCTGCTGCTGATCACGGTGGACACCCTGCGCGCCGACCACGTGGGAGCCTACGGCGGGGCCGCCCCCACGCCGGCCCTGGACGGCCTGGCCCGGCGCGGGGCGCGCTTCGCGCGCGCGCAGGCGGCCGTGCCCATCACCGGCCCCTCCCATGCGACGCTGCTCACCGGGCTCTACCCCCCGTCGCACGGCGTGCGCGACAACGTGCGCTTCGCCCTGGACGCGCGCCATCCCACCCTGGCCTCGATCCTGAAGGAGCGCGGCTACCGCACGGGCGCCGTGATCGGCGCCTACCCCCTGGCCTCCGGCTTCGGCTTCGGACAGGGCTTCGAGACCTTCGACGAGAGGCTCCGCGAGACGCCGGCCGGCGCCCAGGGCGCGGAGAGGGGCGGCGACGCGGTGGCGGAGGCGGCCCTCGCCTTCCTGGCCGCCGACGACCCCCGCCCGTTCTTCCTGTGGGCGCACTTCTACGATCCGCACACCCCGTACGACCCGCCCTCGCCCTACCGCGAGTCGTACGCCGGCCGCCTCTACGCGGGCGAGGTGGCCTACGCGGACGCCCAGCTCGGCCGCCTGCTCGACGCGTTGCGGGCGTCGGGCCGCGAGCCGCGTACCGTGGTGGCGGCGGCGGCCGACCACGGCGAGGGGCTGGGCGCGCACGGCGAGGCCACGCACGCGGTCCTCGTCTACGAGTCCACGCTGCACGTGCCGTTTCTCCTCGCCGGCCCGGGCGTCCCCGCGGGCACGGTGGTGGCCGACCAGGTCGGCCTGGTGGACGTCCTCCCCACCGTGCTGCGGCTCCTCGGCGTCGCGCCGCCCCCGGGCCTGCCCGGCCGCGACCTCGCGCCGGCCCTGCGCGGCGAGCGCCTCCCCGCCCAGCCGCTCTACGCGGAGAGCCTGTTCGGCCGCATCAACTGCCGCTGGTCCAGCCTGCGCGCGTGGACCCACGACGGCTGGAAGCTCATCGACGGCGCCGCCCCCGAGCTCTACCGGGTGGCCGACGACCCCGGGGAGACCCGTGACCACGCGGCGGGCGAGGCGGCCCGCGTGGCGCGGATGCGGGAGGCCCTGCACGCGGCGGTGCAGCGCATGGCGCCGGGCGGCGACTCCGCGCGGCCGCGGGCCCTCTCCGCCGAGCAGGAGGAGCGCCTGCGCAGCCTCGGCTACGCGGCGGGGCCGGCGGGCGCGCAGGGCGCGCCCGACGCGCCTGGCCTTCCCGACCCGCGCACCCACGTCGGCCTCTTCGAGCGGCTGCAGGCCCTGACCACGGCCCGCGGCGGCCAGCTCGCCGCCGCGGCGCAGGAGGCGGCGGCCATCGCCGCGCGCGATCCCGGCAACCCCTTCGCCCACTTCACGGCCGCGTCCGTCGCCTACCGTGCGGGCGACCTCGAGGGCGCGGGCCAGGCCTTTGCGCGCGCCCTTGCCCTCGAGCCCGACGCCTTCGCCCTGCGCGCGAGCTACGGCACGCTGCTGCGCGAGCGCGGCGCCCTGGCCGCCTCGGAGAAGGAGCTGCGCGTGGCGCAGGCGCAGTCGCCCGCGGGCGACGACGCGGCGCGCATCGCCCTCGCCGAGACCCTGTCCGCCGCGGGCAAGTGGGACGAGGCCGACCGCCTGCTGGACGAGGTCCTCTCTCGCGCGCCCAGCGACCGGCGCGCGCTCCTCGCGCGCGGGCGACTGCGCTTCCAGGAGAGCCGCATGGTGGAGGCGGTGGCCGACCTCGAGCGCGCCCAGGGCGACGACGAGGCGGCCATCGCCCTGGCGCGGGCCTGGGTTCGCCTGGGCGGAACGGCGCAGGCCGAGGCCGCCCTCGCGGGCGTCCTGCGCGGATCCCCCGGCCATCCCTGGGCCCTGGCCGTCCTCGCCCACGCCCGCGCCAACGCCGGGCGCCGGGCCGAGGCCCTCGCGCTCCTCGGGCGCGCGGAGTCGGCGCGCCCGCGCCGCGCCGACGCGTGGCTCACCCTGGCGGAGGCCTACGCGGCGGCCGGGGAGCCGGCCGCCGCCGCCCGCGCGCGGCAGCAGGCGCGCGGAGCGGAGCGGCCGTAGGGTGCGCGTCCACGACGACCGTCCGGGCCCACGCTTGATGGCGCGGCGGCACGTGCTGCCCCTCGCCCTCCTGGCGGTGGGCGGCCTGGGACCGGGCTGCGGCCCGTCGGCGCCGAGCGAGGCCCCCTGCCCCGGGCCCTATCCCGACCCGGCCACTTCGGCGTACGTGCTCCCGTGGAGCGTCGGCCAGGGATACCGCGTGGGCCAGGGCAACTGCGGCCCGGGATCCCACGCCGCGGGCAGCGCCGTCCAGTACGCCTACGACTTCCTGATGCCCACGGGGACGGCGGTGCTGGCGGCGCGCAGCGGCACCGTGCTCCTCGTGGAGGAGCGGTTCGCCGACGGCACGCGGCGCGCCGGCGAGGAGAACTACGTGAACGTCCGGCACGGCGACGGCACCCTGGCCGGCTACGTCCACCTCACGCAGGGGGGCGCGCTCGTGGAGGTGGGGCAGCCCGTGACCCAGGGCCAGGTCCTCGGGCTGAGCGGCGACAGCGGCTCCAGCAGCGAGCCGCACCTCCACTTCCACGTGCAGGCCTGCGAGGGCTGCGGCACCGTGCCGATCAGCTTCCGCAACACGCGGCCCCATCCCCGTGGCCTGGTCCAGGGAGAGACCTATCAGGCGGAGCCGTTCTAGTGGACGCGGGCGAAGAGCCGACGCGGGCGCTCTCGTTCCTGACCCCCGAGCAGGCCACCCGCCTCGGTGGCCTGCCCGCGGAGGCCGTGGTGGGCGTCTTCCTCGGGGACGCGGTGAACGTGCAACAGTTCCAGCCCAACCGCGTCTTCGTGGACTTCATGCACGACGTCATCCGGCGGAGAGGGCCCGAGGACCCGTCGCTGCGCGCGGCCGCCGCCGAGCAGGGCGAGGGCTGGCTCTACGTGATCGACCAGCGGACGCCGGAGGGGCCGCAGGGCCGCGTGCCCCCCGAGGACATCATCGGTGGGTTCAAGGTGGAGCACGGCCACGTGGTGGCGGAGTGCTACTGGGCGAACGAGCATCATCGGGTCTTCACCCACAACGGCATCGTCCGCCTGCCGCCTTCGCTCCACGAGGCCCTCCTGCGGGAGCTGGAACGGCGAAAGGGCAGGGTGCGCGACGATGGCTGAGACCTGGGGAGGGAGCGTACCGTTGGCGGGGCGGAAGAACAGGACGCGCTTCCTGCTCGTCGCGCTGGCCCTGGCGGGGGCGGTCGGGCCGCTGCGCGCCGAGGAACCCGGGGCGAAGGCGCCGCCCGCGCGGCCGGCCTTCACCGACGCGGAGAAGGAGCGCTTCCTGCTCGAAGGGCGGATCCTGCGCCGCCGGTCCACGCCGCAGGGCGTCACCAACTCCGAGATCGCCACCCTTTCCCTCGACGGGCTGGAGCACGACGCCCACATCCAGGACGTCGACGAGCACGAGCGCGTGGCCCGGATGGGAGGGAAGGTCGAGGTGGACTTCCGCGACAGCTGGCAGGGCAACGTGGCCGCCTATCGCCTCGACCGCCTCCTCGGCCTCGGGATGGTGCCGGTCACCGTGGCCCGGCACGACGGCCCCCGGCCCGCCTCCTTCACGTGGTGGGTGGACGACTTCCTCATGGACGAGAAGGCGCGCCAGCAGCGCAAGGTCCGCGTGCCGGACGCCGAGGCCTGGAACCGCCAGATGTACGCCCTGCGGATCTTCGACCAGCTCATCTACAACTTCGACCGCAACGCGGGCAACCTGGCCATCGACACCGCGTGGCGGATCTGGATGATCGACCACACGCGGGCCTTCAAGAACCTGGACGAGATCAGGAGTCCCAAGAGCCTGGGCAAGCGCTGCCCGCGGGGCCTCCTGGAGGGGCTCCGGCGCCTGGACCGGGTGACGCTGGAGAAGTCGCTGGACGAGGTCCTGGACGGCTACCAGATCGGCGCCCTGCTCCGGCGGCGCGACGCCATCGTCCGCCACTTCGAGGCCAGGATCGCGCGCCACGGCGAGCGCGCGGTGCTCTACGACCTGCCCTCGCGCGTCGAGGCTACCGCGGCGCCGCGCTGAGCGCCGCCGCTTCCAGCCGCGCCAGGAGGCCACGCAGGCGGCCGGGGTCCGGATCGAGCGCCATCACCTCGCGCACATAGGCCACGAGCGCATCGCCCCCTTCGGGCAGGAGCAGGCGCCGGCCCCGGTGGACGGCGTAGGCCCGGCCCTGCTCCAGGAGCAGCGATGCGGGAGGACCGCCGTAAACCCGCGACAGGCCCACGTCGATCGACACCACGCGCCCGCCGTAGAGGGGCAGGATGACGCCGTCGTTGCGGGTATGGCCGATCACGATTCGGCGGATCCCGTGGCGCCGCAGCACCGCGTCGACGTGGGCGGACAGCGCGGCGTCACCTCCCGCCAGGCCGCGGAACCACAGCGGCCCGTCGGCGTCGCGGCTGAGGAGCGCGGTGAGCGGATCGGCCTCAGCCAGCTCTCGGCGTATCCGCCCGTTGAGGTCCCGGAGCGAGAGGTCCGCATACTTGGGCGAGATCCCGCCGTGCAGGAAGAGCGTGTCCCCAACGCGCGCCACCGCGTCCTGGCGCGCGACCCACGCACCGTACCGCCCTTTGGGGGCCCACGCGCGGCGGTGCTCCACCCATCCCAGCGGGTGCGCCGCGTCGAAGGCCTGCCGATCGGCGGCCGTGGAGGCCCCCGCCCCGCCCCGCCGGCGCAGGCGCTCCCAGGCCTCGTCGCGCAGGCGGCCCGAATCGGAAGTGGCGAACTCGGCGTACTCCTCCGGCGACACGTAGCGCAGGTCGCCCAGGACGTTCATGGCCTCGTGGTTTCCGACGAGGGCGTGCACGCGTCCTCCGGCGGCCTTCGCCTCCTCCTCCAGGCGCATGAGGAGGTCCATGACCTTCCGCGACGCGGGCCCGCGGTCCACCCGGTCGCCGGTCTGCACGAGCCGGGTCCGCCCGCCCGCCCAGCGGCCCTGCGCGTCGATGATCCCGGCCTGCTCGAGGACGGTGACGAGCTGGGCATGGTCGCCGTGCACGTCGCCGACCGCCACGACGCGTGCGACACCGTCCCAGCCGTCCTCCGCGGCGCTCTCGTCCGCGAACGCCCACGCCACGAGCGCGGCGCTCGCCACGACGAGAAGTCCCCGCCCCGCCCAGCTCACTCCCGTCCTCGGGGCCCGCCGCCCGACGCATGGACTGATCGCTCGACAACTCGCGATGGCCGGGTTCGAGGCATCAGCCCATCTCTTTCAGCTCGTTCTGTTGGACAGACAAGCGGCTTGAGCATAGACGAGCGTGTGCCTCGCTACTATCCGACCGAAATGGCGGTGAGTGTGCCCATCTTTGGCAATCAGCCGGGCTCGCATCAACTCTGTTGACTGTCGATTGTTGGAGGCGTAGCTTCAGCCGTTGAGGCGAGACAACGCTGCTTCGAGTTCCCGGGCGACTTCCAGTGGCCATCTGATGGGGGACTCCGGGGTCGTTCGCTGCACGGCGTTAGCCGCCGTTCTCTGCTTCATACAAGCCTGTGGCAGTAGCCTCGTCGGTCCCCCTGTTCCTCAGGACTGCTCGACTCTCTCGTCTCTCGACTGGTCGATCGGTTTTGCGATCGGGCCCGCCGAAACTAGCGTTGCCGCCTCTTACAGCGACATTCGATGATCCACGGACGCCGCCCGGCGCCTACACGATCCGAATCGACAGTCT
>DATBIO010000315.1:0-13666 GCA_036556965.1 Vicinamibacteria bacterium
GGACGAGGCCATGGAGGCCACGCTGCGCGGCCTGGGCTTCGCCGTGGAGAAGACGGGCGACGCCCTGGCCACCACCGTGCCCCCCTGGCGCGGGGACGTGGCGCGGGAGGCGGACCTGGTGGAAGAGGTGGGCCGGCACTACCGGCTCGACCGCATCCCCGCCACCGTCCCCGCCGCCCGCCGCGCGGAAGGCCTGCGTCCCGCGCAGTCCCGCGAGCGGGTGGCGCGGCAGGCCCTGGCCGGCCTCGGCCTGACCGAGGTCCTCAACTACGCGTTCGTGCCCGAGGCCGTTCCCGGCCGGCCGAGCGGGGAGGCGCCGCCGCGCCTGGCCAACCCGCTCTCGGCGGAGCAGGCCGTCCTGCGCACGTCGCTGGTCGTGCCCGGGCTCCTGTCCGCGCTGCGCGCCAACGCCCGCCAGGGCCGGCACGATGCGCGGCTCTTCGAGGTCGGCCGCGTGTTCCAGGCGGAGGCGGGCGGCGACGTGCGCGAGGAGAGACGGCTGGCCCTGGTCCTGTGCGGAACGGCGGAAGCCCACTGGTCCGCGCGCGCGGGGGCGCCGGACTTCTACGAGGTGGCCGGCCTGCTCGAGACGCTGGCCGCCCGCCTGGGCCACGAAGCGCTGGAGCTGACGGAGGCGGCGCCGCTCGGCCACCTGCACCCCGGCCAGTCGGCGCGCGTGCGCCTGGCCGGCGAGGCCATCGGCCACGTGGGCGCCCTCCATCCCGGCGTGGCGGAGGCCTGGGAGCTGCGGGGCCCCGTGTTCGTGGCGGAGGTCGGGCTCGACCCCCTGGTGGCGCCGGCGGAGGCCGTGCGCGCGCGCGCGATCCCGCGCTTTCCCTCCGTGGAGCGCGACCTGTCGCTGCTGTGGGACGAGGGCGCGCCCTCGGCCCTCCTGGTGGAGACGGCGCGCGGCTCGGCGGGACCGCTTCTGCGCGAGGCCGTGATCACGGACCGCTACCAGGGGCCGCCCGTGCCGGAGGGCAAGGTGAGCCTCAAGCTTTCGCTTCGCTTCCAGGACGCCGAGCGCACGCTGACCGGGGACGACGTCCAGGCCACCGTGGCGCGCGTCGTCGAGGCGCTGGCCCGCTCCGGGGCCGTCATCAGGGGAGAGTGACCGTGGAAGGTTTCGAGCTGCTCGAGGACAAGGTCCGCAAGGCGGCGGACCTCGTGAAGAAGCTGCGCCACGAGAACGGGCGCCTGGCCGAGGAGCGCGACCGGGCGCAGGCGCGCCTGGCCGACGCCGAGGCCGGCCTGAAGAAGGCGGAGGCGGCGGCCAGGAAGGCGGAGGAGGGCGGGGCGGCCGCGCGCGAGGCGGAGAAGCTGTCCGCGGAGCTCGCGGCCATGAAGAAGGACCGCGACGAGGTGCGGCGCCGGATCGCCGCCCTGGTCGAGGTGCTGGAGGGCCTCGACGGCTAGCCGCCGGCCGATGCTTCCCGGGACGCTTCGTGCGCTTCGCCGAGCGGATCCGGCGTCGCTCATCGGGCGGCGTCCCTGCGGGCCGCCGAGGCGCCTTCGCTCGCGTATGAGCGGGTACGCGTCGCGCGGCGCCTTTCGCGTTCGGGCGCCTCGGCCGCCGGAATGAACGTGGATGCTCGGACAGGCGGGTTGACTCGCACCGCCCGACCCTGGTAATCAGCGGTGCCGATGGCCGACACCCCCAACCTCGTCCACGTCGAGATCTTCGGCCAGACCTACGCCGTGCGCGCGGGTGCCGACCCCGAGTACATCCAGAAGCTGGCCGCCTTCGTGGACGAGGCCATGCGCGAGGTCAGCCGCAGCGGGGGGGCGGTGGACTCCGTGCGCATCGCCGTGCTCGCCGCCCTGAACATCGCGGACGAGGTCTTCCGCCTGCGCGACGGGGCGGGGGAGCGGAGGGACGAGCTGGATTTGCGCGCCCGCGCCCTGGCCAAGGAGCTCGCGGCCGTCCTGGGCGAATAGCCGCCCCTCCGGCTCCTCCACGAGCCGGTCTCGGGCGGCGAGGGAAATCGGGTATCATGCGCGAGGTCCCCTGCGATGCCCGTGATGGAGTCAAAAGCCTCGAACCAACGTCCTTAAATCGGGGATTCGCAGTCACGCCGCGGTGTGCATGCCTCCGCGTCGAGGAAGCCTGAAGCGGCGTGCAGAGTTCCCACCTCGTGACCAGGTTCAGGTCACGCTCCACACGTCAGATGCGGGGGACCTCCTTCGATCGCCGTACCGTCGGGGGCCCCCGGGGTGAGGCGCCGCGCCGCTCGATCCGCCACCCGATGACCGAGGAGCGAGACCGATAATGTCCGACACCACCGGCTCCTGGCCCGCCGTCGATCCCGCCGCCACCGTGGGCAGCCTCGGCGAGCGGGCGCTCGTGCGGCACCTGCGCGCGCGCATCCCCAGCGGGGCGGGCGTGGTGCGCGGGATCGGGGACGACGCCGCGGCGGTGGAGACGGGAGCCCTCACCATCGTGACCACGGACTGCCTGGTGGAGGACGTCCACTTCGAGCGCGACTGGGCCCCCCCCCACCTCCTCGGGCGCAAGAGCCTGAGCGTGAACCTCTCGGACGTGGCGGCCATGGGCGGGACGCCCCGCTACGCCACCGTCTCCCTCTGCCTGCCTGCCGAGGTTCCCCTGACCTGGGTGGACGGCCTCTACGACGGCCTGCTGGAGCGCGCGGCGGAAGCGGGGGTGGTGGTGGTGGGCGGCAACCTCGCCGCCTCTCCCGAGGCCGTCGTGGTGGACGTGACCCTGCTCGGGCAGGGGGACCGCCTCCTCCTGCGCTCGGGCGCGCAGGTGGGCGACCTCGTGGTGGTCACGGGCCGGCTGGGCGCCGCCGCCGCCGGCCTGCGCTGCCTCCAGGACGGCGCGCGGCTCGACGGCGAGGGCGCGCTCGCCCCCGGCGGCCACTGGTCGGAGGCCGCGCGCCCGCAGGTGCTGGCCTGCGTCATGGCGCAGCTCGATCCCGCGCCGCCCCTGGCCTTCGCCCGCGCCATTGCCGAGCAGGACGCGGTGCACGCGGCCATGGACCTCTCCGACGGGCTGTCCGGCGACCTCCTCCACATGTGCCGCGAGAGCAACGTGGCCGCCTTCATCGACTCCAGCGCCGTGCCCGTGGACCGTGGCGCGGCCGCCCTGGAGAAGGAGGGCGGCGCCGACGGGTTCTCCCTGGCCCTCCACGGCGGGGAGGACTACCAGATGCTGATGGCGGTACCGCGCGACGGCCTCGACGCCCTGCGCGACGTGGCCGTGGTATGGGACCTCCCCCTCACCGTGGTGGGGGAGTTCATCGTGGGAGCCCCCGGGGTATCCCTCAAGTTCGGCGACACCCTGCGCCGGCTGCGGCCGCAGTCCCACGACCACTTCGAAGACCCGCGGCCGCGCGCGCGGCGTGAGCGGCCGCGGCCGCCCGAGGGATGAGACGGCGCCTGCGGCGCGCCCTGGAGACCCTCCTCCACCTCGAAGACACGCCGCACCGCATCGCGCTCGCCTTCGGGCTCGGGCTGTGGGTGGCCTTCTGCCCCCTCCTGGGCATCCACACCCTGATGTCCCTCGGAATCGCGTTCGCCTTCCGCCTCAGCCGCGCCGCCATCCTCCTGGGCACCTTCGTGAACAACCCCTGGACGCTGGCCCCCATGTACCTCGCGGGAACGGTGGTGGGCTGCTTCCTCCTCGGGGTGCCCGCGGAGCCCCTGGCCGCCATCGACTTCGACCGGCGGGGCGCGGACTTCTACCGCGAGCTGGCCGTGTCCCTGCGTCCGTACCTGTGGCCCTTCGTGGTGGGCAACACGCTGACCGGCCTCGCCGCCGGCCTCGTGGGGTACCTCGCCCTGCGTTCGCTGCTCGAGCGGCGCCGGCTCAGGAAAACGCCGGCGGCGACAACCGATGGTGCGTGGTGACCCCCTGGAAGGCGTGCCCGGCGCGCAACAGGGTGTCCTCGTCGAAGGGACGGCCGAGGAGCTGAAGGCCCGCGGGCAGGCCGTCCACCAGCCCGCACGGCAGGGACAGGCCGGGCAGCCCCGCCAGGTTGGCGGGGACGGTGAAGACGTCGGCCAGGTACATCTGCAGGGGGTCGGCCGTCCGCTCTCCGAGGCGGAAGGCCGTGCCGGGCGTGGTGGGGAGAGCCACCGCCGCGCAGCGCGCGAAGGCCTCCTCGAAGTCGCGGCGGATCAGCGTGCGCACCTTCTGCGCCGCCACGTAGTAGGCCTCGTGGTAGCCGGCGGAGAGCACGAAGGTGCCGAGGAGGATGCGGCGCTTGACCTCCGCCCCGAAACCGCGGTCGCGCGTCTCCCCGTACAGGCGCGCGAGGTCGGGAGCGCCCTCGGCGCGGAGGCCGTAGCGGACGCCGTCATAGCGGGCCAGGTTGCTGCTGGCCTCCGCCGTGGCCACGACGTAGTAGGCGGCGATGGCGTGTCGGACATGGGGGAGGGCGACGTCCACCAGCTCCGCCCCCTCCCGGACGCAGACCTCCAGCGCGGCCCGGAACGAGGCCATGACCCCGGGCGCGACGCCCTCCGCCAGCGCGGCCCAGGGCACGCCCAGGCGCAGGCCCCGGAGGCCCCGCCCGCCGTCGTCGCCGGCGAGGGGCGCCGTCGGGGGGGCCTGCGCGCTGGTGGCATCGCGGGGGTCGTGGCCGAACAGCGCGGACGAGAGCAGGGCCACGTCCTCCACCGAGCGCGCAAGGGTCCCGACCTGGTCGAGGGAGGAGGCGAAGGCCACGAGCCCGTAGCGGCTGACGCGTCCGTAGGTCGGCTTGAGGCCGACCACGCCGCAGAGGGCGGCGGGCTGGCGCACGGAGCCCCCGGTATCGGTGCCCAGCGCGGCGGGGGCCATGGCCGCCGCCACCGCCGCCGCCGACCCTCCCGACGACCCGCCCGGCACCCGCGCCAGGTCCCAGGGGTTGCGCGTCGGCCGGTAGGCGCTGTTCTCGGTGGACGAGCCCATGGCGAACTCGTCCATGTTCGTCTTGCCCAGCACCACCGCCCCCGCGGCCAGCAGCCGCTCCACCGCGGTGGCGGTGTAGGGCGGCGCGTAGCCTTCGAGGACGCGCGAGCCGCAGGTGGTGGGCCAGCCCTCAACGTTGAGCACGTCCTTCACGGCCACGGGCACCCCGGCCAGGGAGGGAGGGGTCTGGCCGGCGCGGCGCGCGCGGTCCACGGCGCGCGCCTGCTCCAGCGTGCGCTCGGGCCGCAGGTCCAGGAACGCCCCCACCTGCGCGTCGAGCGCCCCCGCGCGGTCGAGGAAGGCGCGCGCCACCTCCTCCGCGGAGACCTCGCCGCGGGCCACCCGCCCCGCGATCTCCGCCGCGCCCAGGCGGACCAGCCCGCTCATCCCCCGATCACCCTGGGCACGCGGAAGAGCGGGAAGGCGGCGTCGGGGGCGGCGTCGAGGACGCGCTCGCGCGGCAGGCCGGGCCGCGCCACGTCCTCGCGCCACGCGCCGGTGGCGGCGGCGTGGCTCATGGGCGGGACCTGCGAGAGGTCCAGCGCCTGCATGGTCTCGACGTAGCCGAGGATGTCGCGCAGCTGGCGCGCGAAGGTCTCCTTCTCCTCTGCGGTGAGGGAGAGTCGCGCCAGCGCCGCCACCCGCTCCACCGCCTCCCGGTCGATGTCGGCCATGCGCGGTCGATTCTATCGTCGCTGATATACACTGCCCGGCGATGCACGAGTGCCCGAACTGCCACCGGGTGCTGCCGGAGCCGCCGGGACGGTTCTGCCCCTACTGCGGCCAGGAGCTGCTGCCCGTCCCCGCCGCACCCTGGACGCCGCCGTCGGCGCCGCCGGCGGAGGTCCCCGCCCCCCCCGCCCCGCCCGCGCCGCCGTGGGGGCCCCCGCCCCCGCGCGCCTCCGGCGGCTCCGGGCCGACGCCCTGGGACCTGCGCCACCAGATCGGGATCGCGGCCGCCCTCGTGGAGACCACCAAGCAGGTGCTGACCACGCCCACCCTCTTCTTCCGCAACATGGCGGTGACGGGGGGGATCGGCGGGCCGCTCCTCTACGCGGTGATCGTCGGCTACCTGGGCCTTCTCGCCACCGCCATCTACGACGCCATCCTGCGCGGGGTGCTCGGCAACCCCTTCGGGTACTTCCGGGGCGGCGACGAGCTGGAGAGGCTCTTCACCTCCGTCCACTGGGGCGCGAACCTCGCGGTGCAGGTGCTGCTGGGCCCGATCTTCGTGGTGATCGGGTTGTTCGTGTTCGCGGGCATCACCCACCTCATGCTGCTGCTGGTGGGCGGGGCCAAGAGCGGCTTCGAGGCGACCCTGCGCGCGGGCGCCTACAGCGAGGCGGCCATGCTCCTGGGCGTGGTGCCCGTCTGCGGCAGCCTCCTCTCGGCGGTGGTGTTCATCGTCATCGCCATCATCGGCCTCGGCGAGGCCCACGGAATCGGCAAGGGCAAGGCCGCCCTGGCCGTGCTGCTGCCGTTCCTCCTGCTCTGCTGCTGCTGCGGCGTCACGCTGGGGGCGATGCTGGGAGGCCTGGCCAGCGTCCTGGGCCGCGCGTCCTGAGCACCGCCATCGCGCGACGGCCGCTGCTCGCCCTCCAGGCCCGCGAGGGCGCGCTCCCCCTGGGCGCCATCTTCGCGGGCGTGGCCGTGGCCGCCGGCCTCTTCGTCTACGCCCTGGGCCTCGAGCGCCTGCCCTTCACCGTGTGCACGTTCAAGGCCTTCACGGGCTGGCCCTGCGCGACGTGCGGGACGACGCGGGCGGCGGCGCGGCTCGTGCGCGGCGACCTGGCGGGGGCCCTGGCCCTGAACCCGGCCACCACGCTGGCCGGGCTGGGGCTGGTGCCGTGGGCGCTCTGCGACCTCGCCCTCCTGCGCCGCGGCCGCGCGCTGGTGGTGTCGGTGGCGCCGGTGCTGCGCAGGGCGCTGACCGTGCTGCTGGCGGCGGCCCTCCTGGCCAACTGGGCCTACCTGGTGGCCGCGGGCCGCTGACTCCCGGCCGCGCGCGGCCTCCCCTTATACTGCCCGCACGCATGGCGTCGCGACCGGACATCTCCGTCGTCATCCCCGTCTACAACGAAGCGGACAACGTGCTCGACCTGCACCGCGAGCTGACGCAGAGCCTCGAGGCGTTGGGCCGCCCCTACGAGGTCCTGATGGTGGACGACGGGTCGGAGGACGGAACCCTCGACCGCCTGCTGGCCATCGAGGCCGAAGACGACCGCGTGCGCGTGCTGCGCCTGCGCCGCAACTTCGGACAGACGGCCGCCTTCTCCGCCGGCTTCGACCACGCCCGCGGCCGCATCGTGGTGACCTCGGACGGCGACCTCCAGAACGACCCCGCCGACATCCCGCGGCTGGTGGCGCGCCTGGAGGAAGGCTTCGACATGGTCTGCGGCTGGCGCGCCCGCCGCCAGGACCCCCTCTCCCGCCGCCTGCCCTCCGCCCTGGCCAACCGCATCATCTCCGCCGCCACCGGCGTGCGCCTGCACGACTACGGCTGCTCCCTGAAGGCCATGCGCGCGGAGGTGGCCAAGGGGCTGCGCCTGTACGGGGAGATGCACCGCTTCATCCCCGCCGTGGCCTCCTGGATGGGGGTGACGGTGGACGAGATGGCGGTCAACCACCGGCCGCGCACGCGCGGGCGCAGCAAGTACGGGCTGGGACGCACCCTGCGCGTGCTCCTCGACCTCTTCACCGTGAAGTTCCTCGGCGTCTACGGCACGCGGCCCGCCCACCTCTTCGGCCTCATGGGGCTGGGCAGCGGCGGGCTGGGCCTGGGCGTGCTCCTCTACCTGTCCTGGCTGAAGCTCGTCCGCGACGAGGCCATCGGCGGCCGGCCCCTGCTGCTGCTGGGGGCCCTGCTCTTCCTGACGGGCGTGATCCTGGTGAGCTTCGGGCTGGTGGCGGAGATGCTCGTGCGCACCTCCCACGAGAGCCAGGGCAAGCCGACCTACGTCGTGCGCGAACTGAGGCCCGAGGACCAGCGCGCCGGCGAGCGGACCACCGCGCTCCCCGCGCGGTGAGCGGCGTCCTCTTCCTCGCCGAGTCGTACCACCCGGTGCTCGGCGGCGGGGAGAGCCACCTGCGCGCGCTGGCCCGCCGCCTGGCCGAGGACGGGGGGCGGGTGACGGTGGTGACCCGCCGCAGCGAGCCCGGCTTCCCCGCGGAGGAGACGCTGGAGGGCGTGCGCGTGCGGCGGGTGCCGCCTTCGGGCCCGGGCCGCGCGGGGAAGTACCGCATGGTGGCGGGCGCGCTGCGCGCGCTGGCGCGGGAGGCGCCGGCCCACGACGTGCTGGTCGTGCGGGGCACGCGCGTGCTCGGGCTCCCCGGCCTCCTGGCCGGCCGCGCCGCCCTGCGCCCGGTGGTCCTGCAGCCCGAGGTCAACGGCGAGCTCTCCGGCGAGGTGTACACCTGGGGCAACGCCCTCGGGCGCCCGCCCTGGCGCGGGCTGGTGGCGTCGGCGGTGGCCCTGCGCAACCGCCTGCTCCGCGACGCGGACGCGGTGGTGGCCATGTCCCGGCTGATCGCGGCGGAGTGCCGCGCGGCCGGGATCGCGGAGGAGCGCGTGCGCCACATCCCGCACGGCGTGGACGTCGGGCGCTTCGCGCCCGCCACCCTTGCGGAGAGGGACGCGCTGCGGCGCGCCCACGGCCTGCCCGAGGGCGCGGTCATCATCATCTATACGGGCCGCCTGCTGCGCGGGAAGGGCCTCCAGGACCTGGTGGAGGCGGTGGCGGCGGTGGCGGCCTCCGATCCCGCGGTCCACCTCCTGCTGGTGGGCGCGGGAGAGGGCCAGTCGCTCTCCGTCGAGGACGCGCTGCGCGCGCGCGCGCGCCAGCCCGACCTCGCGGGGAGGGTGACGTTCGCGGGCCGGGTGGACGACGTCGCGCCCTGGCTGCGCGCGGCCGACGTGTTCGCGTTCCCCTCCGTGTTCGAGGCCCTGGGGCTCTCCCTCGTCGAGGCCGCGG
Source organism: Vicinamibacteria bacterium (assembly GCA_036556965.1). Lineage (GTDB taxonomy): Bacteria > Acidobacteriota > Vicinamibacteria > Fen-336 > Fen-336 > DATBIO01. Next base: position 8,887 of record DATBIO010000315.1, read on the forward strand.
CCTGCGGCCTCCCCGCGGTGGGCTCGCGGACGGGGGGGATCGTGGACGTGATCGAGGACGGCCGCTCGGGCCTCCTCTTCCCCCCCGGCGACCGGCCCGCCCTGGAGCAGGCGTTGCGCGTCCTCGTCGCCGACGCCGGGCGGCGCGCCGCCTACGGCGCCGCCGCCCGCGCCGTGGCGGCGTCGCGCTTCGACGCCCGCGCCAGCCACGAGCGGTACCGGGCGCTCTTCGCCGAGCTGGCGCGGCGCCGGGCCCCGGCGGCGTGAGGATCGCGCTCACCGGCGCCACCGGCTACACGGGCGGCTGGCTGCTCCAGGCCCTGCTCGACCGCGGCGACGAGGTGGCGGCGCTGTCCCGGCCGGGCGGGAAGCGGCCGGCGGGAGAGGTGCGCTGGGTGGAAGGCGACCTGCGCAATGCCGGGTCGGCCGCGCGCCTGGTGGAGGGCGCGCAGGCCGTCCTGCACGTGGCCGCGGTGTACCGCACCGCCGGACACCCCGACGCGTACTACCGCGAGGTCAACGTGGGGGGCACGGAGCGGCTGCTGGAGGCGGCGGCGCGCGCCGGCGTCGCGCGCTTCGTGCACACCTCGACGGTGGGCGTGCACGGCGACGTCGCGCACCCGCCCGCGGACGAGGAGAGCCCCATCGCCCCCGGCGACGTCTACCAGCGCACGAAGGCGGAGGCGGAGGCGCTGGCCCTCTCCTTCGGCCGCGCGCGGGGCCTGCCCGTGGCGGTGGTGCGGCCGGGGGCGATCTACGGCCCGGGGGAGACGCGGCTCCTGAAGCTCTTCCGCGCCATCGCGCGCCGGCGCTACGCGCTGGTCGGCTCCGGGCGGGCCTTCTACCACCCCGTGTACGTGGAGGACCTGGTGGACGGGTTCCTGCTGGCGCTGGCGCGGCCGGAGGCGGTGGGGGAGGCCTTCATCGTGGCCGGCCCGCGTTACGTGACGCAGCGCGAGCTGGCGGAGGTGATCGCCCGGCACACCGGAGGCGCCGTGCTGCCCTTCCGCGTGCCCGCCGCCCCCCTGCGCTGGGCGGCGGCGGCGGTGGAGGCGGTGTGCGTGCCGCTCGGCCTCGAGCCGCCGCTCCACCGGCGGCGGGTCGAGTTCTGGACCAAGAGCCGCGCGTTCTCCATCGAGAAGGCGCGCCGGCTCCTCGGCTACGCGCCGCGCGTGGACGTGGACGAGGGCGTGCGGCGCACCGCGGCCTGGTACCGCGAGGCGGGCTGGCTGTGAGCGAGCGCGCCGCGCGCGTGGTGCTGGCGGTGGTGGTCCTCGCCCTGGCCGCGGGCGCGGTGGCCGTGCGCATCCCGCGCTTCTGGTCCGACGGCGCCACCTACCATGCCATGGCCTGGAGCCTGGCCGAGGATCTCGACCTGCGCTACGAGGCGCGCGACGTGCTCCGCGTGCGGCGCGAGATCCCCTCCGGTCCCCAGGGAGTGTTCCTGAAGCGGGCCAGCGGCGGACTGCGCTGGGCGCCGGAGCGCGGCTTCCCCTGGCTCGCGCGCGTGCCGGAGGCCGAGCCGCGCGTCTACTTCGCCAAGGCGTTCCTCTATCCCGTGGCCGCCGCGCCCTTGGTCGCCTTCCTGGGCACGCGCGGCCTCCTCTTGGCCAACGCGCTCTCCCTGGGCGCCGCCCTGGCCTGCGCCTACGCCGTGCTGCGCCGCCAGGCCGTGCCCGCCGCCGCCCTCGCGGCGGGGGGCGCCCTCTGCCTGGCCACCGTCGCCCCCGTCTACCTCCTCTGGCCGCAGCCCGAGCTGTTCAACGTCGCCCTCATCGCCCTCGGTCTGTGCGCCTGGCGCGCGGGCTGGCCCCTGGCCGCCGCGTTGCTGCTGGGCCTGGCCACCTACTCGAAGCCCTACAACCTGTTCGTCGCCCTCCCCCTGGGCGTGGAGCCGCTCCTCGCCCTGCGCCCATGGTGGCGCGGCCTGCTGGAGTCCTGCCGCCGGGGGGCCGTGCTGCTGGCCACGGTGGCCGCGCTCTTCGCCCTGAACAAGGCGGTGACCGGCGAGTTCAACTACCAGGGAGGGGAGCGCAAGACGTTCTACGGCACGCTGCCCTTCGAGGCGCACGGGGTGACGTTCGGCAACAGCGGCCAGTGGATGACCACGGACCACCTCGGGCCGCTGGTGGAGGGAGAGGACGAGGCCAAGGTGTCGCGCCGCACCGGGCCGCTGCGCACCCCCGGGGAGATCCGCGACTCGTTCGCGCGCAACCTCGGCTACTTCTGGGTGGGGCGGTTCGGGGGGGCCCTCGCCTACTACCTCCCCGTGCTCGTCGGCCTGGGCGCGTTCCTGGCCCTGGGTCCGCGGACGCGCGAGGGATGGCTGGCCGCCGCCGCCATGGCCGTCTCCTGGCTCTTCTACATCTGGATGATCCCGGACAACTGGTACGGCGGGGGGGGCACCCTCGGCAACCGCTATTTCCTCAACCTGGTCCCCCTGGCCGCCTTCCTCGTGCCCAAGGGCCGCGAGTGGCTGGTGGCGGCCGGGGCGCTGGCCTCGGCCGTCTTCCTGGCGCCCGCGTGGATGGCCCCCTTGCACCATTCGCTCCACCCGGGCGAGCTCGCCACGCGTCCCGCCCTCCGCTGGCTCCCCGCGGAGCTGACCATGCTCAACGACCTCTGCGCCTTCACCGAGGGCTGGCGCAAGAAGCGCCCCTACGGCGACACCGAGGGCGACGCCGCCACCGGGCGGCGGGCGGCCCCCGACGCGTACTACCTCTACTTCCTCGGCGACGGCACCTGGGGCAAGGACCTGTTCCAGGCCCGGCCCGGCTTCTGGCTGGCCGGGGGCGGCCGCGCGGAGGTGGTCCTGCGCGCGCTGGAGCCCGTGCGCCGCATGGAGGTCACGCTGCAGGGCGGCCCGGTGGGGGACGAGGTCACGCTGGTGGCCGGCGGCGCGACGCACCGCGTCAGCCTGGGGCCATGGGAGCCGCGCACGGTGGCGGTCGAGGTGGCGAGGCCGGGGTTCGCCTACTACGACTCGTTCCTCCACACGCTGCGCTTCCGCTCCCGCCGGGGCGGCCCCGCGCCCCCGCCCACCGGCCTGCCCGCGGAGCGCGTGCTCGGCGCCTTCGTGGAGATCCGCCTCTCCGTCGAGGAGAGACCCCACTAGAATCACGACCATGAGCGACGCGCCTCCCGCCGCGCCTCCGCCCGTGGAGCGCCGGCGCTTCCCGCGGCGGTGGCGCCGCGCCCGCCGCGCCCTCGTCGGCCTGCTCGTGCTCATCGCCCTGGGCGTGCTCGGCAACCTGGCCTTCCGGCGCCTGGGCGGGCCGCGCATCGACGCGCTCGTGCCGGAGCAGGCGCGCATCGGGGAGGCGGTGACCCTGGAGGGTCGAGGCTTCGGGCGCGCCCTCGAGGACAACGTCGTGCTCTTCTCCGACATGCCGGGGCGCACCCTGAGCGCCGCCACCGACGAGCTGGTGGTGGAGGTGCCGGACCTGGAGCTGCCGCCCGAGGGCCGCCTGACCGTGTCCGTCAAGGTGCAGCTCGAGGAGAACGAGAGCAACCGCGCGTCGCTGGTCGTGCTCCCGGCCCTGCAGCCCGAACCGGCCACGGGGCCGCAGGATGCCGAGCTGGAGGAGCCGGAACCGGCGCCCTCGCCCGCGGCCCCGCCCTCGCCGCCCGCGTCGCCGCGCTGAGCGCGGTGCCCGCTCAGCCGGGAGGGAGGCGGTCCGGCGGGTAGAGCCTGTCGCGCGCGTCGCCCTTGGCGAACCAGCCGCCGTCGCGCGACCGTCCCCGCCAGTCGATGGCCCAGTACTCGAAGCGCTCGTCGCTCAGACGCACGTGCACGTAGTGCAGGTAGACGCCGCCCGCGGCCACGTAGCCGGGCGCCGGCTGGAAGCCGTAGATGCGCCGCCCGCCCCCGCCCGTCACGAAGTAGCGGATGCCGTCCTGGGGGAACATGCGCGCGTAGAAGTGGTTGTGCCCGGCGAAGACCGCGTCCACCGAGCGCCGCTTGAGGATGGGCGCGAGCTGGTTGTCGAGGCGCGTCTCGCGCAGGCGCCCGTCCCCGAAGCCCAGGATGCCCTTGCGCGCGACGGGGGTGTGGGGCGGGTGGTGCATGACCACGATCTTCCAGCGCGCCCGGCTCAGCGACAGCGTGCGGTCGAGCCAGTCGAGCTGCGCGCGGTCGTCTCCCGTCGGCGCCAGCTTGGTCTCCCCGATGCCCAGCGTGTTGGAGTCGAGCACGAAGACCTCGCCCAGCGGCGTGGCGCTGCCGTCGGTGGGCACCGAGTAGTAGCGCCGCCCGGAGGCGTAACCGAACGGCTCGTGCTCGAGGTGGTCGTCGACGTAGCAGCGGTCGTCGCGCCAGCGGTACGCCTCCTTGTTCGGCGGCAGCGGCGCGAAGGGGGCCACCCGGCAGTACACCAGGTCGTGGTTGCCGAGCGCGGCGTGGAAGCGCGCCCCCCTCTGCACGACGGGGCGGTACATGTCGTCGAAGCGCGCCTTGAAGCGGCTGGGGCGCCCGTCCGTGTAGATGTTGTCGCCGAGGATGAAGACCAGGCGCGGCGGGTGGCGCAGGAGGGCGTCGCGCACCAGCTGCTGGTTGGTGTCCCCGGTGCCCCCGTCGCCCAGGAAGCCGAGGCTGGCGTCGCGCGCCTGCCCCCGCGCGGGCCGGGCGACCACCAGCGCGGCCAGGCCGGCGGCGGCCACCAGCGCGATCCCGGCCTTCCGGTTCAGCCGAGGTGCTCCCTGCGTCGCGACGCCCTCGGCCGTTTCACCCGAGCTCCTTGCGCAGCAGCGCCTCCAGTCCCCGGCTGATCTTCAGGCACCGC
>DATBIO010000316.1:0-2460 GCA_036556965.1 Vicinamibacteria bacterium
GGTGTCCGCGAAGGGCATGGGCCAGCCGCTCTGCATGACGCCGCAGGTCTCGTTGTTGGGGCAGATGCCGGTGTCAGTCAGCGGGTACACGCCGCCCGTGATCTGCCGGTCCACGTACAGGTTCTTGTCCTGGAGGGCCAGGACCTCACCGGTGTGCGCGTCCACCAGCGTCTCCCACCGCGCGTCGTCGGGCGGGCGCGAGAAGACGAAGCTCCAGACCAGGCGGTGGCCGTAGCCCTTGCCCACCGGCCCGGAGAACTTCTCGCCCACCTGGAACTCCGCGGGAGCCACGGGCAGGATCTCCAGGGTCGGCCCGGCCAGCAGCTCGTCCTGGGCGATGCGGCCCTCGACGTGGGCGAACCCGCGCTCCAGCGCCTGCTGCGCGCTGACCAGGGCGTGGCGGCTGATGCGCACGTTGCCCCAGCTCTCCGCGCCGATGAGCACGAGGTTGCCCTTGACGATGGTGCCCGCCACGCGCCCGTCGCGCACGGGGACGCCCTGGTACACCTGGGGGATGGTGAACTGCCACAGGTCCTTGTGGATCTGGGTGGCGTTCACCTCGCCGAGCTGGGAGACGTCCACGCCCAGGATCCCGCGGTGCGCGCTCACGAAACCGCGCACGGCCTGGGCCACCGCCGCCGCGTCCACGCTCGACACGCCGAGGGAGGCCGCGGTGATCTGGTTGCCCACGCCGCTTCCCGGGATCAAGGGGAAGGCGCCCATGATGTTGCTGGCCACGCCGCTGCGCGGATCGATGTAGGCGCGGAAGGGCTGCCCGCCCGCCAGCGCGGACGCGCCGGCCGCGCGGAACTGGCCCCACTCCGCCTTGTTGGCGAGCGCCTGCTCGATCGTCTCCAGCCGGCTATGGGCCGAGCTGACGGAGAGCTCGGGCTTGAAGAACGCCTTGCTCTCCAGGAAACCGGCCTGGTCCTTGGGTCTGGCGGCCCAGGCAGAGCCGGCGACGAGCGTCCCGCACACGGCCAGGAGGATCGCCAGCCTGCCTGGGCGATGGGTCTCGGTCTGCATGCACACTCCTCTGCCGACCTCGGGCGCGTCCGCCCGGGCGCCGGCGTTAGGCGGTCAAAGGTCTACACAGCACAGCCCCTGAGGGGTGGGCAGGCCTTCCGGGCCGTGAAGTGTCTTTTCAGGAAAAACGAGGCGTTCCGTGTATCACACGGGAACAGGCGCGGTCAACAAAAAAATGAACCACGCCTCAACGCGACCGCCCACGCCGCCGGCGGTCGGCGAGGGGGAGGGAAGCCACGGCATGCCAGTCCTCCGGGGCGCCCGAGAGGGACACCAGCTCCAGGGAACGGACGGCGAAGGACTCCCCGAAGTCGTCCCCCAGCTCGCGGAGCAGGGCCTCCTTCTTCTCCATGGAGGTGCGCCCGTACATGAGGCTGAGGTGGGGGAAGAAGGGCCCGTCCTGCCGGCCGCCGAGCATGATGCGGGCGCGCGCCTGCGCCTCCATCAGCTCCCGCGTGGGTTCCACCTTGACCACCAGGCTCTGGAAGTAGTCCGGCCGCGCATAGGCGTGGAGCAGCCGGATCTCCAGCGGGCGGATCGTGGTGGCGAGCTCCTTGGCCCGGGCGCATACCCCGGCCTCGGGGCCCGGGATCCCGCCCACCAGCGTCACGTGGGGGGCGAAGCGGGGAGTCCGGAAGCGCGCGGCCAGCGTCCGGATGACCTCGGTGAAGCGCTCCTCCACGTCACCGGTGGGGACCAGCCACAGCGCGTAGCCGCTGGGAGCTGCCTGGAAGGCCATGGCCGTTCCCCGCATCGTACGGGGGACCGCGGGGCGATGCTATTGTCCCAAAGGTCTAGGCTCGGCTCGGGAGTGCGGATGCGCGTCCTGGTGGGCACCAGCGGGTACAGCTACAAGGAGTGGCGCGGCACCTTCTATCCTCCGAAGATGGCGCCCGAGGCGATGCTCGCCTTCTACGCGGGCCGCTTCCCCACCGTGGAGATCAACAACACCTTCTATCGGCTGCCCACCCGCGACGTTCTCGTCCACTGGGCGGAGCAGGTGCCCGAGAGCTTCACCTTCGTCCTGAAGGCCTCGCAGCGGATCACCCACCGCAGCCGCCTCGAGGACGTGGAGGCGGTGGCCTACTTCTTCCAGACGGCGGCGGCGCTGGGACCCCGCCTGGGGCCGGTGCTCTTCCAGCTCCCCCCGCAGCAGAAGGCCGACCTGGGCCGGTTGCGGCGCCTGTTGGCGGAGGTGCCGGCGGGGGCCCGCGCCGCCTTCGAGTTCCGCCACCCCTCGTGGTTCGACCAGGGCGTGTACGACGCCCTCCGCGAGCATGGGGCGGCGCTGTGCACGGCGGACACCGACGACGAGGACGCGGTGGAAGGAGCCCCGGGCATCGTGTCCACCGCGGGCTGGGGCTACCTCCGGCTGCGCCGTGCCGACTACACTAGTTCGGATGTGGGTGTTTTTGGGTATGTGTTTGTTGAACT
>DATBIO010000317.1:0-1703 GCA_036556965.1 Vicinamibacteria bacterium
GTGAAGTACTGGAGGGCGGCGCCCAGGCCCTCGCGGGCGAAGGGCCGCAGGTCGACCTGCAGGCCCGAGGCCAGCACCACGCTGGACTTGGCCGCGCCGTGGGCGAGCACCTCCTTCACCTCGGGGTGCGCGACGAAGGCGGAGGCCAGGGCGGCCGCGTCGCCCACCACCACCAGGTCGAGGTCGCCCACCGTCTCCCGCCGCCGCCGGAAGGAGCCGACCGGGATCACCTCCTGCGCGCCGCGCTCGCGCAGGAACGCCTCGAGCCGGCGCGCGGTGGACTGCACCTCGGGGAGGAGGAAGCGGACCTCGGCGCGGCGGCGCTCCTCCAGGCCGCGGCGGATCCTGGCCTCCTTCTTCTCCTTCATGCCGGGCAGGGTGCGGAAGCGGCCGTCGGCGATGGCCGCCTCCAGGTCCTCCGCGCCGCGCACGCCGAGCTTCTGCCAGACCAGGCTCACGCCCTTGGGGCCCAGCCCGGGCAGGCGGAGCAGCTCGAGCAGCCCTTCCGGCACCTCGCGCAGCAGGTCGTCCCGGTAGGAGCAGCGTCCCGTCTCCACCAGCTCCACCAGCTTGTGGGCGATGCCCTCGCCCACGCCGGGCAGCGTGCGCAGGTCCTGGCCCTCGCGGACCATGGCCGCCACCTCCGTGCCCAGGTGCGCGAGGGACTCCGCGGCCAGCCGGTAGGACCGGATGCGGAACGAGTTCTCGCCCTTGATCTCGAGGATGTCGGCGATCTCGTCCAGGCAGCGCGCGAGGCCCGCGTTCTCCACGGCCGCGATTGTAGCGGCCTCCGCGGCGGCCTTCCGCGGGCGCGCCTCGCCCGGCCCCGCGGCGCCGGGCACGGCGCAAGTCGCGGGCCAGGCTGGGGAAACCCCCGCGTGAGCCCTCTCACGGCTCCCGCGGAGCCGGGCCGTATAATCCGCCCGGCATGGCGCAGGAGGTCCGCGGCGTGGACCTGAACCGCGTGGAGCCCCGCGGCGAGTACCTGCGCGCCCAGCTCCGCGAGTGGACGGAGCAGATCGTCCGCGCCGGCCGGGCCAAGGAGCTGTTCGAGCTGGAGATGTGGCTCCGCAGCTTCGAGCGCTTCTTCCGCATCAAGAACCAGCCCCTCTCCGAGCGCGAGATGCGCCAGCTGGCCCTGCGCAACTGGTCGGAGGAGCTGCGCCTGGTGGACAACGTCATCCAGCGCGCCGTCCAGCTCTGCGTCTCGGTGCTCTCCGAGGAGCAGGTGAACCAGACCCGCTTCGACAAGTACCTCGAGACCTACCTCAAGAAGGACGACGTGGTCGATCCCTACGTGGAGAAGCTGCTGCGCCAGTCCACGCCGGAGGCGGGGCTGAACCTCCTGCGCGAGTCGCTGGAGGACATGCACCTGGTGCTGGGGCAGCTCGTCCGCCTCTCGCGCATCCCCTACGCCACCTTCTCCGCGGTGGGCAAGGTCCTGTACCGCGAGATCCGGCGCAGCCACCTGCTCGCCCTCCTCATCGACAAGAAGTTCAAGCCCATCCACGACCGCATCACCACCCCCGTCATCGCCGTCATCATCCGCGGCGTGCCCGAGCCCGCCCTCCGCCGGCAGACGGCCAAGGTCTTCCTCGAGCTGTTCCGCCTGCTGCGCTACCTCGAGTACACCGACCCCCAGCAGACGGAGGAGGAGAACCTCAAGTCCACCATGCTGGTCTTCTCCCTCATCACCTCGGAGA
>DATBIO010000318.1:0-19734 GCA_036556965.1 Vicinamibacteria bacterium
GCCGCGGATGACGGGGCGGTCCCCGCTGTTGGAGTGGTAGATGCCGTGCTCGTTGACGGAGCCGTAGGTCTCGTTGTTCTCGATGGTCACGTCGTCCGAGAAGTCGGTGAAGATCCCCCACGTCCCGTTGTTGCCGAAGACGCCGTTGCGCACGGTCACGTGGTGGCTCTGGTCGATGCGCACCGCGGCGCGGTTGGCGGCGAACGAGCGCAGGCCGTCCAGCACGATCCAGGAGGAGAAGGTCACGAAGATGGTGTCGCGGTTGTCGCCGCGGTCCGTGGTCTTCACCACCTCCGCCGCCGGGCCCGCCGCGCGCACGGTGATGGGCAGCCCGGGCTGGCCGTGCCGGTTGTCCACGTCGAACCCCTTGTAGGTCCCGTCGGCCACGAGCACGGTGTCGCCGGGCCCGGCCAGGGTCAGGGCACGGCGTATCTCGCGGCAGGGCGCCGCCGCGGCGCACAGGCCGGCGTCCGAGCCCGAGGGGGCGACGTGGTAGGTGGCGGCGAGGACGGGGGTGGCCGCGAGGGCCAGGCCCAGGGCGAGGAGGGTCTTCATGCGCCTGCTCCCGATGGTGGTTCGCGCGAGCAGCCCTGGGCAGGCGCGGCCAGCCCGGCCGGTGGTGCGGGCAGACCCTACCCGGGCCCCGGGCGCCGTGCTGTGAGCGGGCGCACAACCCGCCTATAATCGGGGGTTTGGCGGCCCGCCCGCGGGAACAACCTCCCGCCGGCACCCCTTCCCATGATCCACGTCGAGGAGCTGAACAAGAGCTACGGCGAGCGCGTCCTCCTGGAGGACGTGTCCTGGCACGTGCGCAAGCAGGACCGCATCGGGCTCAGCGGGCCCAACGGAGCGGGCAAGACCACCCTCCTGCGCATGCTGGCGGGACTGGAGCCGCCCGACTCCGGCAGCATCCGCATGGCCTCCGACACCACCATCGGCTACCTGCCCCAGGACGGCATCGTGCACCACGGCCGCACCGTGTACGACGAGGTGGTGCTGGCCTTCACCGAGCTGCTCGCCCTCAAGGAGGAGCAGCACCGCATCGAGGACGCCCTGGCCGACACCTCCCACGACGACGGGGGGGACCACGAGAAGCTGCTCGAGCGCTACGCGGAGGTGACGGAGCGCTTCAAGCACCTCGGGGGCTACGAGATCGACGCCCGCGTAGCCGACGTGATGAAGGGCCTGGGCTTCAGCCTGGCCGACCAGCAGCGCAACACCGAGGAGTTCTCGGGGGGATGGCAGATGCGCATCGCCCTGGCCAAGCTCCTCCTCGCCCGTCCCAACCTCCTGTTGATGGACGAGCCCACCAACCACCTCGACCTGCCCGCGCGCAACTGGCTGGAGGAGTACCTCCACGACTACCCGGGCTCCGTGGTGCTCGTCTCCCACGACCGCTACTTCCTGGACGCGGTGGTCAAGCGCATCACCGAGGTGGGGCTCAAGACCCTCACCGACTACCACGGCAACTACTCGAAGTACGTGGTCGAGCACGAGGCGCGCATGGAGCGGCTGCGCGAGTCGCACCGCCGGCAGAGCGAGGAGATCGAGAAGGCCACCGCCTTCATCAACCGCTTCCGCTACCAGGCCACCAAGGCGCGCCAGGTGCAGAGCCGCATCAAGCAGCTCGACAAGGTGGAGCGCATCGAGATCCCGCCCGAGCGCAAGCGCATCCGCTTCCGGTTCCCCGACGCTCCCAAGCCCGGTCGCGTGGTGCTGGAGCTGAAGGGCGTGCGGCGCGCCTACGGCGAACACGTGGTCCTCGACGGCCTCGACCTGCTCGTGGAGCGCGGCGACCGCATCGCGCTGGTGGGCCCCAACGGCGCCGGCAAGTCCACCCTCATGCGGCTGCTGGCGGGGGTGGACCGCCCCGACGCCGGCCAGCGCCTGCTCGGCCACAACGTGGTCGCGGACTACTTCGCCCAGGACCAGGCCGCCGCCCTCAACCCGGCGCGCACGGTCTACGAGGAGATGACCTCCGCCAGCCCCACCACCATGGTGCCCATGATCCGCACCATCCTGGGCGGGTTCCTCTTCTCCGGCGACGACGCCTACAAGCGCGTGGCCGTCCTCTCCGGGGGCGAGCGGAACCGGCTGGCCCTGGCCAAGATGCTGCTCAACGCGAGCAATGTGCTCCTCCTCGACGAGCCCACCAACCACCTCGACCTCGACTCCAAGGAAGTGCTCCTGGAGGCGCTGAGCGACTACGGCGGCACCCTCGTCTTCGTCTCCCACGACCGCTACTTCGTGGACCGGCTGGCGGCCAAGGTCATCGACGTGGGGGGCGGCCAGGCCCTGCTCTACCCCGGCGGCTACGAGGACTTCGTCTTCTGGAAGAAGAAGCAGGAGGAGGGCCTGGCCCCGCCCCTGCCCACGCCCGGGAAGAAGGCGGTGGCCCACCTGCGCGAGAGCGCGCCGCCCGCCCCGCACCCGGCCCCCAGGGCCGTGCCTCCTCCTCCCGCCAAGGGCGCGCCCCCGGCCAAGGCGAAGCACGGGGCCAAGGCGCCGGCCGCCCCCTACGACCCCATGGCCCCGCGCCTGCGCCCGCCGCCCGCCGCCGACCGCCAGTCGCGCGAGCGGGAGGCGAAGAAGGTGAAGGCGCGTATCGCCGAGGTCGAGAAGCAGGTGGCGGAGAAGGAGCAGGCCGTGCGCGACCTCGAGCACCTCATGGCCTCCCCCGGCTTCTACGAGGACCGGGCGGGGGCGGAGCGGGCGGTGGCCGACCGCCAGCGCCTGCTCGACTCCGTGTCCGCCCTCATGGCGGAGTGGGAGGAGCTGCAGGGCCGCATGGAGGCCATCGGCTGAGCCCGCTCCCGGAACTTCACAGAACTTCATCCGCGCCACACACTCCGGCAAACTCTCCGCCCCAGTCTCTCCACGCGCCCTCCCGGGCGCGCAGGGAGGCGGCATGGACGGGCTCTGGCGGGACCTCGTGCACGCGTGGCGCGCGCTGGCCCGGCACCGTGCGTTCACGGTGGCCATGGCGGCGACCCTCGCGGTGGGCCTCGGCGGGAACGGAGCCGTCTTCAGCTGGCTGGACGCGTTGCTGCTGCGCCCCTTTCCCTTCCCCGCCCTCGAGCGGGTGGTCACGGTCTGGGAGCAGCATCCCGAGCAGGGACCGGCGAGCGTCCGGTCCGCGCACAGCGGCGACCGCCATCCCATGGCGGCCGCCGACGTCGGCGATCTCGCCGCCGCCCGCTCCCTGGCCTTCCTCGCCGCCTTCCGCCATCGCGAGTTCGTGCTGGCCGAGGGCGACGCGCCCTCGCGCCTGCAGGGAGCGCTGGTGTCGACCGACTTCTTCCGGGTCGTGGCCACGGCGCCGGAACTGGGCCGCGCCTTCCTGCCCGAGGAGAGCGAGCCCGGGCGGGACGCCAGCGTCATCCTGAGCCACGCGCTGTGGCGCCAGCGCTTCGGCTCTCGCCCCGACGCCATCGGACGGACCCTCGTCCTCAACGATCGCGCGCACACCGTGGTGGGGGTGATGCCGCGGACGTTCGCCTATCCGCTGGGCGGCGTCTCCTTGTGGGCGCCCCTCGCCCTCTCCCCTGAACAGCGGGCCGACCGCGCGACCCTCGCCCTCGCGGTGGTGGCCCGCCTCGCCGAGGGGACCAGCCTCGCCGAGGCCCAGGCCGAAGCCGACACCCTGGCCGCGAGCCTGGCGCGGGCGTACCCGGCCACCAACGCGGGCCGCCGCGTGACCCTGCTCCGCCTGCGCGAGCAGCAGGCCGGCATCACCGCCCCCGTCCTGGCCCTGTTCCAGGGCGCGGCCCTCTTCGTCCTCCTCATCGCCTGCGTGAACGTCGCGGGGCTGCTCGCCGCGCGCGCCGTGGCCCGCGAGCGGGAGATGGCCGTCCGCCTGGCCCTGGGCGCGGACCGGCGGCGTCTCGTGCGCCAGCTCCTCACCGAGGGAGCGGTGGTCGCCCTGCTCGGCGCGGTGCTGGCCGCGGCCCTGGCCCGAGGCGCGGTGAACGCCATCCGCGTCAGCCTGCCCGACGACATCGCGAAGTGGGTGGGGGGCTGGAACGAGATGCGGCTCGACGCGCGCGCATTGGCCTTCACCCTGGCCCTCGGCCTCCTGACGAGCCTGCTCTTCGGCCTGCTGCCCGCGCTACGCGCCTCGCGCGCCGACCTCGTCACCAGCCTGAAGGAAGGCGGCCGCACGGGCGCCGGGGCAGGCCGGCAGCGCGCGCGGAGCGCCCTGGTGGCGGTGCAGGTGACGCTCTCCCTCCTCCTGCTGGCCGGCGCGGCCTCGATGCTGCGGGGCTTCACCAGCCTGCTGGCCGTGTACTCGGGGTTCGAGCCCCAGGGCGTGCTCACCATGCGCGTCAGGTTCCCCGAGTGGAGCCACCCCGACCTCGACGAGGCGCGGGCCTTGCAGCGGCGAGCCCTGGAGTCGCTCCAGGGACTGCCGGGCGTCGAGGCCGCTGGCGTCGTCAGCCATCTTCCCGCCGACCTCGGACCCGTGCCCAGCGCCACCGTGGCCGTGGGCGGGCGGCCGGAGCCTGCCCCCGCCGAGCGGCCCCGGGTGGACGTCCAGGTCGTCAGCCCCGGCTACTTCGAGGCCCTCCGCATCCCCCTCCGCAGCGGCCGTGGACTGACGGAGGACGACCGCGATTCCGCGCAGCCGGTGGCCGTGATCAGCGCGAGCCTGGCCGGGCGCTTCTGGCCGGACGAGGATCCCCTCCAGGGGCGGCTGCGGGTGGACGGTCCCTCCCCGTCGTGGGTCACCGTGGTCGGGGTGGCCGCGGACGTGCGGCAGTACTGGTTCGATCCCAACCCTCGCCCGACGGTGTACCTGCCCTACGGCCAGGCGCCACGGCGCCTGACCACGATCGTGCTCCGCACCGCGGGCGACCCGCTGCGCGCGCTCCCCGCCGTCCGGGAGCGGATCGGCGCCCTCGACCGCAGGGTCGCCATCGACGAGGTGCGCACCATGGTCCAGGTCGTGGCGGAGGCGATGGCGTTCCTGAAGACCGCCGCCGTCCTCATGGGCGTGCTGGGCGCCGTCGCGCTGCTTCTCTCCGTGGTCGGCGTCTACGGCATGATGGCGGACTTCGTGAGCCACTGCCGGCACGAGATCGGGCTGCGCATGGCCCTGGGCGCGGGCACCCGGGACGTGGTCCGCTTCGTCGCCGCCCGCGTGGGCGGGGCGACCGGGTTGGGCCTCGCCGTCGGGCTGCCGGCGGCGGCCGCTCTCGGCAGCGCGCTCTCCACGCGGCTGTTCGGCGTGTCGCGGACGGAGTGGTCCCTGCTCGCGCTCGTGGCGGCGGGAGTGGCGGGGGCCGCCCTCGCCGCCGCCGCCGGGCCCGTGCGCCGCGCCATCCGCCTCGATCCCGCGGTGGTGCTGCGCGGCGAGTGATCCGGCGGCGGAGCCGCGGGTCGTTCCGGCCGCGCCGTCAGCGGCCGGACCGCGCGGCCATGCGCGCGGTCACGGCGTCCATCAGCCTTGGGGAGAGCGCGTTGAGCCAGACCAGCGGCCGCGAGAGCGCGTAGGGATAGACCTCGGCCGGGGGCCTCGCGCGCGCGGCCGCGCGCACGATGGCGCCGGCCACCCCCTCCGCCGTCTGGCGCGGCCCCATCGGTCCCCCGCTCCGGCCCGGGGAGAGGCGGGCCGCCACCTCCGCGAACTCGGTGGCGGTGGCCACCGGGTGCACGCAGGTGGCGAAGACGCCCGTGCCGCGCAGCTCCACGCGCAGGGCCTCGGTGAGGCTGACCTGGGCCGCCTTGGTGGCGCCGTAGGCCGCGCCGCCGGGGAAGGCGCGCCGGCCCACGATGGACGACACGTTGACGATGAGCCCGCGGCCCTGCCGCCGCATCACGGGAAGGGCGGCCTGGCAGCCGTACACGGTGCCGAGGTAGTTGACCTCCATCAGCTCCCGGTACTGGGCGGCGGGCGTCTCCTCCACCCGCCCGCGCACGCCGTAGCCGGCGTTGTTGACGAGGACGTCGAGAGAGCCGAAGCGCGCCACCGCCGCGGCCACGAAGGCGTGCACCTGCGCCTCCACCGCCACGTCCACGGCCATGACCAGCGCCTCCCCGCCTCCGGCCGCGATCTCCGCGGCCAGGGCCTCCAGGCGCTCCGCGCGGCGCGCGCAGAGGGAGAGGCGGGCCCCCGCGCGGGCGAAGGCCAGGGCGCAGGCGCGGCCGATCCCGGCGGAGGCGCCCGTCACCGCCACCGACGCCCCCCGCAGGTTCACGGCAGCGAGGTGAGGGTGGCCCTGCCCCGGCCCTTGTCGATGAAGAGCTGGACGAGGTGATGGTCCGCCTCGGACAGCCCGGCCAGGGACACCCGCGAGTGGAAGACGTAGCCGCGCCAGCCCTTCTCCACCACGAGGCAGGCCTCGGCGGGCGCCTCGATCTGCAGCGGGCGGCCCTCCATCACCAGGCCGAAGCGCAGGCGCGCGCCGGGCAGGATGCAGCGGCGCGTGCGGAACGTGACGGCGTCGGGCCGCAGCTCGACGAGCTCGGCATCCCTGGGCAGCGGGAGGGTGGAGGACGCCGCCACGCGGTCTTTGATCTAGAGCTCGGCCAGGTCCTTGGCCTGCAGCGCGACGGCCTTCAAGACCTCGAGGGCCTGCGTCTGCTCGGGGGTTTCCAGCTCGTCGACCGAGGCCGCCGCCTTGCGGTCCTTGGCCCCCTCGCGCACCGAGGCCACCAGCGCGCGCACGGGCTCGAGCTCCGCGACCACGCCCCGGTAGCGCGAGGCCAGCAGCTCGGCCAGGCAGATCACCAGCTTGGCGAACAGCAGCGGCTCCTCGGTGGCGAGGTTCAGCAGGCCGTCACGCGTCAGCTTGCCCAGCCGGCAGGTCGTCTTGGCCCGCACGTGGTTGCTGCGGGGAAGGCCGTCCAGGAAGCCCACCTCGCCCATCACGCTGCCCGCGCCGGCGCTGCCCAGGACGAGGAGCTTGCCCGAGGCCTCCTCGAAGGCCTCGACCTCGCCGTCCTCCACGATGATCAGGCTCTTGGAGGGCGCGCTCTTGTAGAAGATGACGTCGCCAGGCTCGGCCACCACGGGGATGACCGCCTGCTTCAGCTTCTCGTGCTCGTCGTCCGTGAGGTATGCGACGAGCTCGCCGGCGCGTACCGCCGGCCACCACGCACCCGCCATCGGCACTGTCCTCCGTGAAAGCCCGGGGATGATAACAGCTTAGAGGCGCCTTTGCGCCAGCCAGGCGCTCACGCCGGCGGCGATCTCGTGCTCGACCTGGGCCGCGCTGCGGCCCGCTTTCGCGGGCACGGCGAAGGAGTGGTCGCCCCCCTCGATGCGCAGGATCGCGGCCGCGTCCCCCAGGCGGGCCACCGCCGCCTCGATCAGGTCCCAGCGGGCGAAGGCGTCGCGCGTGCCCTGCACGAAGAGCATGGGGGCGGCAATCCCGGGCAGGTGTGCCTCGCGGCGCTGGTCGGGCTTGCCCGGGGGGTGAAGCGGGTAGCCCAGGAACACGAGTCCGTCCGCGGCCGTGCCCCTGGCCACGGCCTGGGAGGCGATGCGCCCGCCCATGGACTTCCCCCCCAGCACGAGGCGGCGCGGCCGCAGCGCGTCGCGGACGTAGCGCGCCACCCCGTCGGCGGCCGCCTCCAGGGCGGGCCCGGGGTCGGGCCGCCGCCGCCGCTGCTCCGCATAGGGGAAGTTGTAGAGGACCACCGCCCGGCCCCCGCCCGCCAGGGCCTCCGCCATGCGCACGAGGAAGGGCGCGCGGCGGTCGCCCCCCGCCCCGTGCCCGAGGACGAGCGCCGTCTCGCCCTCGCCGTGGATGGAGGCGCCCACCTCCCCCGCGGGCAGGGCGATGCGGACCTCGCGCATGCGCGCGATGGTACACTGCCCGTTCGCGCGAACGCCGATGTACGAGTCCCACTACGGCTTCAGCGAGAAGCCCTTCAACCTCACCCCGGACCCGAAGTACCTCTATCCCTCGCCGCGGCACGCCGAGGCCTTCGCCCACCTGGAGTTCGGGCGCCGGGAGCGCGGGGGGTTCATCGTCATCACGGGCGAGGTGGGGACGGGCAAGACGACCCTGGCCCGTTACTTCCTCTCCAAGCTGGACGCGCGCACGGCCAGCGCCTTCGTGCTCTACCCCGCCCTCACCGCGGCCGAGCTCCTGCGCTCCACCCTGGACGACCTCCACGTGCCCTTCCAGGGAGCGTCGCTGAAGGACCACGTGGACGCCCTGCACCAGTTCCTGCTCCAGGCGCGGCGCGAGGACCGGCAGGTGGTGCTGCTCATCGACGAGGCGCAGGACCTCTCGGCGGAGGTACTGGAGCAGATCCGGCTCATCTCGAACCTGGAGACCGACACCGAGAAGCTGATCCAGATCGTGCTCATGGGCCAGTCCGAGCTGCACGAGCTCCTGGGGCGCCGGGAGCTGCGGCAGCTCGCGCAGCGGGTCACCGCGCGCTACCACCTCATGCCCCTGAGCCGCCACGAGACGGAGGACTACGTGCGCCACCGCCTGATGGTGGCGGGCGGGGAGGGCAAGGTGACCTTCAGCGCGGGCGCCCTGTCCGCCGTCCACGGCCTGTCCGGCGGCGTGCCGCGCCTGATCAACCTCATCTGCGACCGCGCCCTCCTCGCCGGCTACGTGGGAGGCACGCGCGCCATCGACGTGGCCATGGTCCGGCGCGCCGCCCACGAGGTCCGCGGCGAGGGCGCGCCGCGCCGGCTCCCCCGCGCGGGCCTCGCCGCCCTGCTGGCCGCGGTGGCGGTGCTGGGCGTGGCCGGGGTGGTGGCCGCGCGCCGGCCCGCGGCCGAGCCCCTGCCCGCGCCCGCGCCCTCCGTTGCCGCCGCGGCCGTGACGCCGGTGACGACACCACCCACGGTGGACCTGCCGCGGCTCGAGCCCTTGGTGCTCGCCCTCGACGGCGAGGGCTCGCGCCGATCCGCCTTCGCCGCCGCCCACGCGCTGTGGGGCGGGGCGGCGGTGGAGGTGACCCCCCTGCGCACGCACCTGGAGATGGTGAGGCGGCTCGACCTGCCGGCGGTGCTCGAGCTGGTGCACCCCGCGCGCCGCGACCCCTGCTACGTGGCCCTGGTGGCCATGGACGAGAACGGCGCGCGGCTCTCCGCGGGCGGCACCACGCTGCGCGTGCCCCTCGGCGAGCTGGATCGCCTGTGGACGCGCCAGGCCTTCTTCCTCTGGCGGGACTTCGAGTCGCTGTCCGCGGCCGGCCCCGAGCGCTCGGTGGACTTCGCGCGCGCGCACCTGGCCCGGCTGGGCTACCTGAACGGGGACGGCCCCCTCCCCGACGCGGTGGCGCGATTCCAGCACGACGCCGAGCTGGCCGCCGACGGCATCGTGGGCGCCCGCACCCTGATGGCCCTCTACAGCCGAAGCGACTATCCCCAGCCGCGCCTCAGCCGGCGCGAGAGGACGGCGTCGTGAGCCTGATCCTGGAGGCCCTGAAGAAGGTCGAGCGCGAGAAGCAGGCGCGCGAGCAGGGCACGGTGGTGATCGGCGCCACGCCCTGGGCCGCCCCCCAGCGGCGGTGGTGGCCCATGGCCGCGGCCCTGGTCCTGACCGCGAGCCTGGGGGCGGCGGCGGCCGTGCTGCTGCGGCCCTCGGCCCCGGAGACGCCGGCCGTGCCCGCCGCGAGCGTCCCGCCACCGCCGCAGGCCGCCGCGGCCGTACCCGTCCCCGCACCGCCGGCGAGCCTGGCCTCGACGCCGCCGATCTCCATGGCCCCGCCCCGTCCCGCCGCGGTGCGGCCGCCCGCCCCCGCGACGCCGCCGCCTCTCCCCGCGCCGGAGCGCGACGCCGCCGCACCGGAGCCCGCCGCCGCACCGGCAGAGGCGCCCGTGCCCAGGCCCCCTCCGGCCGTGCCCGAGGCTCCCGCGCTGCGGCTCCAGGCCATCACCGAGCAGGACGGCCAGCCGGTGGCCATGGTGAACGGGCGCCTGGTGCGCGTGGGCGACGTGGTGAACGGCGCGCGCGTCGTCCGCATCGGCGCCGCCGAGATCGAGGTCGAGATCGATGGCCGGCGCCTGACCGTCGCCTTCTGACCACGGTGGTGCGGTGGCCGAGGGGTGAGCTCGTGCTGCTCGGAGCCGGCCTGCTCGCGGGCATCGCCGTGCTCGGCCTCGCCGAAGGCGCGCTCCGCCTGTGGGCGGTGCCGCGGCCCGAGGGCATCCTGGGCTCGATGCACGTCTATTCCGAGGTCTACGGCTGGGTCCCGCGCAAGGGGCATCGCCAGGTCGTCGACGGCATCCTGACCACGATCAACGACCGCGGTTACCGCGGCCTTGCCCTGGCCGACGAGAAGGGCCACCGCCTCCGCGTCGTCGTCCTCGGTGATTCCATCGCGTTCGGCCTGGACATGAACGATGCGGACACGTTCTCCGCCTTGCTGGGCTCGAGCTACCCGGAGCTGGAAGTCGCCAACCTGGCGGTGCCCGGCTACGGGCCGGACCAGGAGCTGATGCGGCTCGAGCGGGAGGGACTGGCCCTCCAGCCGGACGTGGTGGTGCTGGCCCTCTGCCTCAGCAACGACCTCGCCGACGCGTCCCTCCCCGTCTTCCTCTACGACGGCCGGCATCCGAAGCCGTACTTCACGCTGGAGTCGGGCCGGCTGGTCGAGCGGACCGGCCACCTTCGACTCTCCCGGCGCCAGGCCCTGGGACGGGCGCTGAAGCAGCGCTCGCTGCTCTACGCCGTCCTGGCCGAGAGGCTGTCCCGGGCCAGGCAGGACGAGCGCCCGCACTGGCTCGACCGCGCCGTGCAGGCCGTCGCCGATCGCGAGCGCGCGGTGAGCCTGGTGGGGGCGATGCTGGCCCGCATGGCGGAGGCCAGCGCCCGCCGCGGCGCGGTCTTTGTGGTGGCCGCCTTTCCAGGGCGCTCATCGCCCGCGGAAGGGACGGCCCTCCTCCGCGACCTCGCCGCCGCCTCGCGCCTGCCCAGCGAGACGTTCATCGACATGCGGAAGCGCTTCCGCCGGCGCGGCCTGTACTACGGCGACGTCACGGTCGACGACATCGGCCACCTGAACCGGGCCGGGCATCGGGCGGCGGCGGAGGTCCTGCACGAGACCTTCCTCGAAAGCGGCCTCCTGGAGCTATTCGCCGCGGTGCTGCCGGTAGAAGTCGATGCCCGCGGGCTCGCCCAGCAGCTGCTTGGCCACGAACACGACCTGGCCGGCGTGGTAGCTCATGTGCTCGGTGACGTGCAGGACCACGCCCAGGCCGGTGGTGTCGTAGCCCTGGACGCGCACCGCGCGCTCCAGGTCCCGAGGCCCGAGCCCGCGCATCACGCCCTGGACCCGCCCCACGACCTCGGCCAGGCCCGCCAGCAGGTCGTCGCGGGCGGGAGCGGAGCCGCCCTCCTCCGCGAACTCCGCGCTCCGCCGGCGCGCGTCCGGCTCGCCCGCCAGCGCCGACAGCACCCACTGCCGGAGGTTGCCGGCCAGGTGCAGGAGCAGGTTGCCCACGCTGTTGCTCCCGCGCGCCGGGCGCCACCACACCTGGCCCTCGTCCAGGCGGGCCACGCAGAAGCGGATCTTCTCCAGGTACTCGCCCAGGAAGCCCGCGCACATCTCGCCGACGGTGCCCGGAGGGATCACGGGCCCTGGCCGCGGCGTGAGAGCAGCGCGCGCACGCGCTCGACGGGCAGCGCTTCCGCCGCGCCGAAGACGCTGGTGACGGTGGTGGCCCGCAGCAGCGAGTTGTAGACGGCCTCCTCCGTCGCCTCCAGCGCGGCCTGGAAGAGGGGAGAGACCGCCTCCGAGGGCAGGAGCGTCCGGTCCTGGGGGGCGCGCTCGCCCTGCCGCACGCGGAGGCCGGGAGCGGTGCAGAAGGCGATGGCGTAGTCGCCGCTGCCGTGGTCGTAGGAGGAGCCCGTGCGGGCCAGGCCGAAGACCGCGCGCGCGGCCAGCCGCCTCAGGTCGCGCGCGTCGAGGGGGGCGTCGGTGGCCACCACGATCATGCAGGAGCCGCGCTCCTGCGCCTGCGCGGAGAGGGCGCGGCCCACGGGCACCCCGTCCATCACCAGCGCCCCCCCGTAGTTCGACTGCACGAGCACGCCCACGGTGTAGCCGCCGTGGGTGGCGTCCAGGCGCCGCGAGGAGGTCCCGATGCCGCCCTTCCACCCGAAGCAGCGCGTGCCCGTGCCCGCCCCCACCGAGCCCTCCTCCACCGGCCCGGGGGCGGCGCGCCGGATGGCCTCGCGGACGTGGGCCACCGTCACGTGGCGCCCGCGGATGTCGTTCAGGCCCCCGTCGTTGGTCTCTCCCACCACCGCGTTGACGGAGCGCACCTGCTCGTTGCCGGGCTGGGCCAGCGTCTCCTCCACCACCCCCGCGATGCCCTCGGCCACGCTCAGGGTGTTGGTGAGCACCACCGGCGTCTCCAGGGTGCCCAGCTCCTCCACCTGCGTGGAGCCGGCCAGCTTGCCGAAGGCGTTGCCCACGAAAACCGCCGCCGGCACCTTCTCCTGGAACACGTTGCCTTCGTGCGGCACCACCGCGGTGACGCCGGTGCGCACGCGGTCGCCCGCCACCAGCGTGACGTGGCCGACGCGCACGCCCGCCACGTCGGTGATGGCGTTGAGCGGGCCCGGCGCGTGGAGGCCGGGGGCCAGGCCCAGGTCGCGGGCGCGCGGGCGGGCGGCCTCCGCCGCGCCGAGGGCGGAGGCGGCGGCCAGGGCCAGCACCGGGGAGACCGGTGGTCGCGCCACTAGCGGAGGGCCAGGTAGCCCTTCTTGGTGCGCGCGCTCAGGCCGCGCACCTTGACCTTCACCGACACCGAGCGGAAGCGGCCGTCGTCGCGGCCCGGGGGGGCGTAGCCGAGCACGTAGTACGTGCGCATCTCCTCGGCCACGCGGCTGAGCGCGGGCAGGAGCGAGTTGGCGAAGCGGGAGGTGAAGCCGCCGGTGGCCACGGCCAGGTCCTGCGCGCCGCCGGAACGCTCCCAGGCCATCTCGTGGGCCGGCCGCCAGCGCCCGTCCGGCACCAGGCCGTCCTGCCCCACCGCGTCCACGAAGTACACGGCGGTGGCCGCCTGCCGGGCCAGGGTGGCCACGCGCTCCAGCCGCCGGTCGAGGCCGCCGAGCTGCGGGAAACCGGGCGAGACCAGCACCAGGGCCTTCCGCCCGTCCACGCCCTCCAGCTCGGTGAGGAGGGCCTCGAGCGTGCCGAGGAGGCCGACGGTCTGCGCGAAGTCGGACAGGAACTGGCCGCTGGTGGCGGCGGACGACGGCTCGCCGCCTTCGGGCGCGCTCTCCACGCGCTCCGCGATGGGGGGGACGTCCGCGTCTCCGCGCGCCCAGGGCGAGGGCTGCCACCAGAGTCCGCGCGCCGCGGAGAGCAGCCGCTCCCGGTCCTCGGGCATCTCCCCGTCCCACACCTCGCCCGTGGAGAGGTTGGCCAGGCGCAGCCACTCGCCGGCGTTGGCCTGGCGCAGGTAGCCCGCCACCGACTCGCGCGCGCGCCGGAGCTGGCCCATGCTCATGGCCCCCGCGTCCACGAGGAGGAGGATCCTCCGTGCCGGCGCCACCGCCGCCGACCCGTCCTCGGGCCGCACCACGTCCCCGCGCAGTGCCTCGAAGTAGGTGACGGCGACCGGCCTCCCGTCCTCGCGCACCTCGAAGTCCTCGGGCCGCAGGTCGGGGACGGGCTGCCCGCGACCGTTCACCACGGAGACGTCGAGGCGGATGAGGCGGGTGCCGGTGCGGAACTCCGGCACCGGCCGCTCGGCCGCCTGGGGCACGCTCACCGAGGCGGCGAGCACGAAGAGGGCACTGACGGCCAATCCACACCTCCCCCGGGGCGCCTAAGGATAGCGCTTCACGCCCGCGCCGGCGGAAGGGGGAGGGTGTCGAGCGCGCGCGCGCAGAAGGCGAGGATCTCCGCCTGCTCGTTGGGCGGGGTGTCGATGAACGACGCCCGCTCGAGCGCGCGGCGCAGGAGCCTCAGCTCCGTGCCGCTCAGCTCCAACCGGATGGTGTCGCCGTCGTGCACTTTCATGCGTTGCTCCTTTCGTTCATCGACCCCCCACCCTATCCCTCCCCACGTAGGGGGAGGGCAACGCCCATTTCGCGCACTGCCCCGCATCCACTTGCCGCCCCCCACCCTATCCCTCCCCGCGTAGGGGGAGGGCAACGCCCAATTCGCGCACTGCCCCGCGTCCACCTGCCGCCCCCCACCCTATCCCTCCCCACGTAGGGGGAGGGCAACGCCCATTTCTCGCACTGAGGCCGACTCCCTACCAGTCGAGCAGGTCGCGCAGGCGGTCGCCCACCTCGTCCAGTATGCCGTCGAGCACGCGGCGCGCCTGCTCCTTGAAGCTCCCGCGGTGCAACGAGCACAGCCGGCCGGGCACCTCGTCGCCGCGCTTGAAGTACTCGACGTAGGTGGGACACCCCTCCACCGGCCGCAGGTAGGAGACCCGGCACATCTCCAGGCGATGCAGGCCGGCGGGCACGTCGAACTCCCCGGGCGGGAAGGCGCGCGCCGCCCGGCGCATGAAGTCCACCCATATGGGCAGCGCCACGCGGGCGCCGTAGGCCTCGCGCCCGATGGGCGCGGGCTGGTCGAAGCCGACCCACACGCCGGCCACCAGGCGCGAGCTGAAGCCCACGAACCAGGCGTCCTTGAAGTCGTCGGTGGTGCCCGTCTTGCCCGCGGCGGGAAAGCGCAGGCCGAGCGCGCGCGCGGACGAGCCCGTCCCCACCTCCACCACGTCGCGCAGCATGCTCAGGGCCTGGAAGGCGGCCTGGCCGCCGAGCACGCGCTCGCGCCGCACCGGCTCCGCGAAGGCCAGCTCGCCGTCGGCGTCGAGCACGCGCAGCAGCGCGCGGGGCCGGACGGCCAGCCCGCCGCCGGGGAAGACGGCGTAGGCGGCGGTCAGCTCCAGCGGGCTGACCAGGCCCGTGCCCAGGGCCAGCGAGGGCACGTCGGGCAGGTCGCTCAGCCCCGAGGCGGAGGCCACGCGCCGCACCGTGCCCGTGCCGATCTTCTGCTGGAGGGCGACGGCCGCCTGGTTGTTGGACTCCAGCAGCGCCTCGCGCAGCGTCTGCGAGTCCGGGCCCGCGCCGCCCGCGTTGCGCGGGGACCATTCCTGGCGCCCGCCCGCCACCACCGTGTGCAGGTCGTGCAGCACGGAAACCGGGGAAAGGCCCTTCTCCAGGGCCGCCGCGTACACGAAGGGCTTGAAGGCCGAGCCGGGCTGGCGGCGGCTGCGCACCGCGCGGTTGTAGGGGGCCGCCCCCCAGTCGCCGCCTCCCACCAGGGCCACCACGTTGCCGGTCTCGGGGTCGATGGCCACGAGGGCGGCCTGCAGGCCGCGCACGCCGAGGGCGTCGAGGCCGCGGCCCACCGCCTGCTCCGCCGCCTGCTGGACGGCAGGCACGAAGCTGGTCTGCACCTGCCATTCCGGGGGGTTGTCCCTCGTCACCTTCTCCCGGAACAGCGTGCGCAGGTAGTCCTTGGCGTAGCCCGAGCGCTTCTCACGCAGCAGCGGGTGCGCGGTGATGCGCAGGCGGGCCGTGCGCGCCTGGCGCTCCTGCTCCGCGCTGATGTACTCCTCCTCGCGCATGCGCGCCAGCACCACCTCGCTCCGGCGCAGGGCGCCCTCGAGGTTGGACCACGGCGAGAGGGCGGACGGGGCGCGGATGAGGCCGGCCACCAGGGCCGCCTCCGCCAGGTTGACGTCGCGCGCGGGCTTGAGGAAGAGCTGGCGGCACATGGCCTCCACCCCGTAGGAGCCGCCGCTGAGGTACACGCGGTTGAGGTAGAGCTCGAGGATCTGGTCCTTGCTCAGCAGCTGCTCGAGCATGAGGGCCAGGGCCGCTTCCTTGGCCTTGCGCGCCAGGGTGCGCTCGTTGGAGAGGAACAGCGTGCGCGCGAGCTGCTGGGTGAGGGTGCTGCCGCCCTCGCGTACCTCGCCCGTGCGCAGGTTGCGGAAGAGCGCGCGGCCCAGGCCCACGGGGTCGAGGCCGAAGTGGCGCCGGAAGCGGTGGTCCTCCACCGCCACCACCGCGCGCCGCAGGTGGGGCGAGATCTGGCTCAGGGCCACGTCCCGCCGGTGGTCGTCGAGCCGGAACCACGGGCGGCCGTCGGCGCTCAGGAACACGGTGTCCCCCACGCCCCGGGTCAGGCGATAGACGGCCAGGTAGTGCTTGCCCAGCCAGTAGAGGCCGCCCACCCCCGTGACGAGCGCGGCCAGGACGAGGGCGGCGGCCACCGCCCCGCGCAGGGACGACGGGCGCGCCCACCGGGGCACGGCCAGGCCCAGGCCCATCCTCCTAGGCTACAGCACGCTAGAATTCGGACCGTCTTCCCTCCATGCCGGAGCAGATACGAGCGGACCGCTGACGCTGCCGCCGGGCGCGCGCCTGCGCGACGTCTCCGCGCGGGGCCTGATCCTGTCCTCGCCCGCCCCCGTCCCCGTGGGGGCGGTGCTGGAGATGGAGCTTCTCCTCGGCGCGCGCCCCCTGCCGGTGATGGCGCGCGTCACCGAGTGCCAGCCGGAAGGGGGCGGGTCGCACCGCGTGCAGGCCGACTTCGTGGCCCTGGCCCAGGTGGACCGCGACACCCTCGCCGACGTCCTGCAGGCCATGGGCGCGGACGCCCTCTCCGTGCGGCCGGCGGGACCGGGATGACGCTCGCCGGCGTGGAGACGCCGGCGGTGCTGGTGGACCTCGACGTGCTCGAGGGCAACGTGCTCCGCATGGCGGGGAGGGCGCGCGCCCGGGGCGTGCGCCTGCGCCCGCACGTGAAGACGCACAAGACGCTGGAGATCGCCCGGCAGCAGCTCGAGGCGGGGGCGACCGGCATCTCCGTGGCCAAGGTGTCGGAGGCGGAGGTCTACGTCGGCGCCGGCGTGCCGGACGTGTTCGTCGCCTACCCGGTGGTGGGCGAGAGCAAGGCCCGGCGCCTCCTGCCCCTGGCCGGGCGGGCGCGCGTGGCCGTGGGCGCGGACAGCGTCGAGGGCGCCCGCACCCTGTCCGCCGTCTTCGCGGCGGCCGGGCGCAGCCTGGACGTCCTCCTCAAGGTGGACGTGGGCTTCCACCGCGTGGGGGTGCCGCCGGAGGACGCGCCCGCCGTGGCCCGCGCCATCGCCGCCCTGCCCGCCCTCCGCCTGCGCGGGGTGTTCACGCACGCCGGCCATGCCTACCACGAGGACACCCCCGAGGGCGTGGCGCGGGTGGGCGCGCAGGAGGCGTCGAGCCTGGCCGGGGTGGCGCGGGCGCTGCGCGAGGCGGGCCTTCCCGTGGAGGAGGTGTCCGTGGGCTCCACGCCCACCGCCCTCCACGCCATGTCCGGGGAAGGCGTCACCGAGTGCCGTCCCGGCAACTACGTCTTCCACGACGCGTCGCAGGTGGCGCTCGGCACCTGCGCCCTCGGCGACTGCGCCCTCACCGTGCTGGCCACGGTGGTGAGCGTGCCCGCGCCCGGGCGCGCGGTGGTGGACGCGGGCAGCAAGACCCTCAGCAGCGACCCCCTGCGGCCGCGCGCGGGGGGGCACGGCCTCCTCCTCGGCGGGGCCAGCCGGCTGGCCCGGCTCAGCGAGGAGCACGGCGTGGTGGAGGCCGCGCCGGGCGAGGCCTTCCGCGTGGGCCAGCGCGTGCGCATCCTGCCCAACCACGCCTGCGTGGTGGCGAACCTCCACGACCGTCTCCTGGCCGTGCGCGGGGAGGAGGTCGTGGGCGCGCTCGCCGTGGCCGCGCGCGGGCGCGTCGAGTAGCCCCCCTCCCCGCCCCGGGCATACTTGACAAGTCTTTACTTGACTAGTCACGCATCTACCGGTAGCTTCCCTGCATGCCGCGGCAGAGCAGGGTCCAGCGGGAGATCCGGCAGAACCGCCCGTTCCGGTCCCCGGGACACGAGGCGGTGGTGGCCCTGCTCCGCACCGTGGACGTGGTGCGGCGCGCCCTGGGCGCCGTGGTGGAGGCCGAGGACATCACCCTCCAGCAGTACAACGTGCTGCGCATCCTGCGGGGCGCCGGCGACGGCCCCGTGCCCACCCTGGAGATCGGCGCCCGCATGATCGAGCAGGCCCCGGGCATCACCCGCCTGCTCGACCGCCTGGTGAAGAAGCGCCTGGTCCGGCGCGAGCGCTGCCGCGCCGACCGGCGGCAGGTGCTGTGCCGCATCACGGACGAGGGGCGCGCGCTCCTCGCCCGCCTCGACCCCGTCGTCGACCGTGCGGACGCCTCGGTGCTGGCGGGGGTGCCCTCCCGCGAGATCCGTCGCCTGGTGTCGCTCCTCGACCGCGTGCGCGCGGGCGCGGCCGCGTCATCCGGCGCTTCCCTTCCCCTATCCGCCGAATCAAGGAGGACATGACATGCGCCGTACCTTCCTCGCCGCCGTGCTGGCCCTGGCCGCCCCGGCCCTGGCCGGGAGCGCGGACCTCTTCGTCGTGGACCCCGCGCACTCCGACGTCTCGTTCACCGTCCGCCACCTCGTGAGCAAGGTGGGCGGCCAGTTCCGCGACTTCGAGGGCGCCATCGCCGTGGACCGTGCGCGCCCGGAGGCCTCCTCCGTGGAGTTCACGGTCCAGGCCGCCAGCATCGACACGCGCCACGCGGACCGCGACAAGCACCTGCGCACCGCCGACTTCCTCGACGCGGAGAAGCACCCGCTGGTGACGTTCAAGAGCACCAAGGTCACCGCGCGCGGCTCCGACCGCTACGACGTCACGGGCGTGCTGAGCCTGCGCGGCCAGCAGAAGGAGATCACGCTACCCGTCACCTTCATGGGCTTCGTGAAGGACCCCTGGGGCAACGACAAGGCCGGCTTCGAGGCCACCTACGTGCTGAACCGCAAGGACTGGGGAATGGTCTGGAACAAGGCCCTCGACAACGGCGGCGTGATCCTCGGCGACGAGGTCACCCTCGCCTTCAACCTGGAGGCGGCGAAGAAGAAGGAAGCGGCCAGCCGCTGAGGCGTGAGCACGGCCGGCGGGCCCTCCCGCCGGCCGCCGCGCCCCGAACGTGACGGACGCCCGCGTCCGCTCCCACTTCGTCTACGCCGGCCTGGTCGCCACCATGGCCGGCTGCCTGCTGGCGTTGGGGGCCTTCGAAGTCCGCTACAGGAGCGCGGGCCAGCGCCTCGCCTTCTCCTGGCCGTTCCTCGCCTTCCTCGCCGGGTGGGGCCTGCTCGGGCTGCTCCTCGCGCGCCGCGCCGGCTTCCCCGAGATGTGGGACCCGCCCCGCTGGCGCGCGGGGGCGCCCTGGGCCCTGGGGCTCGGCCTCGCCACCGGCGCGCTCTCCATCCTCGCCGACCGGCTACGGCCGCTGGCCCCGCTCCTCGGGCTCGACAGCCTCCACCACCCAATGCCCGAGGGCCTCCTCGTGTACCTCCACACGGGCATCGCCTCCGAGGTCTACCTGCACCTCCTGCCCGCGCCGCTGGTCACGCTGGCGGCCAGGCGCCTCCTGGGCATGCCGCCGGCGCGCGCGGCGTGGGCGGCGGTGGCGCTGCTCTCGGTTGGCGAGAGCTGGCGCTTCCTGGTGGACCCGGCGCAGTGGCACCCCCTGGAGGCGCTGCGGCACGCGGTGTCGTGCCTCGCCAACGGCGCCGAGGTATGGCTCTATTGCCGCTACGGCTTCCTCCTCGGCCTGGCCCAGCGCCTGGCCAGCTACTCGATCTGGCACGTGCTCTGGCCCGCCCTGGAATAGCCGCCGCGGCGGGCCTGTAGCACCGGCAGCCGAGGAGGTCTCGCTCATGCGTCTGGCACCGTTGGTCCTGGCCGCCCCGCTCCTGTCCCTGCCCCCCGCCCTCGCCCACCCCTACCCCGCCCCGCACGTC
>DATBIO010000319.1:0-18424 GCA_036556965.1 Vicinamibacteria bacterium
TGTTCCGCTCCGACCGCGACGGCGTGTCCAACCTCTACGCGTGGCGGGAGGCGGACGGCACGGTGCGGCGGCTGAGCACGGTGCTGGGCGGCGCCTTCACCCCCCACGTCCATCCCTCCGGCGCATGGCTCGCCTACTCCGCGTACTCCGCGCGCGGCTACGACGTGCACCGGCTCGAGCTGGACCTCGCCTCGGCGCCGGAAGCCGAGCCCTGGGTGGACACCCTCCCCGCGCCGCGTCTCCCGGCCGCGGAGCCGGCCGCGCTGGAAGGGGGCTACCAGCCCCTGGGCACGCTCTGGCCGCGCGCGTGGATGCCGTACCTCGGGTTCGACGACGACGAGCTGTCGGTGGGCGCGGTGGTCGGCGGCGTGGACCCCCTGTTCCGCCACGCGTGGGCTTTCGGGGCGGGGTGGGGAGAGGACACGAACAAGGTCAGCGCGCAGGCGCTGTACCAGTACGATCGCTGGTGGCCGACCTTCCTGGCGTTCGCCGGCGACGACTACGATCCGGTGGGGGAGGACGTCCGGCGGACGCGCGAGCTGGTGGCCCGCGTCTCGGTGCCGGTGACGCGCAGCCTGCGCCTGGCCCAGGCGGCCAGCCTCTCCTGGCGGCGCGAGCGGGAGACCGTGGGCGACGACCGGCTCGACCTCGGCGGTCTCGAGGTGGCCTGGGCCCTGAGCACCTCGCACCGCCAGCCCTACGGCGTGTCGCCGGTGGGCACGAGCCTGCGGCTCGCCTATCTCCGCGAGGATCCGGCCTTCGGCAGCGAGGTGAGCCTGGGCAAGCTCCTCCTCGACGGCCGACATTACCGCTCCCTGCTGGGAGCGGGGGACGCCGCCTCGGTGCGGCTGGCCGCGGGGACGACCTTCGGGCAGGAGAGCTTCACCTGCTCCTACGCCGTCGGCGGCTTCCCCGACGGCGCCCTCGTGGACGTGGTCCGCACCAACCACGGCATCCTGCGCGGCTACCCCGAGCCGGGCTGCGGTGACTCCGAGTTCGTCGGCCGGCGCTTCGTGTCCGCCAGCCTGGAGTACCGCTTCCCGCTCCTGCATCCCCAGCAGGGCTACCGCTGGGTCCCCGTCTTCCTCCGCCACCTTCACGCCACCGTGTTCGCGGACACCGGCGACGCGTTCACCGGCGGCCTGGACCAGGCGCGGCTGAAGACGTCGTTGGGGGCGGCGGTGGGCACCGACATCACCCTCGGACACGTCATCGCGCAGACGTGGTCCCTCGGCGTCGCCAGGGGCCTGGACGAGCGGGGAGAGACCAGCGTCTACTTCCGCGCCGGTCTCTCCTTCTGAGGTCCTGCGCCTACTGGTCGAGGCGGAAGTTCACGGTGACGGTCATGATGACGGGCACGGGCACGCCGTTGAGCAGCGTGGGGGAGTAGCGCCACTCGCGTACCGCGTTCACGGCGGCGTCGTTGAGGAGCGGGATGCCCTTGAGCACCTTAACGCCCGTCACCTCGCCCGACGGGCTGATGGTGGCCTCGAGCACCACCACGCCCTGCACGCGCGCCTCGCGGGCCACGCTCGGGTACTGCGGGGGGACGTTGCGCGTCTTCTGCGGCTCGCGGATCTGGCCGCCCACCCGCACCGGCCCCTTGGGCGCCGGAGGCTCCGTGGTCGGGGGAGGCGTCGCTTCCACCTCGGGCACGCCGCCGAGCACACCGCCCTCGACGCCGCCCACCACTCCACCCTGGACGCCGCCCTCCACGCCGCCCTCCACTCCCTCCGGCACGCCGCCCACGAGGCCGCTCTCCATTCCGAGGACGCTGCCTTCCTCCGGAGCGACCTCCTTGGGAACCTCGACGGGCGCCGTGAACTCCGGCGTCTGCGGCACGGGCCGGGGCTCCGTCGTCTTCGGCGGTGTCACTGCCTTCCGGGCCGCGGCGGGCGGCGGCGGCGGCGGCGGCGGTGGTGGCGGAGCGGCCGCGGGCTCCACGAAGAAGGCCTGGATGGCCGGCGTGGCGGGATCCGGCAGGTCCCCGGAGGCGAGCAGCGGGAGTATGACCACGCCGCCGAGGACGCACGCGTGGATGGCGATCGAGACGGGCAGCGTCTTCTTGCTCGCACGCTTCGCCCTGGTCTTGCCCGAGTCGAGGAGCTGATCGAACAGGCGCTTGTTCCACATGGTCCTGACCCCCCTTCGCCGGTGCGCTGCTGCGCGTGGAGAGCCACTGCGAGTTCCATGCCACGGGTCGGCCGAGCCCAGGGTCGCCAGCATCCGTAAGTAGCTATAGACAAAGTGTTTGCGCCGCTGGTCGGGCCGCGCGCTTGGACCGCGAGCCCTCCTGTGGCACACTCTGTCCGGCGCGGGAAAGATGCCGTGTGGGGTTGACAGAGCCTGCCCCCGGCATAGCTTGGATTGTTAGCCCGGTACGCCCGGGAACTCCTGCCGCATCCCCGACGCAACCTGATGCGGCCCTTGGTGTGTGCGAGGGAGGCCCTTGGACCGTAAACGAAGAAGCCACGGAGCGGATCGCGAATCGGCACCCGAGCGCCGTCAAGGCGATCGGCGCCACACGCCGCGCGGCCCCGCCGGGCGCCGCCGGCGCGAGAGACGCATGGGCGCCGCGAGCCTGCTGTTGGCCGCGGGCGTCTTCGCCGCGCCACGCTCGCTCTCGGTGACGACCGAGGCGCACGGCGCGGGGGACGTGCTGCGTGCTCCCGCCTCGCCCGGCTCGCCGTACGACCGTTTGATCGAGGAGGCCGCTTCCGTCTACGGCGTGAGCGCCGAGCTCGTGCGCTCCGTCATCCAGGTCGAGTCCAACTTCGACGCGCGCGCGGTCTCGCCCAAGGGCGCGCAGGGCCTGATGCAGCTGGCGCCGGCGACGGCGCGGTGGCTGGGCATCGCGAACCCCTTCGACCCGCGCCAGAACATCTTCGGAGGCGTCCGCTACCTGAGCATGATGCTCGAGCGCCACGACGGCAACGTGCCCCTGGCCCTGGCCAGCTACAACGCGGGCCCCAGCGCCGTGCGCCGCCACCGCGGGATCCCGCCCTACCGCGAGACGCGCGGCTACGTGAGGAAGGTGATGGCGCGCACGCAGGAGCGCGCGCCGGAGATCCGCACCGCCGACTGATCTCCGGCGGCCGCGCCCGCGGCCGGCACGCGCGTTGCAGCGTTTCCCGGGCATGAAGGCGTGGCGGAGGCTCGCGCCGAGCCTCCTCGTGATCGCCGCGTGCGCGTGCGCGGGGGGCCGGAAGCCTCCACCGCGCGAAGCGGTGCAGGCACTCCAGTCGAGCCTGGGCGGCGGGGCGCCGCCGTTCGTGGGCCAGGACGACGAAGGCGCCCATCTCTGGAAGTCGATGCGCCGCTTCTACAAGGGGCGCGGCGACCAGCCGGCATGGCTGACGGGCAGGAGGCTGCGGCCCGAAGCCGTGACGCTGGCGCGCGTGGTCGGGGAGGCGCATGGCCACGGCCTGGAGCCGGGGGTCTACGGGCTCGAGGGCATGGCCCAGCGCAGGCTCGAGCCGGCCGAGGCGGCGGAGACCGAGCTGCGGCTCACGCACGCGTTCATGAAGTACGCGAGCCACATGCTCGCCGGGCGCATCGACCCGCACGACCTCGACCCGAAGTGGGCGGGACAGGCGCGGCGCGCGGACCTTCCCGACCTGCTCGACCGCGCGCTGGGCACGGGACGGTTCGAGGGGACACTGCGCTCCCTCCCTCCCCGGCACGAGGCCTACGCGCGCCTGGTGCAGGCCCTGCGGCGCCTGCGCGAGGTGGCGCACGAGGGCGGCTGGGCCACCGACCTGCCCGCCGCCCTGGCCACCCGGAAGGGCGGGCGCGGGCCCCGGGTCGCGATGCTGCGGGAGCGCCTCGCGCGCGGCGGGGACCGGCCCGCGGCCGCGCCGGATTCCCGCGACGTCTACGACGACGGGCTGGCCACGGCCCTGGCCTCCTTCCAGCGGCGGCATGGCCTCGAGGCGGACGGCCTTCCGGATGGCGAGACGGTGGCCGCCCTCAACGTTTCCGTGGAGGAGCGCATCCGCCAGGTCGAGATGAACCTCGAGCGCTGGCGCTGGCTGCCCGAGGACCTCGGCGCGCGCCATGTCCTGGTCAACATCCCCACCTTCGCGCTGGAAGCCGTGGAGGGCGGCCGCGTCACCCTGAGGATGCGCGTGGTGGCGGGGACCAAGGCCGACCCCACCCCCATCTTCAGCGACCAGATGACGCACATCGTCTTCAGCCCCTACTGGAACATCCCCCGCCGGATCGCGCGCGAGGAGACCATCCCCGCCCTTCTGCGCGACCCCGGCTACCTGTACGAGAACGGGCTGGAGATCGTGCAAGGCACGCGCGTCGTGCACCCCGGCGAGGTGGACCTGGCCGACCTCGACTCCGACGTGCGCCTGCGCCAGCGGCCGGGCGCGCGCAACGCGCTCGGGCTCGTCAAGTTCCTCTTCCCGAACCGGCACGCCGTCTACCTCCACGACACGCCCGCGGACAGCCTCTTCGCGCGCGAGGTGCGCAGCTTCAGCCACGGGTGCGTGCGCGTGGAGAAGCCGCGTGAGCTGGCGGAGTGGGTGCTGCGGGGGCAGGGGGAATGGACGGCCACGCGCATCGAAGCCGCCATGCGCGCCGGGGACGAGCGGCACGTCCGGCTGCAGCGCCCCGTGCCCGTGCACCTGGTGTACCAGACGGTTTGGGCGGGGCGCGACGGCGCGCTCTCCTACGCGGAAGACATCTACGGCCTCGACGCGGCGCAGCGCGCGCTCGCCTGGCCGGCCGGCCGTTGACGCGCGGGGCGGCGCGGGACAAGCTGCGGACGAGGAGACTCCATGGAGAAGGTCAGCGTGCGGTGGGCCTGCGAGAGCTGCCACCACGAGCTGGTGACGGTCGCCTGGCGGACGTCGGACCCCGAGGAGTTCGAGCCGGTGAAGGTGCGCGCCCGCTGCGTGGTGTGCGGCAACACGTCGGAGCGCTCCTTCCGCCCCGGCACCGATCCCAACACCGACGAGACGTACACCATCGAGGAGTGGACCAAGCGCGGCGAGACCGAGCGGGCCACGCGCCACGTCCTGGAGGGCGAGCAGGGCGAGAACCTGGCGGGAACGGCGGAAGTGCCGGCGGGGGCCGTCGACGACGACGACCTCGAGCAGTTCGCCACCAAGGCCGAGCAGTGCCAGCCCCCGCACATCGCCTCCACCTGGAGCCTGGTGCCGCCCGTGAACGAGTGGTACGCCGCCGACGTTCCCCGGCTCCTGGAGGAGGTGCGCCGCCTGCGCGCCGACAACCTGCGGCTCCAGGGGGAGCAGGCCGGCCGGAAGGCGGGGCGCGAGCGCCCCGCCAAGTCGCGCGCCTGACGGCCCGGGGACGCTAGCGCGCCCGCAGGGCGCGTCCCACCGCCTCCACCTCGTCCAGCAGGGCCACCAGGTCGCTCTCCGCCGTCCGGAAGTTGGTGATGGAGACGCGCAGCGACGCGCGCCCGCGGAGGACGGTGGGGGCCAGGAAGAAGCCGCCCGCGCGCACCAGCTCGTTCACGATGCCGCGGTTCAGGCGGTCGAGCGCGGCGTCGTCGGCGGGGAGGCCGCGGGGCCGGTAACGGAAGTTGGCGATGGAGAGCACGGGCTCCGCCAGGAGCTCGAGGTCGGGCCGCCCCCGCACCGCCTCGGAGAGGAAGCGCGCGAGGGCGACGTCGCGCTCCACGGCCTCGGCGTGGGCCCGCCGCCCGTGGCGCTTCAGCACCATCCAGACCTTCAGGGCCTTGAAGGAGCGGCTCAGCTCGAAGCCGCGCTCCGCGAACCAGACGGGCCCGGGGAACGGGCTGTCGGGATCCGAGGCGAGGTACTCGGGGAACTTGCGGAAGGCGTCGGCCAGGCGGCCGGGCTCGCGCACGAGGGCGGCCCCCGCCTCGAAGGGCACGTAGAGCCACTTGTGCGGGTCCGCGGCCACGGAGTCCGCGCGCTCCAGCCCGCGCAGGAGCGGGCGCAGGCGGTCCGAGAGGGCGGCCATGGCCCCGTAGGCCCCGTCCACGTGGAACCACAGGTCCTCGCGCGCGCAGAAGTCGGCCAGCTCCTCGAGGGGGTCGATGGAGCCGGTGTTCACCGTCCCCCCGTTGCCGACCACGATGGCGGGCAGCCGGCCCGCGCGCCGGTCGGCCTCCACCGCCTCGCGCAGCCGGTCCACGCGCATGCGGAAGGCCTCGTCGGTGGGGATCACGCGGAGCGCGCGCGTGCCCAGCCCCAGCATGTCCAGCGACTTCTCGATGCAGGAGTGCGCCTGGTCCGAGGCGTAGACCACGGGACGCGGCCGGCCTTCGGCGGCCACGCCCTCCTCGCGCACGTTCCCGGGCGTGCGCGCCCGCCGCGCCGCGGTGAGGGCGGTGAGGTTGGCGGTGGAGCCGCCGGAGACCAGGATGCCCTCCGCCGTCTCGGGCAGGCCCACGATCGCGCAGAGCCAGGCGATCACCCGCCGCTCGACGTGCACCGCCGCGTGGTCCCCGCCCCAGCAGTTCGGGTTGAGGGCGGAGGCCAGGTAGTCGGCCACCGTGCCCACGGGATCGGCGGCGGCGTTGATGAAGCCGAAGAAGCGGGGGTGGGAGTTGCCGAAGGGGCGCGTCATCACCTGCGCGCGCACGAGGTCGAGCAGGGCGTCGAAGGGCATTCCCTCCTCGGGCAGCGGCTCCTCGAAGACGCGCGCGGCCTCGCCCACCTTGCCGAAGACGGGCCCCTCCGTGACGCGGGCGCGGTGCTCGGCCACCGCGTCCGCGGCCAGGCGGCCGATCCGCCGCACTTCTTCCGGCGTCAGGTCGAACGTGCTCACGGGCCGGCGACTGTAGCATGGCGGTCATGGCGGGGAAGGGCCGCGGTTACCGGGTCCTGGAGGTTCAGGGATTCGAGGTGCTGGTGGGCAAGGGGGACCGTGACAACGAC
Source organism: Vicinamibacteria bacterium (assembly GCA_036556965.1). Classification (GTDB taxonomy): domain Bacteria; phylum Acidobacteriota; class Vicinamibacteria; order Fen-336; family Fen-336; genus DATBIO01. Next base: position 6,882 of record DATBIO010000319.1, read on the forward strand.
CACCTGACCTTTGCCGTGGCCGAGCCGCACGACTTCTGGATGCACGTGGCGGGCCCTCCCGGCTCCCACGTGGTGGTCCGGAACCCCGACCGCCTCGAGGAGCTGCCGCGCGCCGTCCTCGAGCAGGCGGCGGCCCTCGCCGCCTACCACTCCAAGGCCCGCGCCGCGCGCGGCAAGGTGGAGGTCCACGTCTGCCGCGCGGCCGACGTGAGCAAGCCGCCCGGCTACGATCCGGGCGAGGTGCAGCTCCGGCGCTGGTCGTCGGTCAGGGTCTACGCGCGCGATCCGCGGGAAGGGGAATAGCCCTCGTCAACGGTGGGGCAGCCACGCCCTGGTTCCCGGGCGTCCACGCCACCCTCCGGTGGCCGGTCACTGGATGTAGCCGAGGCTCTTCAGCTCCTCGACCATCTCGCGGTCGAAGCGGCTCTCCGCGGGGCGCGCGGAGGGTCGGCGGCCGTAGCGGGCCACCCAGCGCACGGGGTGGCGCGCGGCGAACCCCGGCTCGAGCGCCTCGTCGAGCACGCGCCCCTCCAGCTCGCGGCTGGCGGGCAGGCCGGCCAGGTGGAGGACGGTCGGGCACACGTCACGCTGCGACGCGGTGCCGCGGTCGCCGGGCCGCGCCACGCCCCCGGCCAGGGCCAGCAGCCCCTCCGCCGCCGCGCCCGTGGCGCGCGGCAGCCGGCCGGGGTCGGCCACCAGCACCACCACCTCGTCCTCGCCGAAGGCCAGCTCGCCCAGGAGCGTGTCGAGGAACCGGTAGTGCTCGCGCAGCGCGGCCAGCCGCGCGTCGAGGGCGGCCAGGTCGGCGCCGCCGCCCTGCCCCAGGCGCTGCATGGTGGCGATGTCGAGGCCGGGCAGGTAGAGCGCCTCGAGGTCGGGCGGGGAGGGCTGGCGCAGCAGGGCCGCCGCGCGGGCGTGAAAGGCGTCGAGGGCGCGCGCGCGCTCGTCCGCGCGCCCGGCCGCCGCCAGCGCGCGCAGGCGCGCGAAGGCCTCGGGGGGATGGACCTCGCGCTCGAGCTCGCCTCCCTTCTCGAGCTTGAAGAAGGCGCGCTCGCTCACCACGTAGCCGTTGACGGCGTCGGCGGGCCAGGTGGCCCACCAGTTCACCACCCCCACCCGGAGCCCCTTCTCCGAGGCGACGTTCCACAGCGTCTTCACGTCGCGCAGGACGGAGGTGGCGGGCTGCACGCGCGTGAGCCGGAGCGTCTCGCCCGCGCGGGCGAGGGCGCGGCCGAAGGTGCCTTCCTCGTCCAGGGCCACCGAGGTCCTCATGCCGGGCAGGCGGCGCGTGCCCGCGGAGTGGATGCCGTGCGCCTGCGGGCCGCGCCCCGTGGCCACCGTGGTCCACACGATGGCCGGCACCTGCTCCGGCTCCAGGCGCAGGGCGTAGCGCGCGGCACGCGCGAGCAGGGCGGACAGGTGCGGCATGGCGCCCTCGTCCGCCATCTGGCGGGCCAGCTTCGGGTCGAGGCCGTCCACGGCCACCAGGCGCACGCGCAGGCCGGTGGGCACCACCGCGTAATCGGGAGGGGGAGCGGGACGCCCGGCCAGCCAGGACCCGGCGGCCACGGCCGCGCCGAGGAGCACGGCGGCGGTGGCGAGGAGGGGAAGCAGGCGCCGGCGCGACAAGCTGGCCTCCGGCAGCCGCGAGGGGCCCGCGGCCGCGGAGAGCACGGCCACCGCGGCCAGGCTGCCGAAGCGGCCCAGGGCCGCCGCCAGCGCCACGCCGAGGACGAGGGCGAGCGCGATCAGCGCGGGGCGGTGCGCGGGAAGGTGCGAGCGCCACCACAGCGCGAGGTAGCCGAGGGCGAGCACGCCCAGGCCGAGCCCGACGTTGCGGCTGAGGGTGGGCGGCGCCGTGGCCCCCCGCCGCGCCAGGGCGCTGGCCGTGAGGCCGGCGGCGAAGGCGAGGAGGGCGACGGCCAGGCCCGCGGCCACGGACAGGTAGACGGCGAGCACCACGAGGTCCTGCGCCTGACCCAGCAGGCGCGCGTCCACCGCCGCCGCGCCCAGGCCGAGGACCACGCCCACCAGCGGTCCTCCCACCAGGCCCACCCGCCAGGCCGCGCGCCACGACGCGCGCGCGGGAGAGGCGGCGGCGGCCCCCGCGAGGACGAAGCGATCGAGGCCGCTCTGCAGGTAGCCCAGGCGCCGCAGCTCGTCGCGGACCTCGTCCACGCCGGCCAGCGGCGCGCGCGCCCGCTCGTCGCCGTCCGTCGCCATGGCCGCGATTCTAAGTGAGGGCCGCGCCCCCCGCGGATAGAATGACTCGTGCCGGTCCTCGCCGCCCTGCTCATGCTCGCCGCGCAAGGCCAGTCCCTCGTCGGACACCCGTGCCCCGCCTGGCCGTCGCGGCGGTGGGTCCAGGGCGGCCCCCTGGAGCTCGAAGGCCTGCGCGGCAAGGTGGTCCTGGTCCGCTTCTTCATGGGCCAGGACTGCCCCTACTGCCGCGGCACCGCGCCCGCCCTGAACGCGCTGGCCGAGGAGTTCGGGCCACGCGGCCTGGTCGTGGTGGGGATGTACACGCCCAAGCCACGGCCGCGGCCCGCGACGGACGAGGAGGCGCGCGGGCACGCCCGCGCCCACGGATTCGCGTTCCCGGTGGCCGTGGACGACGACTGGGCGGCCCTGAAGCGGCTCTGGCTCGACCGTGTGCCGGGGGCCGACTTCACCAGCGCCAGCCTCCTCGTGGACCGGCAGGGCGTGGTGCGCCACGTGCATCCCGGCGGCCTCTTCGCGCCGGACGCCGAGCTTCCCGCGGCGCGCGCGGACTACCGGGCGATGCGCGCGGCGGTGGAGCGGCTGGTGGCCGCGCCCTGATGCCGTTCGCCTACTACGACAAGCTGGGGAGGCGGGAGAGGGACCTCTACGACCGGAGCGCGCGCATCGCCAGCGTTCCCCTGCCCCTGGCCGAGGGCCTGCGCCCCGTGGTGGACGTGCTGCGGGAGGCCCTGGCCCGCGACCAGCGCGCGGTGGTGGAGGCCGCCTCCCGCCGCCTCTCGCGCGGCATCACCGACATGCTGGAGATCGATCCCGTCTCCGTGAACGTGCTCGCCGTCCGGCCCGCCCTGCGCACGAGCGAGCTGCACGGCCTGTACACGCGCGACGCCAGGGGCCACGCCCTCATCCGGGTCTGGATGCGCACGGCCCGCCATCGCCGCGTGGTCGCCTTCCGCACCTTCCTGCGCACGCTGCTCCACGAGGTCTGCCACCACATCGACTACGTGCACTTCCAGTTCTTCGACTCGCTGCACACGGAGGGCTTCTTCAAGCGCGAGAGCAGCCTCTTCTACCAGCTCGTCCCGCGCGAGGAGGAGGCCGCGGCCGGCTCGTGAGGAAGGAGGTCGCGCTCCTGGCCGGGAGCGTGGCGGCCACCCTCTGCCTCGCGGAGGCGGCCCTGCGCCTCTGGCCGCGCGCGGCCCGCGCATCCTATGCCCCCGTGGGCGCCCGCCGCGCCTACCGGCAGCAGAACGCGGCGGGCTACCGCGACGTCCCGCGGGTCCCCGCCAAGCCGCCGGGCGTGCGCCGCGTGGTCAGCCTGGGTGACTCCTTCGCCTGGGGCGCCGGCGTGGAGCTGGACGACGCCTACCCCCAGCGGCTCGAGCGCGCGCTGCGCCGCACGCGGGGCGAGGAGTGGGAGGTGGTGAACCTGGCCCGGCCGGGGATGCGCACGGTGGACCAGGCCGACGTCCTGCGCCGCGAGGGCTTCGCCTACGCGCCCGACGTGGTGCTCGTGGGCTACGTCCTCAACGACAGCGAGGGCCGGACGTCCGAGGAGGCACGGCGCGCGGAGGAGTGGAGGGAGGGGCCGCCCGGGCCCTCGCCCTCGTCCTGGGACCGTTCCCTGCTGGTGCGCACGGTGCGCCACCGCCTGTGGGCCACCGCCGAGAACCGGCGGCGGATCGACGGCTTCCGCGCCCTCTATGCCGCCGACGCCGCCGGCTGGCGGGCGGGCCGCCAGGCCCTGGCCGACATGGGCGCGCAGTGCCGCACGCGGGGCGTGCCCCTGGTGGTGGCCGTCTTCCCGCTCTTCGGCAACCGGCTGGACGAGGGCTACCCGTTCGCGGCCCTGCACGAGGAGGTGGCCCGCGCCGCCGCCGCCGCCGGCGCGCGCGTGGTGGACCTGCTGCCCGCCTACCGCGACCTGCGCTGGGAGCTGCTGGTGGTGGACGGCGCCCGCGACGAGCACCCCAGCGAGCTGGCCCACCGCATCGCGGCCAACGCCATCCTGGCCGCGCTGGACGACACGGTGCCCCGCCCGGGGCGCGCGCCGCCGCCCTAGAACTTCACCTCTTTGACGCGGCCGTTCTCGAAGACCACGGTGAGGTCCGAGTAGGTCCAGCGCGACTTGTTCTCGAAGGAGATCTCCTTCTCCGGCTTGCCCAGGATCTCCAGCACCTCCAGCGGAGTCATGCCCGCCTTGATCTCCTTCTTCGTCGCCGTTCCCGCGCTCGAGCCCGCGCTGGAGGCGGCGCGGGCGGGAGCCGCCGCCGGGCGCTTGTCCTCGCGGGCGTGGACCACGGTGGCGGCGAAGTTCCGCGCCGCTTCCTCGCTGGGGAAGTCCTCGAGGTACATGTGGATGAAGTCGATGGCCCGGCCCACGTCCTGGGCTCCCCGCACGGCGAAGGGGAAGAAGAACTTGAAGTTGGTGGCCACCGGCTCGCGCTTGGTCTGCTTGGCGATCCACTCGCCGCGCGTCACCTTGTGGGCTTCCACGGAGACCATGCGCAGGTCCACGCGGTTGTCCTTCCAGCTGATGGAGGCCAGCTCCATCACCTCGCCCTTGGCCAGCACGTCCGCCGCCGTCTGGTCGAAGTCCAGGATGCCGGTGGAGGTCTTCCACCCGCTCTCGTTCACGTCGATGGAGAAGTGGGCCATGGTCTGGTCGCCCTTGACGCCGTACACGGAGGTGGTGGGGACGCCCTCCTGCATGACCACGGCGAAGGTGCGGCCGGGCTTGAAGGTCTGCTCGAAGGCGGCCCGGAACTCCGGGGGCAGCTTTTCCGCCCCGGCGGGGGCGGCGAAGAGGGCGAGGACGGCGGCGGCGCAGCGGACTCTCATGGACAAGCGGAGCTTCTCCTTCCGGAGGCGAAAGGCGAGATGGTAGCAAGCCGGCGCCGCGCGCGGAAGCGGGCTCAGCGCAGCGGCGAGCCGGGGTCCTCCCCGCACTGGAGGGCGAGCGCGGCGCCCTCCTCGGGCAAGCCGAGGCATTCGAACAGGTTGCGCACGAGCTGGCCCAGCCGGTCGCCGCGCGCCCGGGTGGCGAGGATGGCCACCACCAGCGCGCGCCCGCGCTCGGCGATGGCGTCCGCGGCCGCCAGCGCCTGCTCGCGCGGCGGGTCGTCGTCGAAGGGCGCCGCCTCCTCCTCGAGGGCGTGGTGGGCGGCCTTCAAGGCCGGGAAGCCGCCGTTCCCCTCGCCTCCCAGGACGCCCAGCCGCTCGAGGGAGAGCGCGATCCGCTCCACGATCGTCCGCGCGTGGGGAAGGTTGATGCGGACGTAGCGCCGATAACGTTCGTCGTCCATCCCGCGCGGCTATCGTAACCGCGCTTTGCGGCCCGGCGGCACCGTGATAGCTTGGACTGCTCGACTGCCGTTCCCGCGGGCCCACCACCATGATCGTCAAGGAGATCCTCCCCAACCGCCTCACCCTGATCACGGAAGAGATGCCCCACGTCCGCAGCGTGGCCATCGGGGTGTGGCTCAAGCGGGGAAGCCGCCACGAGCCGGCGGAGAAGTCGGGCATCGCCCACTTCATCGAGCACATGGTCTTCAAGGGCACGGCCAACCGCTCCGCCGAGGCCATCGCCTCGGAGGTGGACTCCATCGGCGGCCACATGGACGCCTTCACGGCCAAGGAGTACGCGGCCTTCCACCTGAAGGTGCTGGACGAGCACCTCCCGGTGGCCACCGACATCCTGGGCGACATCGTCCTCCACCCCCTCTTCGACCCCGCCGAGATGGCCAAGGAGAAGAAGGTCATCTTCGAGGAGATGAGCATGGTGGAGGACACGCCCGACGACCTGGTCATGGAGCTGTTCTCGGAGGCCTACTGGCCGGACCACCCATTGGGCCGCCCCATCCTGGGCACGCGCGAGACGGTGGCCGCCTTCGACCGCGACCACCTCGCCGCCTTCTTCTCCGACGTCTACCGTCCGGACAACATCGTCATCTCCGCCGCCGGCCGCCTCGACCACAAGACGGCCTCCGACCTCATCCAGGACGCCTTCGGCGCCCTGACCTCGCGCGGGAGCACCCTCGACGGCGGGCCGCCCACGCCCGCCTCCGCCATCGTCACGCGCTCGAAGAAGGAGCTGGAGCAGGTCCACGTGTGCCTGGGCACGCGCGCCTACTCCATGACCCACGCCGACCGCTACGGGGCGTACCTGATGAACACGGTGCTGGGAGGAAGCATGTCCTCCCGCCTCTTCCAGAACGTGCGCGAGAAGCGCGGGCTCGTGTACTCCATCTCCTCCGGGGTCAGCTCCTACTCCGACGCCGGCGTCCTGACCGTCTACGCCGGGACCAGCCTCGACTCCGTGGACACGGTGCTGGAGCTGACCCTGCACGAGCTCCGCCGCCTGCGCGACGAGACCCTGTCCGAGACCGAGCTCCGCCGCGCCAAGGACCACCTCAAGGGCAGCCTCATGCTGTCCCTGGAGAACACGGGCGCGCGCATGAGCCACCTCGCGCGCCAGGAGATCTACTTCGGCCGCCAGTTCCCCCTGGACGAGATCACGGCGGGCATCGAGGCCGTCACCGCGGCCGACGTCCAGCGCATCGCCAACGACATCTTCACGGGCGAGCCGGGCCTGAGCGTCCTCGGGAACCTCGGGCGCTACAAGCCGAAGGCAGAGCAGATCCGGCTCTGAGCCTGGCCTCGGCCGGGAGTCCCGTACCCGCGGGAGACGTCGCGGCGTCCGTTGGCCCCGGGGGCGGGGCCCTCCGCTTATCATCAGCTCGTCCCACGGGAGGCCATCTGCGGATTCGGGTCCTGGGTTCCGGCAGCTCGGGCAACACGACGCTGGTCGAGGCGGGAGGCGCGCGGCTGCTCGTGGACGCCGGCCTGGGGCCGCGCGAGATGGCGGAGCGGCTGCAGGACGTGGCCGTGGACCCGGCCTCCCTCCTCGGCGTCCTGATCTCGCACGAGCACGGCGACCACGCGCGGGGCGCGGCCGCCTTCGCGCGCCGGTGGGGCGTGCCGCTCTACGGCTCGCGCGGGACCTATGCCGCGGCCGGGCTCGGCGCGGAGGCGATACCGAGCTACGAGGTGCTGCCGCCCAGCGCGCCCACGGCCATCGGCGCCTTCACCGTGACGGCCATCCCCATCCCGCACGACGCCGCCGCCCCCTACGCCTTCGTGGTGGAGGCGGACGGGTGCAGCCTCGGCCACGCCACCGACCTGGGCCACGTCGGCGCCTCCCTGGTCCGCGCCTTCCTGGACTGCGATACCGTGCTGGTCGAGAGCAACCACGACCTCGACCTCCTGCAGGCGAGCCCGTATCCGTGGTCGGTGAAGGACCGCATCTCCGGCTGGCAGGGACACCTCTCCAACGAAGACGTGGCCGGCTACCTGGCCCGCGGCCTGGGCGAGCGCTGCCGCCGCGTCGTGCTGGCCCACCTCTCGCGCAAGTGCAACGACCCCGCACTGGCCGAAGCCGTGGCCGACGCCGCCCTGCGCTCCCGCGGGCGCACGGAGGTGGCGGTCACGCTGTGCGCCGAGGACGGCACGGCCTGGCTCGACATCGCGCCCTCCGCCCTGCCCCGCCGGGGTCCGCAGCAGCTGCGCCTTTGGTAGAGCGCTTCGCGCCCCTGCGCGACGTGGGCGGACGGGGCCTCGACGTGCTCTTCGTGGGGATCAACCCCGGCTTCATGTCCGCGCGCGCCGGGCACCACTTCGCCAACCCCGCCAACGGCTTCTGGCCCCTGCTGCACGAGGCGGGCTTCACCCCGCGCCGGCTGCGGCCGCAGGAGGACGGGCGCCTCCTGGAGCTCGGCCTGGGCGTGACCAACCTGGCGGCGCGGGCCACCGCCTCGGTCTCCGACCTGACGCGGGAGGAGATGGCGGAGGGCGCCGCGGTGCTCGCGGGCAAGGTCCGCCGCTGGCGGCCCCGGGCCGTGGTCTTCGTGGGCCTCACCGCCTACCGGGCCTTCGCGCGCTGGCTGGGGGCACGGGCCGCCCGCGTCCGCTGCGGCGAGCAGCCGGGGGACCTGGAGGGTGCCCGGGTCTTCGTGGTGCCCAACCCCAGCGGGCGCAACGCGCACTACTCCTACCGCGAGATGAGGGCGATCTACCGGCGGGTGGCCCGCGCCCTGGGCGCCCTCAGCGCGCTCGCAGGGAGTGCGACCGGGCCAGCACGGCCCCCCGGCGTCCGCGCAAGCCGACGCGCAGCCGCCCGTCGCCCTCCGCCACGGGCCGCTCGAAGGCCAGCACGTAGTGGCCGGCCAGCGCGCCGCGCAGGCGCGCGATGACGCCCCCCGTGGAGAGGTGGGTGCGCGCGTAGAAGCCGCCGGTGTGCTCGGCCAGCGCCTGGAGCCCCAGCTCCAGCGAGTGGTAGTCCGCGTCCGTGATGTCGAGGGTGAAGACGGTGGCGTGGGCGGCCAGCAGGGCCCGCCGGGCCTCCTCGTAGTCGGGCTCGGCGCGCACGCCGCTCGTGGTGTAGCGGCCCAGCCCCCAGCCCACGAACACCACCACCTTCGGCCCGTCGATCGCGCGCAGGGCCCGGGCCAGGACCAGCAGCCCCGTCTCCGTGGTGGCCGCCTTCCGTGCCGCCTCGGCGTCGAAGTGGGAGGCCAGCGATCCTTCCTCCCGGGCCAGCGGGGGAGGCCGCGCATCGAAGAGCACGGCATGGCGCAGGGCCTCCCGCGGCCCCTCGCGGTCGCGGCCGGCGTCCGTCCAGAGCTTGAGCTGGGAGTCGAAGGAGGCCACGGCCACGCGGTCCTCGCGCGGAAGCCCGTCCAGCACCTCCTGCGCGCGCAGGAGCATGCGCAAGAACCCCGGCCCCCGCCTGGCCTGCAGGTCCTTCTGCACGAAGAACACCACCGTCCGGGCGGGAGAGGCGGGCGCCCCGTCGTCCCTCCCCCCGTGGGCGGGCACCCAGTGGGCGGACTCCAGGGGCACCACCTCGCCGCCCACCTTCAGCTCGAAGTCGTCCGTGCCCAGCCCGGGCACCGCGCGCGCGCCGTCGAGCACGCGCACCTCCACCAGCACGCGCTCCACCTCGACGTGCTCGGAAACGCGCACCGCATCGTCGGGGGGACCGGCCAGGAGCAGGGCGAGGGCGGCGATCACGCCGGCACCAGCTCGGGATAGCCCGGCTCCCACATCGCCCCTGCCACCGCCGCCCGTATGGCGTCGTCCGCGAGCGCCCGCCCCGTCCCCTCGTCGCGGGCCGTCCGCACCACCTCCAAGGCGATGGCCGCCGTCACCGCGCGCAGGCCGGCGATGCGCGGGTACAGGCTGCCCGCGGCCAGGTCGGCGTCGCTGACCTGCGCCGCGAGGGCCCGCGCCGCCGCCGCGAACATCGCGTTGCTCACCGCACGCGTCTCCGCCACCAGCCCTCCCAGGCCCACCCCGGGGAACACGAAGGCGTTGTTTCCCTGGCCCACGCGCACGTCCTGGCCCGCCACCTCGACGGGCGGGAACGGGCTGCCCGTGGCCACCAGCGCGCGCCCATCGCTCCAGCGCAGGACGTCGGCCGGCGTCGCTTCCGCCTGGCTGGTCGGGTTGGACAGGGGCAGGATGGCCGGCCGCGGAACGGCCGCGGCCATGCCGCGCACGACCTCCTCCGTGAAGGCGCCCGCGGCGCCGCTGACGCCGATGAGCGCGGTGGGCCGGAGGGCACGCACGGCGTCGGCGAGGGTATGCGGGGTGCCCAGGCCGGCCTCGGCGCGCAGGGCGGCGGGCCAGACCAGGGGCCGGCGGAAGGCGTCCTCCGATCCCGCCTCGTCCGTGACCAGGCCCTGGCGGTCGAGGAGGGCCACGGCGCGGAACAGCGCGTCGCCCGTCACTCCCTCCCGCCGCAGGGTCTCCTGGAGGAGCAGCGCGATCCCGCCCCCGGCCGCGCCCGCCCCGAGGATGACCACGCGCTGCTCGCGCAGCGGCGTCCCCGTGGCGCGCCCCGCGGCGAGGAGGCCGGCCAGGGCCACGGCGGCGGTCCCCTGGACGTCGTCGTTGAAGGAGGGCAGCACGTCGCGGTAACGCTCCAGGAGCGCGAAGGCGGTGCCCTTGCGGAAGTCCTCCCACTGCAGGAGCGCCCGCGGGAAGCGCGCGCGCACCGCCCGCACGAACTCGCCCACCAGCGAGAAGTAGTCGTCGCCGCGCAGGCGCCGGTGCCGCCAGCCGAGATAGAGCGGGTCGGCGAGAAGGGCCTCGTTGTCGGTGCCCACGTCCAGGCTCACGGGCAGGGTCTCCGCGGGGTGGATCCCCGCCGCGGCGCAGTAGAGCGCGAGCTTGCCCACGGGGATGGGCATGCCCCCCGCCCCCTGGTCGCCGAGGCCGAGGATGCTCTCGTTGTCCGTGGCCACGATGAGGCGCACGCCGGCGAACGGCGCGCTGGCCAGCACCTCTTCCACGCGCCCGCGGTGGCCGGGGTGGATCCAGAGCCCTCGCGCGCGGCGGAAGATGCGGCTGAAGGCCTGGCAGGCGAGCCCGACGGTGGGCGTGTAGACGATGGGCAGCAGCTCCTCGAGGTGGTCGGTGAGCACGCGATAGAAGAGGACCTCGTTCCGGTCCTGGAGCGCGGCCAGCCCGATGTAGCGCTCGAGGGGGTCGGTCTTGCGCTCCACGTTGGCGTACGCGCGCTCCGCCTGCTGCTCGATGGTGCTGACCGCGGGCGGCAGCAGGCCGTGCAGCCCGAACGCCGTGCGCTCCTGGAGCGTGAAGGCCGTGCTCTTGTTGTACATGGGTTGGCTGAGCAGCTGATGCCCGCGGTGGGGCACGGCCACCCGCCAGCGGCCGTCCGCCCCGCGCTCGCGGCGATAGGTCTCCATCGGCCGGAGGCTACATCGGTGGCCGGGATCGGCCAAGACCGGCCAGCAGGGACTGCTCGCCGGTGACGTGGGACCAGTAGGCGGCGCGCGTGCTCCCCTGGTACGGCAGGGTGCGGCGCCAGTAGCCGGCCATCAGCTCGAGGGTGACGCAGACGGAAACCGCGGAGGCGCAGAGCGCGGCCGCGCGTCCCGGACGGGGGAGGCGCGTGAGGGCCACCGCGAAGAGGGGGACCAGGAAGGGGACGACGTCGAGGAAGCCGCGGTGGCCGAAGCCCCCGCCGAGCATCCACGACCACCAGAAGCCGTACAGCAGCGCGTAGGCCAGGAGCAGGCCCGAGAAGGCGAGGGCGGCGCGGCGGGTGGCGCCGCAGGCGAGCGCGGCCAGGAGGGCCACCGCGACCACGGGGTAGTAGGTGAAGAGGCCGCGCTCGTAGGAGACGAGCACGGGCAGGGCCATGGGGCGGCCCCAGAGGAAGGGCTCCGCCTTGTAGCTCGAGAGCACGAGGCGCCCGACCACCCAGGAGTTGTAGGCGACCTGGAGCGCGGCGGCGA
>DATBIO010000320.1:0-8986 GCA_036556965.1 Vicinamibacteria bacterium
CCGCGCCCTGCGTCCACACCAGCGCGCGCAGGAGCTCCGTCAGCGTTCCCGTCAGGCGCGCGACCGCCTGGAGGTCGACGCGCTGCGCGAAGAGGGCCCAGGTGGGGACGAACACGAGCAGCAGGTGGACGTAGTCGCCCACGGGCACCGCCGGCTTGAGCCCGGGGACGAGGACGGCCAGGCCGTCGCGGGCGGAGCGCGCGATGGCCAGGGAGGCCACGAGCGTGACCACGTCCTGCAGCAGGAAGGCGAGCTCGAGGTGCGATTCCCGCCGCATCACGGGGCGGAGGGCGGGCGAGGCGGATCGGCCGTCGCCGCCCCGGGGCCGTGGGCCAGCAGCCGTTCCAGCGGGACCAGGCGCGGCTGGCCGTCCACGTACCCGAAGTACCACAGGCTCCGCCCGGGGAACCGCCGCCGCCCCACCTCGATGTTCCGCTCGGGGTCCTCGGGCTGGAAGCGCAGGAAGACGACGTCGTCGTCGAACGCGGGCGAGTTGCTGCGCGGGTCTTCCGCCCAGCTCTGCGACGTCCAGAAAGGCACCACCGACTGGTGGAACACGACCGCCTGGTGGATCCCCTGCTCGGCCAGGAGCCTCGTCACGGCGGACTGAGCCCGGCCCATGGCCCGGAGGTCCTGGAGCTTCACGGGGAGGAACATGGTCACGTTGACGAGGATCGCCGCGGTCACCACCGCGGCCAGGCTCGGGGCGTCGACGTCCCAGCGGCCCAGGCGCGGGCGGGCCTGGGCCAGGTGCGCCAGGCCGGCGGCGGCGAGCAGGCACAGCAGCGGCGCGGCCTCGAACATGTAGACGGGGCCCGTGCCGGCCACGCCCGCCTTGGGGGCCACCAGCCGGTAGGCGAGCGCGGCCCCCAGCAGGGCGTGCACGAGCCCGAGGCCCGGCGCGCGGCGCGCGAACAAGCAGAAGGCGAGCGAGACGGGCCAGCCGAGCAGCCACACGTTGAGGCGCAACAGGCTGGCCGAGACGGACATGGCGAGGGTGGCCAGGTCGCCCCCGAGCGTGCGCGCGATGCTCCGGCCGGGAGTGTGGAACGCCTCGTAGGCGGTCACCAGCCAGCCGCCCGTCTGGACGCGGTTGATGGCGAGGAAGGCGGCCGCGGCCAGGCCCAGGGGCAGCGCGAACGCGACGAGGCACGACCAGCGGCCCGACTTGACGGCGCGCGCCGCCACCCACGGGAAGGCGGCGGCCGCGAACAGGACCCCGGGCAGGGGACGCGTGAGCGCGCCGTACCCGAGGGCGGTCCCGGCCAGGGCCAGCCAGGCCAGGGGGCGGCCGTCGCGCGAGCGCAGGAGGCAGCCGAGGGCCAGCAGCATGCAGAGGGCCGAGGTGGGCTGCGACAGGTAGGTGGCCCCCGTGAGGAGCATCTGCGGCGAAGTGGCGAAGAGCAGGAGGCCGAGGGCGGCCACGGCCGGGCCGTAGATCATGCGGCCCACCCAGGCCAGGGGGAAGGCCAGCGAGGCCGTGATCAACGGGCCCGCCAGCGCCTCCAGGCCGAGCGCCTGTCCCACGGCGAGGAGCAGGGGGTGGCCGATCGGGTACTTGCCGTAGCGAGCGTGCTCGTTCAACACCACGAACTGCTCGCGGAAGAACTCGAGGTCGGTTCCCGGCGAGGGCGCGGTGAGCGCACCGGTGCGCAGGGTCTGGGCGATGAAGCGATAGGCGTGCTCGTCGTCCGTGGTCACCGCGTGCCCGAGGACGCCGCGGGCCACGGCGTACGAGGAGGCGAGCACGAGGGCGGCGGCCATTAGCGGGGGAAGGGCGCGCCGGCCGGCCAGGGGGCGGGCGAGGGCCAGGAGGCGCGCGGCCGCCGGGGTGCCGGACACGGCCAGCGCGAGCAGGACGACCACCGCCGTCCCCAGGAAGGTGAAGAAGGCGACGTGCGCGAGCTCCTCCACGGGCACGTGGTACATCGAGTTGCCGGCGGGGGTGGCGAACGACTTGTAGTACAGGTGGCCGATGCTGTCGTAGGCCAGGATCAGCGCGACGCCGAGGAGGAGGCAGACGATGCGCCGGCCCGCGTCGAGAGCGTTCGCGGCGGACATCAAGCCGCGCCCAGCCTACGATCGCGCCGGAGGCGGGTCAATTCGCGCCCCGACCGCCGCCACAGCAGCCCCAGCAGGAGGGCGGCCACGAGGCTGACGGCCAGGGCGGCGCGAAGGCCCGGCGGACGGTAGGCGAGCGCCACGTCGTGCAGGCCGGCGGGTACGCGCACTCCGAGGTAGCGCCCGGCTTCCCGGTGCACGGGGACGGCCACCCCGTCGAGGCGCGCCGTCCAGCCGCGCGCGTAGCCTTCGCGGACGAGCAGCGTCCCTTCGCCCGGCGCGGAGACGCGTGCGCGCATCGAGCCGGAGGCGCGCCTCTCGAGGGCCACCGGCGTGGCGGCGCCGCCGGCCGCCACCAGCGCGGCCCAGGGCGCGGGGTCGGACAGCGCGTGCACGTGCACGGCCAGGGGCGCGATGCGCGGCGGCGTGGCCGCGTCGACCAGGCGCAGGCCGGGATCGCGCACGGGCTCCAGGGCGAGGACGTAGCCGACGGCGGCTTCCCGCAGGCGCGGCGCGATGGCGGAGAAGCGGCGGCACGACTCGCCGGGGGCCGCCGCGCGGTCCACGGGCACGAGCGACGTGAGGTCCTGCCCGTACGCGCCGGCCACCCCGTAGGGGAGGTTGGTGAACGGGACCAGCAGCTCCTGGTGCAGGGCGAAGGTCCAGACCTCGTGCCGGTCGCCGGAGCGGGCGCGGGCCCGGAAGTACGCGGGGGAGTCCATGGGGTCGCAGCTGTAGATGCGGGCGCGGCCGCCCAGGACCGAGACGCGCGCCGCCATCTCGTCGGACAGCCGATAGAAGGAGGGCTCCACCATCGGGTTCAGGCCGGAGCCCGTGCGGAGCATGTCCGCCGCCACCAGGCCGGCGCAGGCCAGCGCGGCCAGGCGCGGCCGCAGCCGGCCGCGCAGCACGAGGAGAGCGGCCAGCCCGGCGCCCGCCGTCAGGCCCGCCGCCGTCCAGGCGTCGGCCGAGATGCGGCCCAGCGCCTCGTAGCGGTGCGGCCACTGGTAGCCCCACGGCATGAAGCCCCACAGGAACCAGCGTGTCGGCTCGGGCGCGAGGCGCGGAGCGGCGGCCAGGAGGCCGAGGCTCGCGGCGAGGGCGGCGGCGGCGGCGGCGAGACGCCGCCAGGGCCGCCGTTCTCCGGCCTGGAGGGCGGTCAGCCCCAGGCTCACGAGGAGGGCCACGGAGATGTGGACGGTGAAGAAGGCCTTCACCGGGAAGCGGAACGCGCGCAGCAGGGGAAGCTCTTCCACGACGGCATGCAGGCCGACCCAGCGTCCGAGGCTCAGCACGGCCGCCGCGAGGGCGAGGACGGCCAGCCGCCGGCCGGGCGGCGGGCCGTACCGCCAGCCGACCGCGGCCAGGCACAGGGCCAGGGCTCCGAGGTACAGGCTGAGCACGTAGGGGAAGCCCAGGGGGAAGAAGTTCTCCCCCCACCACTGGTTGGCCAGGTCGTTCGGGTCGCCGTACCAGCTCGCCACCACGACCTGGACGAGGGTCAGGGGATGCACGGACTGGGCGAGGGCCACGTCCGTCGAGAAGCCGCGCGCGCGCGCGCTGCCCTCGAGCGCGTTGAAGGCGGCGGCGATGCTCGGGGCGGCGAGGGCCGCTCCCAGGACCAGGGCCGCCGCCGCCCGGCCCAGGTCCGGCCGCAGCCGCGCGCGCCGGGCGCCGAGGACGACGCCGAGGAGGGAGGCCTGGGCCACCAGCTCGATCCCTCCGGTGCTGATCGCGATCCCGCCGACGACCGCGGCGGGCACCGCCTCGCGCCACCCTCCCTGCATCGCGCGGCACAGCGCCCACGCGAGGAGGGGCGCCCAGGCCAGGGCGTGGGCATAGACGTAGAGGTTGAGGGTGGAGAGGCCGAACCCGCCCAGCGCGTAGACGACGGCGCCCGCGGACGCGGGCAGGAGGCCCGCGCCCAGCGCGCGCGCGAGCAGCAGGAAGGCGATCCCGGCCAGGGGCACGTGCAGCGCGAGCTGTAGCGAGAGGCCGCGCTCCGTGGGGGCCAGGAGCTCGAGCAGCTGCAGGGGATAGGCAAGAGGCGGAAAGGGCGAGGGCACGCCCTCGTTGACGAGCGGGCACCAGTAGCGCAGCTCGCCCTGGCGCAGCCCCTCGAGGAGGAAGCGGCGCAGCGGGAAGAACTGGCGCGAGAGGTCGCGGAAGTAGAAGGCGTTGCCCGCCATGGTTCCCCGCACGAAGGGCAGGAAGCAGACGGCGGCGGTCAGCAGGCAGCTGGCGGCGAGCCCGCGCCTCATCGAGCGGCCCCGCCGCCGCCGGGGCGGCGCGGGGCGCGGCCGGGCGGGCCAGACGGCATGTGCGCAGATGCTAGCATCGGCGCCAGCGTGCGCCGGCCCCGCCCCGTCCCAGGCCCCGCCTCCCGGTGAGCGGACCGCGCCGGCTGATCGGCCGGTGGCGGCGGTGCGCGCCCGCCACCGGCTACGCCCTCGCCGTGCTCCTGCTGTTCTGGGGGCCGCTCGTCGAGGGGCGGGTTCTCTTCTTCCGGGACGTCGCCCTCCAGTACTACCCCGATTACGTGTTCGCGGCCGCCTCGCTGCGAGGGGGGGTGTGGCCGCTGTGGAACCCCACCGCGGACGCGGGCGCGCCCTTCCTGCTCGCCTATCCCGTGGACCTGGTCCTGCTCGCCGCCTTCGGGGCCCGGGCCACGCTGCGGTTCGGCGTACCACTGCACCTCTTCGTGGCCATGCTCGGCGCGCGCCACCTCGCGCGCCGCCTGGGCGCCGGAGCGTCGGGCGCGTGGGCGGCGGGGCTGTTCTACGGCACCAGCGGCTACGTGCTCGCCGCCGTCAACCTCCTGCAGATCTTCCAGGCCGCGGCCTGGATGCCGTGGGTGCTCTCGGCCCTGGCCCTGTGCCTGCGCAAGGGCACGCCGCGCGGCGCCGCGTACCTGGCCTCCCTCGCCGCCCTGCAGGCGTCGACCCTCTCCGCAGAGACGGTGCTGCAGACGGCGGTGGCGGGCGGCGTGCTCTTCGGGGGGCGCGCCCTCGTGCGGCGCTGGCCCCTCCTCGTCCCGGCGGGCGCCCTCGCCCTGGCCCTCGCCGCCCCTGCCCTCGCCGGACTGGCCGCGCTGCTGGAGGGCACGCGGCGAGCGGCGGGCTTCGCCGCCGGCGAGGCCCTGGCCTGGTCGGCCGGTCCCGTGGTGCTGCTGGAAGCCTTCGTGCCCCGCCTCTTCGGCGACGTGCACACGTTCTCGCGCGTCGGCTTCTGGGGCCAGGACTTCTTCGAGGGCGGCTATCCCTACATGATCAGCCTCTACGTCGGGCCGGGGGTGCTGCTGCTGGCGGCACGGGCGGGCGCGGGCGGGGTGGCGCGCCGCCTCTGGGTCCTCGCCCTCCTGGGCGTGCTGCTCAGCGCCGGTGGCCACGGGCCGCTGGCCGGCGTGCTGGAGGCCGCGCGGGTCATCCGCACGCCCGTGAAGTTCTTCCTCCTCTCCACCCTCGCCCTCTGCCTCCTCGCGGGAGTCGGGCTGGAGCGGCGGCGGCCGCGCCGCGTGCCGGTGGCGCTCCTCTCCCTGCCCCTGCTGCTGGCCCTCGCCGGGCTGCTCGCCTTCGCCGCGCCCGACCTGCCGGGGCGGCTCTTCGGCGCGCTGCTGCCCCAGCTGAAGGACCCGGGCGCCCTCCACGTGGTGCGCCACGCGTGGCCGTCCTTCTTCGTGCCCAGCGGGCTCCTGGCCGCGGCCTCCCTGACGGTGCTGGGCCTCGCGCCGCGGCTGAAGGCGGCGGCGGCGCTCCTGGTCGGCTGCGACCTCCTGGTCGTGAACGCGTCCCTGAACCCGTCCGCCCCCGCGCGGTTCTACGAGCTTCACGATTCGCTGCGGGGCCTCGTGTCCCAGGCCTCCGCCGCGGGCCGCCACCGGTGGTTCTCGTACGGCGTGGCCAACTCGCCGGGCGTGGCCTTCGCGCCCGAGCTGTTCCGCATCAACGCGGACTCCTGGCTCTACTACTTCGAGCGCCAGTCCCTGTGGTCGCGGACCAAGACCCTCGACGGCCTGGAGGGCGCCTTCGACGAGGACCGCGCGGGCTGGGCCCCGGAGGGGGCGACGCTGTCGCCGGCGGAGGTCCACCCCGCGCTCTACCGCCGCATCCACGACCGCCTGCGCGGCGCGAACGTGCGCTGGGTGGTGTCGTTCCAGGAACTCCCCGCGGACCTCGTGTCGCCGCGGGGCCGCGCGCAGGTTCCGGGCGTCCTGACGCCGCTGGTGCTGGGCGAGCTGCGGGACCCGCTGCCGCGCGCCTTCTGGGCGCGTGATTGCGCCGTGGGGGCCGCCCCCGCCGAGGGCGCCGGCCCCGGCGCTCCCGTTCACCTTGCCGCGGCGCCGGCGAACTGGCGGTGCGGAGGGGGCACCGGCGCCACCGGCCGTGTCGAGTACGAGCGTGTCGACGCCCACACCGTCCGCCTGCGTGCCACCGGTGACCCGGGATTCGTCGTCGTATTGGACGGCTTCCACCGGTCCTGGCAGGCGTTCCTGGGCGACACGAAGGTCCCCGTGCTGTGCGCGGTGCCCCGGTACCTCGCGCTGCCCACACCGGGAGGCGCCCGCGACTTCGTGCTCCGGTTCGAGCCGCGCTGGAGGGAGCCGGCGCTCGTTTCCTGCCTGATCGGCCTCATAATGGCGGCCGCGACCGTGTTCTGGACGCGCCCGAATGCTTGACACCCCTCTAGAGGCGCGGTAGCATCCGCCGACTAACTATAAGAAGAACATAGGTTTTCACCGCTCAAATGCCCGTCAAGCTCGGCGAACTGCTCCTGAAGGAGAACATGGTCACGCCCCAGCAGCTTCAGGAGGCGCTGAGCCACCAGAAGATGAACGGGGGGAAGCTGGGAAAGGCCTTCGTCAGCCTGGGCTACGTGCGGGACGAGGAGATCACCAGCCTCCTGTCCCGGCAGTACGGGGTGCCCTCCATCAACCTCGACCACTTCGAGGTCGACGCCTCGATCATCAAGGTCATCCCCGCCGACACCGCGCGGAAGTACCAGATCCTGCCCCTGTCGCGGTCGGGGGCCACCCTGACCATCGCCATGGCCGACCCCACCAACGTCTTCGCCATGGACGACATCAAGTTCATGACCGGCTACAACGTGGAGCCGGTGGTGGCCTCCGAGACGTCGCTCGAGGACGCGATCGACCGCTACTACGGCAGCACGCGCTCGCTGCAGCTCAAGACGGACTCCTCCGGGGGAGGGGGGGGGATGGGCGCGGCGGGCCTCAAGCTCGGGGACGCCCCGTCGCTCCGCGAGATGATGGAGATGCCGTCGCTCTCCTTCGACGACATGGCGGCGGTGGGCCTCTCCGAGGTGGACCTCGACTCCATCGGCGGCGACGAGGCCGACGTGGAGACGGTCAAGACGGAGGACGACGAGATCGACCTGGGGGCCCTCGCGCGCTCGAGCGAGGCGGCGCCCGTGGTCAAGCTCTCCAACGTCCTCCTCATCGACGCCCTGAAGCGCGGCGCCTCCGACATCCACATCGAGCCCTACGAGAAGGAGTTCCGCGTCCGGTTCCGCATCGACGGCATCCTCTACAACGTGATGGCCCTGCCCATGAAGCTGCGCGATCCCCTGATCTCGCGCGTCAAGATCATGGCCAAGCTGGACATCTCGGAGAAGAGGCTGCCCCAGGACGGGCGCATCAAGATCCGCCTCAAGGTCGAGGACCGCAGCCGCGACATGGACTTCCGCGTCTCCACCGTGCCCACCCTGTGGGGCGAGAAGGTCGTGCTCCGCCTCCTGGACAAGACCAAGCTCATGCTGGACATGACCAAGCTCGGCTTCGAGGTGGAGTCGCTGGAGCGCTTCAAGCGCGCCATCGCCAAGCCCTACGGCATCGTGCTGGTGACGGGCCCCACGGGCTCGGGGAAGACCAACACCCTCTACTCGGCCATCGCCGCCCTGAACAAGCCGGACACCAACATCATGACGGCGGAGGACCCCGTCGAGTTCAACCTGCCCGGCATCAACCAGATCCAGATCAAGGACCAGATCGGCCTGAACTTCGCGGCCGCCCTGCGCGCCTTCCTGCGCCAGGACCCCAACATCATCCTGGTGGGCGAGATCCGCGACTACGAGACGGCGGAGATCGCGGTGAAGGCGGCCCTCACCGGCCACCTCGTGCTCTCCACCCTGCACACCAACGACGCGCCCTCCACCATCTCGCGCCTGGTGAACATGGGCATCGAGCCGTTCCTGGTGGGCACCGCCGTGAACCTCATCCAGGCCCAGCGCCTCATCCGCCGCGTGTGCGCGCAGTGCCGGGAGGAGGTGAAGGACATGCCCAGCCAGACCCTGATCGAGATCGGCTTCACCCCCGAGATGATCGGCACCTTCAAGCTCTACCGCGGGCGCGGCTGCAACGCCTGCAACGGCACCGGCTACCGCGGCCGCATCGGCCTCTACGAGGTGATGGAGATCTCGGACGCCATCCGCGACCTCATCATGGTGGGGGCCACGGCGGTGGAGCTGAAGAGGAAGGCGCTGGAAGAAGGCATGCTCACCCTGCGCATGAGCGGCCTGGAGAAGATCAAGCAGGGCGTGACCACCATCGAAGAAGTGCTGCGCGAGACGGTTCTCTAGGAGGGCGCACGTGGCAGTCAGCCTTCACCAGCTTCTGAAGACGATGACCGAGATGGGAGGCACCGATCTCCACGTGACCACCAACTCGCCCCCCCAGATCCGCGTGGACGGCAAGCTGCGGCCCCTGGACCTGCCCGCCCTCACCGCGGTGGAGACCAAGCAGCTCGCCTACAGCGTGCTCACCGACGCGCAGAAGCACCGGTTCGAGGAGAGCCTGGAGCTCGACTTCAGCTTCGGCATCAAGGGCCTGGCCCGCTTCCGCGCCAACGTGTTCATGCAGCGCGGGGCGGTGGCCGCCGTCTACCGCACCATCCCCTACGAGATCCGCGGC
>DATBIO010000321.1:0-2549 GCA_036556965.1 Vicinamibacteria bacterium
AGCATCCCCAGCGTCACCCAGCGCGCCGCGGGAGCGGGGAGGCCGAGCCGCCGCAGGCCGCCCGCCAGGGCGAGGGCGGCGGCCGGCCACGCCAGTCCCGCCAGCGCCCACGGCAGCGCGCGCAGGGCGTGCATGCGGAAGGCGGCGACGCCGGCGGCGGCCGCCAGGAGGCCGGCGGCCAGGGCCGCCGGGCGCACCCGGCGCGCGCGGGGCAGGGCCAGCGAGACGAGCAGCGCCGCCAGCAGGCCGGCGGCGGCATACTGGACGAGCCGGCCCGGCGGGATGCGGAGCGGACCTTCCAGCGCGAGCCGCGCCTCGTGGACGCGGACCAGTCCCGCGCGCGGGTTGTCCACGCGCAGCCGCAGCCGGCCCGAGTCGTCGGCGCGGGCGCGCCCGGCCAGCACCGTGCCCGAGACGCCCGTGACCTCCTCCGCGACCAGGGCGTCCGCGCTCCAAAGGCGCACGCGGCGCGTCTCGGGCGCGGACACGGTGATGGCGACGGATGCGGCGGCGCCCGGCCACAGCGCCTGGAAGCGGATCTCGGAAGCGCCGTGGGCCACGCGGTAGCCGAGGCCCTCGCCCCCCGGCTGGAAGCCGACGAACCCCGCTTCGTCCCCGGCGCGGTCTGCGCGCAGGGTGACCCTCCGGCCGGCGGCGTCGGCCGCGGCGAGGACGAGGAGCCCCGCCGCCGCCGCGGCCAGGACCTCCTTCGCGCGCCTTCCGCGCCCGGGCGCGGGATCAGTTGGCGGCGGGTCGGTCACCGCGAGCCAGGGCCGCCTCGGCCGCGGCCAGGAGGGGCTGGGCCGACAGCGGAGCACCCACGGCCTTGCGCATCCAGGCGTCCGGGGTGAGGTTGCCGAGCCGCGCGATGCGCTCGAACTCGCCGCCCATGGGCCCCGGCTTCCCGCGGAAGTGGTCCTCCACCTGGAAGGCGATCAGGTGGCCGAGCGGGTAGTCGGGGATGTACAGGCCGTAGCTCACGAGGTGCGAGTAGATGCCCAGCAGCGGCGTGTCGCGCGTCCCCAGGACGGGCGCGTAGTACCGGTTCCAGATGTCCCGGGCCAGGCCGACCACCGCCTCGCGGAACTGCGCCGGCGTGGCCTCGGGGTGCGCGTAGAGCCAGCGCCAGGCCGCGATGTCGAGGAGGCCCACCCCCGCGATCTCGCGTGCGTTCCAGAAGGCGTCGAGGGCGGCCGCGGACTCCGCGTCCGCGCCCGGGGCGGGCCGCCCCAGCAGCTCCAGGTCGCGATGCTGGAAGACGAAGGCCAGCGCCTCCGTGAAGGCGTTGTTGGGCACGCCCTGCAGGAGGCTGTGGTCCACGGAGATGGTGGAGAAGACCTGCTCGACGTTGTGGCCCATCTCGTGGACGGCGATGTTGTAGCCCTTGTAGTCCATGCCGTCCTTGTTCACCCGCGTGCGCAGGTGCGCCTTGTCGTCGCGCCGCGCGGGCCCGAAGGCGTGGCCGGCCCCGCGCGAGGGCTCCACCACGATGTGGGCGGCCAGGAAGCGGGCCTTCTCCTCGCTGAAGCCGAGGTCGCGCAGGAGGCGGGGGATGTCCGCCGCGTAGGCCTCCGCCGTCGGGTAGCGCTTGCGGGTGAGCTTGTCCAGCTCCGCCTCGCTGTCGGTGGACCCCGGCTTGAAGCCCGGGTACCAGACGTCGAACGCCTCCAGCGGCCGGCCGAGGCGGACCGAGATCACCCTGCCCACGCGCTCGCCGAGGGGGGAGGTGAGCAGGGCCTCGAAGAGCGCCTTGACCTCGTCCTCCGGGATCTCGCGGCTGGCGTTGAAGCGGCGGTCCACGAAGGTCGGGTTCTGCGGGTGGTAGGGGTCGGCCAGGCGCTCCGCGCGGAAGACGTCGGCCCAGATCCGGTAGCGCGTGTCCGGCTCGCGGGCGGCGCTGGCCTCCGCCCGGGCCCCCGGGGGCGGCTCGGCGTCCTTCACCGGCGAGGGCGCCACCGCCCCCGTCTCCGGCGTCCAGTCGAGCAAAGGGTTGTTGATCACGGCGAGGGGGATCTCCTGGGTGACGATCCGCTCCATCACCTTCTGGATGAGCCGCTGCTTCTCGAGGCCGCCCTCCGACCCGTACTGGGCCTTGAGCTCGTCGCGCAGGTTCCAGTGGCTGATGAGGCGCAGGCCGGCGGGGAACGGACGGCGGCCGTCGCGCGCGAGCACGTGGTGCATGAAGACGTTGAGGCCGTTGACGTACGTCTCCGCCTCGGCGTAGGCCTGGGACACCTTCTCGTTGACTTCCGCGGGCACCCGCGTGGCGAACTGCTGGGCGAGCCGGGCCTCCGCCCACTGGCGCCGCGACCAGGACATGCCGTCGCGGATCCGTTCCGGGAGCGTGGTGAGGGGGAAGTTGAGCAGGGCGACGAAGGCGGCCTTGTTGCCGAACAGGTCCTCGGCCACGTGCGCACCGGGGCTCCAGCCCGCCAGCCGCTGGTCGATGGGGAGCAGGGGGCCGATCTCGAGGTCCTGGGCGCGCCGCAGGTCGCGGACGAGCGAGGTCAGGTAGCCCCCCGTGCGCTCCAGGGTGAACTCGAAGCGCT
>DATBIO010000322.1:0-5533 GCA_036556965.1 Vicinamibacteria bacterium
GCCGGCCCAAGAGGGTCCTGATCAAGGTGATCGGAGAGTAGCAACGGGACGCGGGGCCGTGCGCGGAACAGGCGTTTCCCTCCCCCTGCGTGGGGAGGGATAGGGTGGGGGTCGCAACGGGACGCGGGGCCGTGCGCGGAACAGGCGTTTCCCTCCCCCTGCGTGGGGAGGGATAGGGTGGGGGGTCGATGAACGACGCGGGACCGCGCCCGCAGGCGCGGTCCCGCCGGACTGGCCCCGTTCCCGACCCTAGGCCCGCGCCCCCACCGGCTCCGAGACCTCCTTGACCACCTTGGCCGTGTCGCCCTTGCCCGCGTTCCGCGCCACGTCGGCCTGGGCCACGATTCCGCAGCAGCGCCCGCCCTTGTCCACCACGGGGACGCGGCGGATCTTGTGCTCTTCCATCTTGCCGAGGACGTCGTCCAGGCCGTCGT
This sequence comes from Vicinamibacteria bacterium, assembly GCA_036556965.1. GTDB lineage: Bacteria > Acidobacteriota > Vicinamibacteria > Fen-336 > Fen-336 > DATBIO01. The sequence continues at coordinate 435 of DATBIO010000322.1, forward strand.
CGGGGGTGACGGTGATGACGGGGCTGGTCATGACCTCGCGCGCGGTCAGGTCCAGCGGGTTGCGGCCCTGGGCCACCGCGCGCACCACGATGTCGCGGTCGGTGATGACGCCCACCGGCTTCATCGTGCTCTGGCTCTCCACCACCGGGATCTCGCCGCAGTCGCAGTCCACCATCATGCGCGCGACCTCCGGCAGGCCGTTGTCCGGCGTGCAGCACGTGACGCTGGGGGTCATGATGTCCTTGACCTTCATGAGTTCCACCTCCTGGGATCGAGGGCGGTCACCCTCGTCCCAGCATGGCACCGCGCGCGGGCGGCGTGCGCCGGCGCTGCGAGAATCCGGCCACGCGCCCCGCGGCAGCGTCTCAAGTACGAAAGAGAGGCGCCCATGGCCGCTGCCGCCCTGATCGTCGCCGCCACCGTGGTGTCCGGCCTGTCCTGGCACGAGGACCTGGAAGCCGCGCGGGCGGAGGCGGCCCGGCGCGGCCGGCCCATCCTCTCCCTGCGCCTGCTCGGGCGCCTGGACGAGGCGATGAGCTGCGCCAACAGCCGCTTCTTCCGCTCCGTGCTCTACCGCGACGCGGAGGTGGCGGCGCTGCTGCGCGACGGCTTCGTGCTGCACTGGAGCTCGGAGCGGCCGGCCCCGCGCGTGACCATCGACTTCGGCGACGGCCGGCGCCTCGAGCGCACCCTCACCGGCAACAGCGTGCACTACGTGCTGGACGCGGAGGGGCGCCCGGTGGACGCCGTCCCCGGCCTCTACGCTCCCCGAGCCTTCGCGCGGGTGTTGCGGCGCGGAGCGGAGGTGGCCCGCGACTGCGGCGGGCGCGCGGGCGCGGGCTGGAGCGCGTGCGCGGCCCGCCATCACGCGGCGGCGCTGGCCGCGGTCCGCGGGGAGGCGGGGGCCGTGCCCCTGCCCCCCGAGGACCCCGCAGAGCCGCGCGCCCTCGCCGCCGACCGCCGCGCCATGGCCAAGTCGCTGGCCGAGCGGCCGCTCCTGCGCGCGCTGCTGGGCGAGCGTCCCGAGCGCGACGCGCGGCCCGCGCCCGCCCCCGCCCCCGTCCTGGACGGACGGCTGCGGCGCCTGCTGCGCGCCGACGGCCTGGGGGCGGCGGCCCTGGCGCGCTTCGAGGCGGCGCTGGCCCGCGACACCGGGTACAACGAGGGCGTGCTCCACGCGCGCGTCCACGACTGGTACGCGCGCGGCGCCGTCCGCGGCCTGGACGCCCTCAACCACCGCGTCTACGCCGAGCTCTTCCTGACCCCGCGCGCCGACCCGTGGCTGGGCCTGGCCGATCCCGACGTCTACACCGCGCTGCCCCTCAGCCCTCCCACAGGTGCAGGGGCAGCCCCAGTAGCGCGTAGCTCTCCCTGAGCCGCTCCACGTGCGAGGCGTACTCGCGCAAGGGGATCTCGCCCCGGGCCTGGCGCGCCTTCAGGCCGCGCACCTGCTCGAGGTAGAGGTCGTTGAGGCGCTCGCGCAGGCCGGCCGGCGTGTCCCCGGGCGCGGCCTCGATCCCGTGCGCGCGCAGCTGCGCGGCCACGCGCGGAAGCAGGGTCAGGCCCAGCGGTCCTCCGGCCGTCCCTGGCGCTGGTTCTCGTGGCGGGCCATCACGAAGAGCAGGTCGGAGAGCCGGTTCAGGTAGGCCAGCAGCAGGGGCTCCACGCGCTGGCCGTGGCCCAGCGCCACCAGCGACCGCTCCGCCCGCCGGCACACCGTGCGCGCGAGGTGCAGCAGCGCGCCCAGCCGGCCGCCGCCGGGCAGGATGAAGTGCGCGAGCGCGGGCAAGGCGGCCTCGCGCGCGTCGATGGCTTCCTCCAGGCGGCGCACGTGCTCTTCCCCCACCGCGGCCTTGGGCTTGCGCGCGGCCACCTGCGCGCTGGGGTCGGCGATCTGGGCCCCCAGCGCGAAGAGGTCGCGCTGCACGGCGCGCAGGAGCTCGGCCGTCGCCGGCTCGCCCTCCTCCGCCAGGGCCATCCCCAGCACCGCGGCCAGCTCGTCCACGTCGCCGTAGGCGGCCACGCGCGGATGGTCCTTGGCCACCCGGGTCCCGCCGATGAGGCCGGTCTCCCCGCCGTCGCCCGTGCGCGTGTAGACCTTCATTCCCGAGGCGGCGACTCTAGCAGATCGCCCACGAGGGGCAGGGCGGCCACGGTGGCCGGCCGCCCGTCCACCTGCACCGCCGTCCCCGGCGCGAAGGCGCTGCGGTGCACGTAGCCCATGGCGATGGGGCCCAGCGCGCGCGACACGCCCGCGGTGGTGACGCGCCCGACCTCCTTCCCGCCCTCGGTGATGGAGGAGCCGGCGGCGGCTTTCGCCTCCAGGCGCAGGCCGCGCAGGGCGCGGCTCACGTGGCCCCCGCGGCCCTCCAGGCGGGCCACCACTTCCTGGCCCACGTAGCACCCCTTGCTGTGCGAGTGGTACTCGGCCAGGAGCCCGGTCTCGTGCAGCAGGTTGTCCTCCGTGACGTCGGGGCCGTACCACGGCCGGCCCCGCTCCACGCGGAGCGTGTCCAGCTCCGCCCGGTCCAGGGGAAGGGCGCCCCCCGCGGCCAGCGCGCCGTGCACCGCGCCCGCCGCCTCGGGCGGGGCATGGACGACGTAGCCGGGACCGGGCAGGTCGCTGGCCCGCGCCACGCGGACCTCGTGGCCGCCCAGCGTCCGGCGCGCGTGGGCCTGGGGCGGGCCAAGCTCGCCCCCCACCAGCCCGTGCGCGGCTTCGCCCAGCACGGCCAGCACGGAGGAGGGCGCCGCCGCGAAGCGCACCGGCGCCGCCACGCGGTAGCGGACGAGGGTCGCCTCCACCACGGGCAGGCGGTCGCGGTTCGTCTCCAGCAGGATCGCGTCCTCCGCCACGAGCACGCGCAGGAGGGCGAGGAGGTGGCCCTTCACGTCCATGAGGGCGGCCAGGCACCCCTGGCCGGGAGCGAGCGCGGCCACGTCGTTGCTCAGCATGGCGTGCAGGAACTTCTGGCGCTGGGGGCCGGTGACGGCCAGCACCCCGCGCTCCCCGAGGAGGACGAGGGACGCGCCCTCGGCGCCCGCCGGTGCGCTCACCCCGCCTTGGTGGGGTCCAGCGTGGTGAGCAGGTTCACCAGGTCGTCGGCGTGCTTCTCCTCCATGGCCAGGATGGACTCGACGAGCCGGCGCGTGGTGGGGTCCTTGTCCCCGAAGTAGCGGGCCATCTCCCCGTAGGAGTCGATGGCGATGCGCTCCGCCACCAGGTCCTCCTTGATCATGTCCACCAGGCTCTCGCCCTCCACGTACTCGGCGTGGGAGCGGGTGAGCAGGCCCTCGGGGTTGAAGTTGGGCGCGCCCCCGAGCTGGGTGATCCGCTCCGCGATCTGGTCGGCGTGCTGGCTCTCCTCGTTGGCGTGCTCGAGGAACTCCAGGGCCACCGCCTGGGCGTGGATGCCGCTGGCCATGTAGTAGTGGCGCTTGTAACGCAGCACGCAGACGATCTCCGTGGCCAGGGCCTCGTTCAGGAGCTCCACCACCTTCTTGCGGTCGGCCTGGTAGCCCTCGGTGACCGCCCCGTTCTCGATGTGGCGGCGGGCCCGCTGCCGGAGGGTCTGGATGTCCGTCAGAAAATCGCTCATGCCCAATGCTATCCCCCCCTGGCCCCGAGGGGGGTATGCTGAAGGGCGGGTTCGAACCGGGAGGTCAGGCCGGGATGGAGAGGCGGCGCAGGCTCGTGCACGTCATCACCGTGCACCGGCGCGCGGACGGGATCCGGGCCGTGGCCTGGTCCGACTCCGACATCAGCCACTTCCTCTACCCCACGGAGAGCCCGACCTTCGAAACCAACGAGGAGCTCACGGAGTGGGTGTCCAACCTGCTGCTCTCGCAGCGGCGGCACCGCGTGAGCATCCTCCTGAGCCCGGCCCTGCGCTCGGACGCCACCCTGCTGGGGGCGGTCACGCAGGCGGTGGGGAAGGCGCAGGCGCCGGCGCGCCGGCGCTCGCTCTCAGCGGCGGCCCGCTGAGGCGACCAGGGTCAAGGGCACGAAGCGGTCGGGCACGCGCAGGGTGAGCCAGCCCTCGTCCGTCCAGGACCACGCGTCCCGGGGCAGGGGGCGCCCGTCCAGGGACACGGCGGCGGGCGGGGCCTCCAGGCGGACCCGCAGCTCGAGGTCGCGCGCGGCCGGACGGTAGGGCCCCTCCGCCGGCCCCACCGTGACCGTGGTCCCGGCGGCCGAGCGGTCCTGGGCGAAGCGCCGCCGCACCGACTGTCCGCGGAGGTGGGCCAGGGTCAGCCCGTCGTCCTCGTAGTGCCAGGCCTCGGAGCGCGCGGCGGGGTAGACGGCGACGATGAGGGGCTGGCCCTCCATGGCCCCCGTGTGCGGCACCACGGGCTGGCGGAAGAGGAACGCGCCCTCGCGCACGAAGACGGGCAGCGACTCCAGGGTGACGGGCACCGCGAGGTCGCGGCCGCCCTCGTGGCGGCGGCCGGACTGGAGCTCGTACCACGAGCCCGCGGGCAGGTAGACCTGTCGTTCGGTGGCGGCCTCGCGCAGCACGGGCGCCACCAGCAGGTCCTTGCCGAGGAGGAACGCGTCCTCCAGGGACCAGGCCCGCGGGTCCTGGGGGAACTCGAGGAAGAGCGGGCGCAGGGCGGGGAGGCCGGTGTCGCTGGCCTCCTTCATCACGTCGTAGAGGTGCGGGAGCAGCTCGTAGCGCAGCTCGACGGCGCGGCGGTTCACCTCCTCGTGGCGCGGGCCGTACGACCAGGGCTCCTGGTCCGGGGTGCCGAAGGTGGTGTGCGCGCGCATGAAGGGGAAGAACACCCCCATCTGCAGCCAGCGCGTGAACAGCTCCGCGGTGGCCGTCTCCGCGAAGCCGCCGATGTCGGTGCCCACGAAGGGAAAGCCGCTCAGGCCCAGGCCGGCCAGCATGCGGATGCTCGAGCGGAGGTGCGACCAGTCGCTCACGTTGTCGCCCGGCCACACCGCGGCCCAGCGCTGGCCCCCGGCGAAGGTGGCGCGGGTGAGGACGAAGGGCCGCTCGTCCGGCCGCAGCCGCAGCAGGCCCTCGTGGGTGGCCCGCGTCATGAGCATGCCGTAGACGTTGTGCACGGCGCGGTGGTCGCTGGGCTCCCCC
>DATBIO010000323.1:0-2213 GCA_036556965.1 Vicinamibacteria bacterium
CACCCAGCTCAGCGTGGGCGAGAAGCAGCCCATCACCATCGCGCGCGTGCGGGGCGACCTCTACTCGCGGCCCATCGGCGCCGGGGAGGACCCCAGGTACGCGTTCGCGATCGTGCAGCACTACGACTACTACAACAACCTGGCCTACGAGTTCGGGCAGCAGGCCTTCGGCCCGAGCTTCTTCGCGCGCTACCGGCTCTCCGACCGTCTCGCCCTGCGGCTGCGCGCCGACGCCCTGGTGTCCATCCTGGCCGCCGTCAACTCGGACTACTCGTTCCTGGCCGACGTGGGCGACCGCGAGCGCTTCCGCGAGTACGACTACGGCCCCGGCCTGGGCGCGGCCGTGGAGGCGAACCTCACCCGCAACGGGCGCAACCTCCTGACCCTCTCCTACCGCTACCAGTGGATCGACGTGAGCAACGGGTCGATCTTCAACAAGGAGGACGAGCGCGGCCTCGAGGGCTCCGACGCCAAGCACCAGATCGAGGCCTTCGGCCTGCGCGCGGTGGCGCCCGTCTACAAGCGCCTGGGCCTCGGCGTGGACGCCTTCTACTTCCTCCGCCAGAGCGAGTACGACGCGGTGTTCCTCCAGGACCAGGACCAGCGCAACCCCGAGGTGCGCGCCTACCTGTCCCTGGAGCTGGGCGGCTGAGGGAGGCTTCGCGCGTGCGTCGGCGCGCGCACGAACGCGGTCGAGGGACCTCCCCGCGGCACGCCCGCTAGCCGACCCGTCACGCGGCCGGGCGCGTCTCGCGTCCGGCCGCCCGTCCGGCCCGGCGGGCCAACGCCACCACCGCCGCCGCGCTCAGCCACATGGTGAGGCCGTAGGCGATACCGGGCAGCAGGAGCGCCTTGCTCCCGAGCAGGGTCAGGCAGACGAAGGCGGCCATGGCGAAGTTCTGCAGGCCGCACTCCAGGCCCACGGCCACGCGCTGCGCCCTGCCGAGGCGCGCGGCGGCGGCGGCGCCCCAGGCCAGGGAGACGGCGAGCACGTTGAGGAGGAGGGCGGGCCCGCCCGCCCGGACCAGGGCCGGGCCCACCGTCTCCTTCTCGCTCCAGACGGCGGCCGCCACCACCGCCACGATCACGGCCAGGCCGAACGCGTTCATGCGCGACTCGATGCGGCGGGCGAGGGCGGGCCGCGCGCGCCGGAGCTGCATCCCGGCCAGCACGGGCAGGGTCGAGATCAGGAAGAGGCCCAACGCGCCGGCCAGCACGGGCAGGCGCACCGCGCCCGCGCCCAGCGGGTGCAGGCGCAGCGCGGTGTTCACGTAGAAGGGGACGGTGACCACGCTGGCCAGGCTCGCCGCCGCGGTGAGGCTCACCGACAGCATGGTGTCGCCCCGCGCGAAGTGGGTGACGAGGTTGGCGGCGGCGTTGGCGGGACAGGCCGCGATCACGACCAGGCCCACGGCCACCTCCGGCGACAGCCCGAGGGCGGCGGCGATGGCGAAGGCCAGCAGGGGCAGGAGCAGCGTGTGGGCCAGCAGGCCCAGCGCGAAGGCCCGGGGCCGGGTGGCGATGCGGCGCAGGTCGTCGCCGGTGAGGGTCGTGCCCACCGCGAACATGACCAGGACCACGGCGCAGGGCAGGAAGAGCTGGGTCGTCGGGTTCTGTATGGCCACGGGTACCCTCGGGACCGTCAGTGTCGGTTGCCGTGACGCCCGCGATCAAGTCCGTCCCGGCGCGGCGGCCGTGCGCGGCCCGCCCGCGCCGGGGAGGGATGGTGCGCCTGGCCGCCTCCGCCCTCGCCATGCTGGCCCCGGCCACCCTGCGCGCCGACCTGGACCGCGCCGCGCTGATTCCCCTCGAGGGCCGGACCGTGACCGCCCTCGCCCTGGAGGGGCACAACGTCACGCGCGACTGGGTGATCCTCCGCGAGGTCAAGACGCGTTTGGGGGAGCCCCTCTCCGTGGTCACCGTGGTGGCCGATATCCAGCGCCTCGAGAACCTCGCCGTCTTCGCGGACCTCGGGGTGAGGGCGGAGGACGACGGCGCCGGCGGCGTGCGCCTGGCCTACCTCCTGCGCGAGATGCCCGCCTGGATCCCGGTCCTCGGCATGGTCTACACGGAGGAGAACGGCTTCTCCGTGGGGCCGGGCGTGTCCTTCACCAACCTCGCGGGCCGGGACATCGCCCTCTCCGCGCGCGCCTACTTCGGCGGGACGCGGCAGTACTGGCTGCGCGCCTCCTGGCCCTGGGTCGCCGGCGACC
>DATBIO010000324.1:0-20253 GCA_036556965.1 Vicinamibacteria bacterium
GCCCACCCCTACCCCGCCCCGCACGTCGCGGGGTCGCTGGTCTCCGTCAGCGTGGAGGTGGACGGCGCCGCCGTCCCCCTCTACACGTCCCGCGACCACGCCGACCGCCTGTACCTGGAGGCCCGCAAGGGCGCCGCCTACTCCATCCGCCTGGCCAACCGGAGCCACGAGCGGGTGGCGGTGGCGGTGACCGTCGACGGCCTCAACGTCATCAGCGCGCAGCGCGAGACGCTGGCCCCGGCCGGCGTCGCCGCGCGGCCCGGCCGGATGTACGTGCTCGACCCCTGGAGCGATACCGTGATCCGCGGCTGGCGCACCTCCCTCGAGGAGGTGCGCCGCTTCACCTTCGTGGACGAGCAGCGGTCGTACGCCACGCGCTCGGGCAAGGCCAACGCGCAGATGGGCTGGATCGAGGTCGCGGCCTACCGCGAGCGCCACCCCCGCCCCGCGCCCGTCGTCCGTGCGCCGCGGGAATCCGACGGTGACCGGGAGGCCGCGGGCGCCCCCGCCGCCCGCGACGAGGCCAAGTCCAAGGCGGAGCCGGCGGCCCCCGGCGCGCGCGCGCAGGGCTTCCCGGGCACGGGATGGGGCGACCGGACGGCCGACCCCGTGGTGGTGGTGGACTTCGAGCCGCAGGCCTACGCCGCCGAGCGCGTCACGCTGCGCTACGAGTACGCCTCGGGCCTCCGCGCCCTCGGCATCTTCCCCACCCCCCGGCATGCCGACCGGCTGCAGCAGCGCGAGCGCGGCGATGGCGGCGGGTTCGCGCCTCCGCCCAGGTGGTAGACGGCCGAAGCGGGCGCGCCGCCGGCCCGGCGGCGCGCCTACCCGCGGATGACGCGGTCGAGGCCGCCGAAGAAGGCGGCCAGGTCCCGCCGGCCGACCCGCTGCACGCCCGCCACCAGCCCCCCCGGGGGCACTCCCCGCTCCTCCAGGTCCTCGCTCAGCGCGAAGACGGGCAGGCCCTTGCCCATGACCTGGGCCAGGTCGTCGTCGAGGCTCTGCGCCCCGCCCTCGGCGCCTCGCCCCCGCCGCCGGGTGGGGCTGCCGGGGCCGGCGTGAGGAGCTCGATTTGACCCGGCCCCGCGCCATGAATTAGCAATAGCGGTTCGTGACCACCCTCTCCGTCCTCGTCCCCGTCTACAACGAAGAGCACCTGGTGGCCGCCTCCCTGGCGCGCCTCCGCGTGCTGGAGGACAGCCCCCACCTCGAGTGGGCCGAGGTGATCGTGGTGGACGACTGCTCCCGCGACGGCACGGCCCCGGCCCTTCACGACTTCCAGCGCCAGGAGGAGGCCCGCGGCTCCTCCCGCCTGCGCTGGACGTTCCTCCGCCACGAGCGGAACGGAGGCAAGGGCCGGGCCATCCGCACCGCGCTGGAGCGGGCGCAGGGCGAGATCACCGTCATCCACGACGCGGACCTCGAGTACCACCCCCGCGACCTGCTGCGCATCGTGCGCGTCTTCGTGGAGGAGGACGCGGACGCCGTGTTCGGCTCCCGCTTCGCGGGGGGGGAGGCGCGCCGCGCCCTGATGTTCCGCCACGAGCTCGGCAACAGGCTCCTCACCTTCCTGTGCAACCTGGTCACGAACCTGAACCTGACGGACATGGAGACCTGCTACAAGGCGGTCCGCACCCCGCTCCTCAGGTCGCTGCCCATCGTCTCCAACGACTTCCGCCTGGAGCCCGAGCTGACCATCAAGCTGGCCAAGCGCCAGGCCCGCCTCTTCGAGGTGCCCATCAGCTACTCGGGGCGCACCTACCAGGAGGGCAAGAAGATCAACTGGAAGGACGGCTTCGCCGCCCTGTGGGCCATCCTCCGCTTCGCGCTCTCCGACGACGTCTACAAGGAGGACGCCTACGGCTCGCACGTGTTGGGGAGGCTGGGGCGCGCCCCCCGCTTCAACGCCTGGATGGCCGACACCATCCGCCCCTTCTGCGGCCAGCGCATCCTGGAGATCGGCAGCGGGGTCGGCAACCTGACCACGCGCCTCATCCCCCGCCGCGCCTACGTGGCCTCCGACATCAACCCGCTCTACCTGCAGACGCTCCGCGCGCTGGCGCGCGAGCGCCCCTACCTCACCACCACCTTCTGCGACGTGACCGACGTCGACTCCTTCCCGGAGACGGCGGAGGGCTACGACACCGTCATCTGCCTCAACGTCATCGAGCACGTCCCCGACGACGCGGGGGCGCTGGGCAACATCAAGCGCGCGCTGGGCCCGGGCGGCCGCGCCATCGTGCTCGTCCCCCAGGGGCAGTGGAACTTCGGGAGCCTGGACGAGGTGCTGGGGCACCAGCGGCGGTACAGCAAGGAGTCGCTCCTGCGGCTGGCCGAGGCGTGCGGCCTGCACGTCGCGCAGATGCTCGAGTTCAACCGGCTCGGCACCCTGGCCTGGCTCCTCAACGGCCGCCTGCTGCGGCGCCGCCGCTTCGGCCTGGTGCAGATCGCGCTCCTGAACCTGCTCACGCCCGTGCTCCGCCGCGTGGACCGCTTCCTGCCCCTGCCTTCCCTCAGCCTGATCGCGGTGATGGAGGCGAAGACGGCGTCGGCGGCGGGGACCGCGGCCGCCCCCGTGGCGGCCGCCTCCTAGCCCGCCCCGCCCGCCAGCAGCAGGCGCTCGGCCAGCTCGAGCACGTCCACCGGCCAGTACTCCACCGGGCGCGGGTGGGGGGCGAAGCCGGGCCAGGGCCGGCAGCTGAGCACCATGCTCCGCCACTGCAGGGGGACGGCCTGGCGCCCGTGCACGGCGCCGAGGAGGGCGCCCGCGATGCAGGCGTTGGTGTCGGCGTCGCCCCCGCGGCGCACCGTGCGCACGACGCCCTCCTCCAGCGTCTCCGCGTGCAGCAGCTCGAAGAAGGCGTTCTGCAGGGCCACCAGGACCCAGCCCGCGGGCGCGCCCGGCGGCGGCGGCGCGTGCTCGGCGGCGCGCAGGGCGTCGCGCACCGGCCCCTGCGCCTGCGCTTCCGCCCAGTCCCGGGCCGCCCCCCAGGCCGCCGCCCCGCCGTCGCCGTGGCGCACGGCGTGCGCGAGCGCGACCACGAAGGCGGCGGTGGCGTCTCCGCACACGGGGTGGGGATGGGTCAGGGCGGCGTCCGCGCGCGCGAGGGCGGCCGCCTCCCGCGGAGCCAGGGCATGGCCGAGCACGCCGAGCGGGCTGGCCCGCATCAGCGAGCCGTTGGCCTGGCTGTCGGCCATCGGCGCCCCGGCCAGGAGGGCGGCGCGCGTGGCCCGCCCCATGTCGAAGGGGCCGCTGTCCGCCCAGGCGCGGTACGCGGCCAGCGCGGCCTCCGCCCGATAGCCGCCCTCCGCGACCACGGCGCGCGCCAGGGCCAGGGCCATCTCGGAGTCGTCGGTGGGCTGTCCGGCGATCGTCCGCCAGACGCCGCCGTCGGCGAGCCGCCGCGGCCCCTCGGGATGGCGCGCGGCGACGTCCTCCGCGGTCGCGGACTCCACCAGCGAGCCCAGGCTGTCGCCTGCCACCTGGCCGAGCAGGCAGCCGTGCGCCCGCGCCAGCAACGGCGCGTCGGCCACGGCCCGGCCGCGCGCCAGGCGCGCCGGCGCCGCGCCGCGGGGCAGGCTCGCCCCGCCCGCGCCGCACTCCGCGCGCCCGGCCAGCAGCGCCGCCACGGACGGCGACGAGCCGAAGGCGCGCCGGCAGCGGCTGCTGCCGTCGGCGGCGTAGGCCACCGGCCGGCCCTCCTCGTCGAGCAGGGCGCCCCCCACCGCGCGCAGGAGGGCATGGCCGCCCGCGTAGTCCCAATCGCCCGGCGCGAAGAAGCTGGTGGCGGCCGCGGCCTCGCCGCAGGCTACCAGGGCCAGGCGGTGCGCGATGGAGGGCACGCTGCGGTACCGCGCGGGACGGGCGCAGCGCAGGTTCCCTTCCGGGTCGCGGTCGCCCTTCCCGGACACGAGCACCACGTCCTCCGCCCCCAGCGCGCCCGGCAGCGCCGGGCGCACGGCCACGCCGTTGCGCACGGGCGCCGCCATCCCCTCCGCCCAGGCGAACATGTCGCCCGCGTCGTCCGGGTAGGCGAAGGCGAAGACCACGCCCAGCACGGGCCGGCCCTCCGCCAGGAGGCCGATGGAGACCGAGCTGCCGCGCCGTCCCCGCAGGTAGTCCCGCGTCCCGTCGTTGGGATCCACGAGCCAGATGGGCGCGCCGGGGCGGCCCGCGGCGGCGCCCGTCTCCTCGCCGCGGTAGCCCCAGCCGGGAAAGGCGGCGGTCAGCCGCGCGCGGATGGCGCGTTCCGCCTCCACGTCCGCTTCCGCCTTGTCGCCGCCGCCGCGCGGGCCCTCGGCACGGTGCAGGTCGCGGCGCAGGACGTCGCCCGCCTCGCGCGCGGCCGCCTCCGCCACGGCCAGGGCCGCGCTCCACTCCATGGCGCGGACCATACCGCAGCCTGGCGTATGATGTCCGGCGTCACGGGGCTCCCCGGCCCTCTACCCTTCCACGGCGTCCCGCGGCCCGGTGCCTCGTCCCGCACGGACGGGGGGAGGGGATCATGTGCATCCGCCTCGGGCGTACCTTCGTGACCCTCGTCGTGGCTGGCGTCGTCTCGCCCCCCAGGGCGCCCGCCCAGAGCATCGGGCTGGGCACCATCGCCGTGAAGCTGGAGGTCTTCGCCACCGGCTTCTCCGAGGAGGGCCAGTTCGCGCCCACGGACCTCGCACCGCTCGGAGACGGCACGGGCCGCCTCGTGGTGGCCACCCTGGGAGGCAGGTTCCGCCTGGTGTCCGCCGACGGCGCGGCCCTGGACACCGCGGCCGCGCCCTACTTCGCCAACGCCGGCTCGACGATCGGCACCGGCGGGTACGGCTCCACGGCGGTGGCCGTGCACCCGGACTTCGCGGCCAACGGCCGCATCTACGCCATCGTGACGGAAGCGCCCTCGGGCGTGGTGGACCTGCCGTCGCCCGACGGGAACGACGATCACCACGACATCCTCGTCGAGTGGACGGCGGACGACCCCGCCGCCGACGCGCCCTCGTTCACCCGCCGCGAGGTGCTCCGGTTCGGGCAGCCCCAGCGCAACCACAACGTCGTGGACCTGGCCTTCGGGCCCGACGGGTTCCTGTACGTGTCATCCGGCGACGGCGGGTCGCCCAACCGCTTCTTCTTCGCCCAGGACCCCTCCAACCACCACGGCACGGTGATGCGCATCGATCCCGTGAGCACCTCCGGGCCCGGGATCATGGCCAGCGCCAACGGCCAGTACGGGATCCCCACCGACAACTTCGGCGCCCAGCACGCGGCCGCCCTCGACGAGGTCTACGCCCTCGGCTTCCGCAGCCCGTTCCGGATGGACTTCGACCGGCTGACCGGCCGCCTCTACCTGGCCGACGTGGGCGAGTCCGCGCTCGAGGAGGTGGACCTCGTGACCGCCGGCGCCAACTACGGCTGGGGCCGCTCCGAGGGCACGATGCTCAAGAACCCCGCCGTCGCGCTCTCGCCCCTCAGCCCCGTCCACCAGCCGCCCGTCTTCGAGTACGGCCGCGAGGACGGGGAGACGGTGATCGGCGGCTTCGTCTACCGCGGCCAGGCCCTGCCCGCCCTGGCCGGCAAGTACGTGTTCGGCGACTTCGGCCGCCAGGGGCTCGACACGGTGCCCACGCCCGCGCGCCTGTTCTACGGCGACGTGGACCCCGCCACCGGCGACGTCACCACCGTCGGCGAGCTGGTGCTGGACCCCGACGGGGAGGCGCTGGCCACGCGGGACGACGCCGGCAACCTCCGCACGCGGCAGTTCGTCTTCAGCGTGGGCCAGGACCACGAGGGCGAGCTCTACCTGCTGGTCGGCAACGACCCCCAGTTCGGGGGCGCGCAGGTGCCCGACGGCCGCGTGCTCAAGGTCGCGCGCGGCTCCTCGGACACGGCCCCCGCGCTGCTGAGCTCGAGCACGTGTCCCACCGCGCCCGTCACCGCCACCCTCCGCTCCTACGGCCTGACGCCCGGGGCCATGTTCGTCGTCGTCTACGGCGCCGTCCTGGAGCCGTTCACGGTGCCGGCGGTGAGCCCCTTCTGCGCGGGTACGCCGGGAGGGGGGCTCCGGATCCTCGGCTACAGCTTCCTGACCGCCGACGTCGACGGGACCATCGACCTGACCATCGCCAACGTGCCCGCCAGCTCGTGTGGCGTCTACGCGCAGGTCTTCGACATCGGCCGGTGCGCCTTCTCGCCCGTGAAGCAGTTCGGACCCTGACGGCTACGACTTCGGCGCGTAGGCGGGGCAGGCCCGCACCGGCTGGGGCGGGTACCGCGCCAGCAGCGGGCAGTAGATGAAGACGGTCCCGCGGTCGCTCACCACGTAGCGGGGCGGCGCCGCGCACGAGTGGCAGAGGCTCTCGGGAAAGGGCCGGTCCTCGGGGCGCGGGCCGGTCAGAGCGGCCGGCGCGGCGCGCGGAGCTCGGAACGGTGCCGGTCGCGGCGTCCCAGCACCTCGGCCGCGCAGCGCAGGCAGCCCGAGTCGTCCTCGAGCAGGCCGTAGGCGCGCCCGATCTCGTCCACCTGGTTCTGGTCGGGCGTGGCCGAGGACCCGCCGGGAGTGTCCTCCCCCACGTACTCGTTGGCGAGCACGCCGTCGTCGGGATCGCCGAAGAGGATGGTCTCCGCCTCGCCGGGAATGGCCGACGGACGCCCGCGCCGCACGAGCCGCGGCATGACCCCCGTGCGCAGCGCCTCCGCCGCCACCGCCGTGGAAGAGGAGAAGGGCGAGCGGCTGCCCGCCTCGTCCAGGGCGGGGAGCCAGGCCAGCGCGTCGGGCGGCGCGTCCACCGACTTCTTCCCGTTGCTCCTCATCGTCCCGGATAGAGCCTGACCCCCGTCCTGGGCGGCGTCAAGGACTATTTCGCGGCTCAGGCCGCGGCGCGCGGGCTGGTCAACCCGACGAAGAGGAAGGCGGCGCCCACCAGTACGTGGAACGCGTTGTCCGGCGTGAGCTCGCCCGCGGTCAGCGGCGCGTGGCCGATCACCGCGGAGACCACGCCCGGGGCGAGGAACCCGAGCACCCCGAGGAGGAGGTAGACGGCGCCGAAGGCGAGACAGAACGTGCGCGCGGCGGGGGCCGCGGCGGCGAACCCGAAGTAGAGGGCGGCCGCCCCCGTGGCGATGTGCACGACGTTGTGGATGGGCGTCAGGTGGAAGCCGAGGAGGTGGGGCATGGCGAAGCCGGCGAGGCCGGCCACCAGGAACACGACGCCCGCGATGCGGCACAGGGTCTGGGCCATTCTTCTGCTCCCGCGGTCAGCGACCCGGGGTCGGGGCTCAGGACGGCGACGTCGCGCGCCGCGACGGGCCGAGCGGGCGGCCCAGGGTCAGGTTGGACGGCACGCCCTGGGGGAACCTCTTGGCGATCTCCTTCTGGATCTCCACGCTGCGGTTTCCGGGATCGGGGTGCGAGCTCATGAACTCCGACTTGCGCTTGCCCCCGCTGGAGCGCGCGAGGATCTCCATGACGTTGATGAGGCCGTGCGGGTCGTAGCCCGACTCCGCCATGAAGCGGACGCCGAGGGAGTCGGACTGGAGCTCGTCCTCGCGCCCGTAGGAGAGCTGCATCATCTTGTTGACCACGGCGGCCCCCATCTGCCCGATGCCCCCGCCACGGTCGTCGGAGGTGGCCACGCCGATGGCGCCCACGATCTGCTTCCCGAACTCGCTGCGCGCGATCTTCTCCGCGGAGTGCCGGCCCACCACGTGCCCGACCTCGTGCCCGAGCACGCCCGCCAGCTGCGCCTCGTTCTCGAGCTGGTTGTACAGGGCCCGCGTGATGAAGATGGGCCCCCCGGGCAGGGCGAAGGCGTTCACCGTCTTGGCGTCCGCCAGCACCGTGAACTCGAACTTGTAGGGCGTGCTGGCGGCGGCGGTGCTGGACACCAGCTTCCGCCCCACCTCGTCCACCAGGGCCTGGGCGGCGGCGTCGCGGTCCTCGCCCCCGAACTGGCGCGCCATCTGCGGGGCCGCGCGGAGCCCCAGCGCCACCTCCTGCTTCGGGTTGAGGGCGATGGCCTGGGTGCGCCCGGTGATGGGGTTGGTCTGCTTGGACGCGTAGTACGAGATGACGGCCACCACGGCCATCATCGCCCCCGTCAGCAGTCGGCCTCGGCGCATCTCTGGCTCTCCTGTCCGCGGAAAGAGCCTAGTCTACCGAGAAATCGCGGCGCCCGGCGGGGATTCCGTCCACCAGGATCTCCACCTCGTAGGACCCGGCGGACCACCCGCCCGGCTTGGAGACGTGGAACTCGCTCTGCGCCGCTCCGTCGGGCGCGATCATCTGCGTCTCCTCGTGGAACGTCGCGCCCGCGTGGCGCCAGCGGGCGGTCAGGGAGACGAGGGAGGTCTTGCCCTCCGTGGCCACCGAGGCGTAGATCGTGTCCCCGGGCGCGAAGGAGCGGGCGGGCTCCGCCACGCGCTTGTCCAGGCCGACCGCGCGCCCGATGTCGATGGCGGCGACCTGCACGGACGCGGTGGCCGCCGTGCGGCTCTCGGCGCGGCCGCGGCTGCACGCGGCGAGGGCGACCAGGGCGGCGACGAGGGCGAGGCTGCGTCGCATGCGCGCGACCGACCTCCGCGGAGGGCGCTCCGTTCCCGTTTCTCCACTCCGGCCCCCGGCCGGCGGATCGGACGCTCACAGTATCTCCCGGCAGGGACGGGGTTTGTGCCCTGGCGCACACTTCTTCGCGCGGGAACGATGGTTGCATCGGGATGCGCATGCGGCTCACCGCACCCCGGAAGTCCCTCGTCCTCCTGGCCCTGGCCTGCGCGGCCCTGTGGCTGGCCGTGCGGTTCTCTCCGCACCTGTTCCCGCCCGCGCCGCCCCCGGAACCGGGGCAGCCGCCTCCGCCCATCGTGGCCGCTCCGGACGTCCCCACCTGGAAGGAGGCCGCGCGCCGGGTCGAGGAGCCCCGCGGCGCGCCGGTGGGACGGGCCGCGCGCGCGAGCATCCCGCCCGCGCTCCGGCACTACGCGGACACCCGCCGCTTCCTGGCCGTCCAGGTGGCGGAGACGCGCGAGCACGACCTGGACCTTCCCCACGACTGGGCGGAGCTTGCCCACATGGTGCAGGACGACGAGCTGGTGGCGGTGAAGCCCCTGGGCGAGGACCACATCCTGTACGGCGTGGGGGGCAGCGCCTCGGACCAGCCCTTCACGCACTTCGACCGCACCACCGGCCTGGCCATCCCGCTCTACGACGGCTGGGCCGACTTCAAGGACGCGGAGGCGGCCGCGCTGGAGAAGGAGGCCGCTCTCAAGGCGGACGCGGCCCAGAAGCGCGCCCAGGTGCGCAAGCTCTCCCGCAAGCTGCGCACGCGCCGGCGCGCGCTGCAGCGCGAGGCGTCGTCGCTCGAGGCGCAGGCCTCCGCCTCCGCCCGCCGCCGCGCGCGCACGGCGTGGTTCTACGAGGACCAGCCGCGGCGGCGCAGCCTGGTGGCCGAGCACGTCCTCCTGCGCGCGCTGGCCGAGGGCTTCGGCGACCGCTCCTACGACCTGGAGAACCCGCGCCAGCGGCTGCTCCTGAAGGGACGCCTGCTGAGCCACCTGCGCCCGGAGGCCCACGACCTCATGCGGGAGCTGGCCGCCGACTACCGGCGCGTGTTCGGCCGGCCGCTGCCCGTCTCGTCGCTCGTGCGGCCCCTCGACTACCAGGCCGCGGTGGGCCGCACCAACCCCAACGCCACCCGCATCGAGGAGCCGCCGCACGCCACGGGGCTCGCCTTCGACGTGTACTACGGGCACATGGCCGCGGACGAGCAGGAGCACGTCATGGCCACGCTGGCGCGCCTGGAGGCGGAAGGGCGGCTGGAGGCCCTGCGCGAGAACCTGAACCACTTCCACGTCTTCGTCTTCCCCGACGGCCGGCCGCCGGCGGAGCGCCTGATCGTGGACTCCCTCGACGACGTGCGGCCCACGGCGCGCGTGGCCACGCGCACGGCGGCGCGGGCCAAGGCCCCGGCGCGGCGCGCGGCCGCCACGCGGTCCGGCGGCGGCAAGGCGGCGGCGGCCAGGAAGCCGGCGCCGCGGCGGCCCTAGCGGGCGGCTAGATGCCCTTGTGCTCGTCGGAGACGAGCACGAGGCCCGAGCCGACCTGCGGGGGCAGCGGCACGAGGTCGCCGAGGTTGGCCACGTCGCGCACCCGGCCGCGCACGGCCACCCGCGCCCCCTTGCGGGGCACGCCCTTGGTGGAGACCACCCAGATGGTGCCCGTGCCGTCGTCGAGCTGGTAGGCGCCCCGGCCCAGGACGGAGACGCTCTCGACCACGTCGCCCTTGAGGCCGACGTCCTCGTTGGCGTACTTCTGGGGCTCGGCCAACAGCTTGCTGACCGTGGTCTCGCGGCAGGCCACGGAGAGCAGCGCCAGCGAGGCCAGCAAGGCCACGCCCGCCCGGTTCGTCCTCGATTGCTTCATGGTGTCCTCCGGCGGGGGCGATTTCGCGCGTTCCGCGAGCCCTCGAATCCAGCGTAGCACGCAGCGTGCACGGGCTCGGCCCCGGCCGGCGACCCGGGAAGAGCGCGAGGAGCGATGGTGCTGGCGGTGGGAGTCGAACCCACACTCGACCGGGTTTAAGCCGGATGCCTCTGCCAGTTGGGCTACACCAGCACGGATCAGGCGGTGGCCGTCGCCACCTCTTCCTGGACCACCTCCATCATCACCTCGTGCAGGGGGCCGTTGCTGGCCAGGACCTCGTCCGCGGTGAGGCCCAGCGGTGAGCCGTCGAAGCGGCTCACGCGCCCTCCCGCTTCCGCCACCATGAGCGCGCCGGCCAGGACGTCCCAGGGCTGCAGGCGCACCTCCCAGAAGCCGTCGGTCCGTCCCGCGGCCAGGTAGCAGAGGTCCAGCGCGGCGGCGCCGTCCCGGCGGATGGCGCGGGCCCGGCCCATGAAGCGGTTGAAGAGGCGCAGGCTCGCGGAGAGGTCGCTGCGCAGGTCGTAGGGGAACCCGGTCACGAGCAGGCTGCGCAGCAGGTCGGCGGAACGCGAGACGCGCAGGCGCCGGCCGTTGAGGTGGGCGCCCGCCCCCTGCTCCGCCGTGAACAGCTCCTCCTTGACGCAATCGTAGACCGCTCCCGCCACCACGGCGCCGTCCACGGCCAGGGCCACCGAGGCGCAGAAGAAGGGGTAGCCGTGCGCGTAGTTGGTGGTCCCGTCGAGGGGGTCCACGAACCACACCTCGCGCGCCCCGCGCCGGTGGCCCGAGCTCTCCTCGGCCACGATGTCGTGGGTCGGGAACCGCTCGCGGAGCAGGCGCACGATGGCCTCCTCGCAGGCGCGGTCCACCTCCGTCACGAGGTCGATCTCCCCCTTCTGCTCGATGCGCAGGGTCTCGTCGCCCAGGCGCTCCTTCTGGAGGGCGCCGGCCTGGAGGACCGCCTCCGTGGCGGTGGCGATGTACTTCCAGCTCACCCGGCGATTGTAGGATGCGCGCGTTGGCGACTCCAACGAGCCTGCCGCCGCGCGCGGCCGCCCTCATGCTGGCCCTGCTCGCGGCCCTCGCCCTCTTCCGCCTCGGCGACGTGCCGCTGCTGGGGCCGGACGAGCCGCGCTACGCGCGCGTGGCGGCCGAGATGCACCGGCGCGGAGACTGGGTCACGCCCACGCTGCAGGGCCGCCCCTGGCTGGAGAAGCCCGCCCTCTACTACTGGCTGGCCGGCGCCGCCTTCTCCGTCCTGGGCGAGACGGAGGCGGCCGCGCGCCTTCCCTCCGTGCTCGCCGCGCTGGTCATGGCGGGGGCGACGGCGCTCTTCGGCGCGCGCCTGTTCGGGACGGCGGCCGGCCTGCAGGCGGGGTTCGTGCTGGCCACCGCCCTCCTGCCCTTCCCCTACGCGCGGGCGGCGAGCATGGACATGCTCGTCGCCGCCGGCATCACCGTCTGCACCGGCCTCGTCGGGCTGAGGGTCCTCGGCATCGCGGGCCCCCTGGCCGCCGCCGCGGCGGGAGCCGCCGCCGGCCTCGCCGTGCTCGCCAAGGGCCCCCTGGGCCTCCTGCTGCCGCTGCTGGTACTCGTGTCCTTCGCCGCCGTCCGGCGCGACGGAGCCGCCCTGAAGCGGGGGGTGACGGCGGGGGCGGTGCTCGCCTTCCTGGTGGTGGCCGCTCCCTGGTACGGCGCCATCCTGCACGCCCAGGGCCGCGCCTTCGTCGACGTGTTCCTCCTCGACCACAACGTCGCGCGCTTCACCTCGACCGTCCACCGCCACCCGGGGCCGCCGTACTACTACCTGCCCATCCTCCTCATCGGCCTGTTCCCCTGGACCGGGCTCCTCGCGCCCGCGCTGGCCTCGCTCCGCTGGCGCGCGCCGCGCGACCTGTTCGTGCTCTGCTGGCTGGCCGCGCCCCTGCTCTTCCTCTCCGCCGCCGGCTCCAAGCTGCCGGGCTACGTCCTCCCGTGCCTCGCGCCCCTGGCCCTGCTCCTGGGGCGCGCGGCGGCGGCCAGCGTCGCGCCCGCGGGCCCCCGCCTGCGCGCGGCGGGGGTGGCGGCCGCGGCCCTGGCCGCGGCCGGGGGCGCGGGCACTCTCCTCCTGCGCGCGCGGGGGGACCCCGCATGGCTGGCCCTGGTCCCGCTGACGGGCTGGACGGCCGTGGTCGCCGGGGCCGCGCTGTGGCGCTCCGCCCGCGACCCGGGGGGGACCCTGGCCGTCCTGCGCGTGGGCGGCGCCGGCCTCCTCCTCCTCCTCGCCTTCGCCGCCCCGCCGGTGCTCGAGGCGCGCGAGTCGGGGCGGTCGCTCTTCGTGGCCGCGCAGGGGCGCGAGGTCCTGGCCTTCGGGGCCTGGCGCACGGCCTGGATGGCCGGCTATTGGTACAACGACGGGCGCGTGCGCGAGGTCGGGTCGCTGGACGCGGTGGCGGCGGAGGCCCGCGGCGGCTCCGTGCTCGTGCTCGCGGGCCCGGCGCAGCAGCGCGAGCTGGAGCGCGCGCCCGGCCTCCGCGTCCGCAGGCTCGCCCGCGGCCCTCGCGCCAACGTGCTCCTGCGCGTGGAGGCGCTCAGCGCTTCAGGCGCTTGACCATCCGTACCACGGTGCCGCCGCTGTCCGGGAACCGGTAGCCCACCTCGTTCATGAACGACCGCATGAAGAAGATGCCGCGCCCGCCCGCGCGCAGCAGGTTCTCGGGCGCGAGGGGGTCGGGGACGGCGTCGGGATCGAAGCCCGTCCCTTCGTCCTTGACCTCGACCTCCACGGCGTCCGCGCCCAGGACGAAGGCGATGACCACGCGGCGCGCGGGCTCGCCGCGGTTGCCGTGCTTGATGGCGTTGACCACGGACTCGCGCACGGCGAGGTCGAGGTCGTGCGCCGCTTCCTCGTCGAGGGCCTGCAGGGCGACGACGTGGCTCACCACGGTCTGCACCACCTCGAGCATCTCGATGCGGCTGGCGAGGTCCAGGGTGATCGTACGGGCAGGCGTGGCGCGGGCGGGCTTCGCGCGGGCGGGCACGTTCGCCGCACCGTAGCACGCGGGCCCGGTGCCGTCAACGTACTGCACGCGAACGACTTGCGGGCGGCGTGCTACCATCGCTGCTTGATCCTGCACCCTTCCGCCGTGTTCCGCGGCCGCTTTCGACTGCCGGGCGACAAGTCGCTCTCGCACCGGCTGGCCATCCTCGGCGCGCTGGCGGACGGCGAGACGCGCCTCGGCAACTTCTCCACCTCCGCCGACTGCGCTTCCACGCTCGCCTGCCTCTCCGCCCTCGGCGTGGAGGTGCGGCGCGAGGAGGACGCCGTCCTCGTCGTGGGCACCGGTCCCGCGGGCCTGCGCCCCGCCGCGGGCCCGCTCGACGCCGGCAACTCCGGCACCACCGTGCGGCTGCTCGCGGGCGTGCTCGCGGGCCGGCCGTTCGCGTCCACCCTCACCGGCGACGCGTCCCTGTGCCTGCGCCCCATGGAGCGCGTGGCCGTCCCCCTGCGCGCGATGGGGGCGACGGTGGCCACCAGCGCCGGGCGCGCCCCCCTGACCGTCTCCGGCGGGAGCCTGCGCGGCATCACCTGGGAGCTCGAGGTGCCCAGCGCGCAGGTCAAGAGCGCGATCCTGCTCGCGGCTTTGCAGGCTTCGGGGCCCACCGTGGTGCGCGAGCCCCGGGCCACGCGCGACCACACCGAGCGCCTGCTCCCCGCCTTCGGCGTGCCGGTGGAGGTGTCGGGCGACACCCTGCGCGTGCACGGCCAGTCCGCGCTGCGGCCGGTGAGCCTGTCCGTGCCCGGGGACGTGTCGAGCGCGGCCTTCCTCGTGGTGGCCGCCCTGGTGCGGCCGGGAGGAAGCGTGCGCATCGACGACGTCCTCCTCAACCCGCGCCGCACCGCCTTCCTGGACGTGCTCCGCAGCATGGGCGCCGCCATCGAGACGGGCACCACCTCCCCCGGGCCGGAGCCGCGGGGCTGGATCGAGGCGCGCGCCTCGCGCCTGCGCGGCGCCGTCATCCCACCCGCCCTCGTGCCCGCGCTGGTGGACGAGGTGCCGGCCCTGTGCGCGGCCGCCGCCTACGCCGAGGGCACGCTCTCCGTGCGCGGCGCCGGGGAGCTGCGTGTCAAGGAGAGCGACCGGCTGGCCGCCCTGGCCGCCGGCCTGGCCGCGCTGGGCGCTTCGGTGGAGGAGCATGCCGACGGGCTGGACGTGCACGGCGGCCGCCCCCTCCGGGGCGCGGCCGTGGACAGCCGGGGCGACCACCGCATCGCCATGGCCCTGGCCGTGGCGGCGCTGGGCGCCGAGGGGCCCACGGAGATCGAGGGTGCCGCCTGCGCCGCCGTCTCCTTTCCCGAGTTCTTCTCCGTCCTCGACCGTGCCACCAGCTTCTAGCCGGAGCGCGGAACGCGTCGTGCTGGTGGGCTTCATGGGGTGCGGCAAGAGCGTGGTCGGGGCCGCGCTCGCGGAGCGCCTGCGCTGGACGCTGGTGGACATGGACCGGGCCATCGAGGAGGAGGCCGGCCGGCCGGTGGCCGCGATCTTCGCGGCCGAGGGCGAAGCGGGGTTCCGCGCGCGGGAGCTGGCCCTGGCGCGGGCCCTGGCCGGGCGCGCGCGCCTGGTGGTGGCGGCCGGGGGAGGCGCCTTCGCCGCGGAGGACACGCGCGCGGAGCTGCGCCGCGGCGCCCTGACCGTCTGGCTCCGCTGCGCGCTGGAGACGGTGCTGGCCCGGGTTCCCATCGACGGGACTCGCCCGCTGGCGTCGTCTCGTGAGAGAATTTCTAACTTGTTCGCCGAGCGCGAGCCCTCCTATCGGCTGGCCGACTGCACGTTCGAGGCGGACGCGGCCACGCCGGCAGACATCGCGCGGCAGATCGAGGAGGCGCTGATCTCGGGACCGCGCGCGGCTTCCGAGAGGACCCCATGAGATACCTCGTCCTCTCGGACATCCACGCCAACCAGGAAGCGCTTCGCACCATCCTGTCCTTCGTGCGCCGCAAGCGCTGGGACAAGGCGGCGGTGCTCGGGGACATCGTGGGCTACGCCGCCGAGCCCAACCAGACCACGGACATGGTGCGCAAGCTGCGCCCCCAGGTCGTGGTGCGCGGCAACCACGACAAGGTCTGCTCGGGCCTCGAGGAAGGCGAGCTGTTCAACCGCATCGCGCTGGAAGCGGCCATGTGGACGCGCCGGAAGCTCACCCGCCCCAACCTGAAGTGGCTCCAGGGACTGCCCCAGGGGCCGGTGACGGTGGACGACGACTTCGCCATCTGCCACGGCACGCCCATCGACGAGGACGCCTACATCTTCGGCGAGCTGGAGGCCCTCAACGTCTTCCGGCGCACCGACCATCGGCTGTGCTTCTTCGGCCACTCCCACTTCCCCGTGGTCTTCGCCCTGTCCCCGGACGCCATCACCACCATCCTCACCGTCGGGCACTCCTTCCGCTTCAAGCTGCGAAAGGGCGTGCGCTACCTGGTCAACCCCGGCTCGGTGGGCCAGCCGCGCGACGGCAACCCGCTCACTGCGTTCGCCACCTACGACAGCGCGACGCAGGTCGTCAGCTTCTACCGCCTGCCCTACGAGGTGGCGGCCACGCAGAAGAAGATCCTGAAGGCCGGCCTGCCCCGGCCCCTGGCCGAACGCCTGGCCATCGGCCGCTAGCGCCGATCTCGGAGGCCGGCTAGACCGGCGGCCGGGGGGGCGCGAGCCCGGTCACCAGCGGCACCCCCGCCTCCCGCGCCAGCTCGAACAGCACCCGCACGGGGAGCCCGGCCACGTTGGAGGGGGATCCCGCCACCGCCTCCACGAAGAGGGCACCGATGCCGTCGACGTGGTAGGCGCCCGCCTTGTCCATGGGTTCCCCCGTGGCCACGTAGGCGGCGATCTCCGGCTCGCTCAAGGGGGCGAAGCGGACCTCGGTCCGGGCCAGGGCGGTGCGGGCGCGGCCGCGCGCGACCAGGCAGACCCCCGTGACGACCTCGTGGGCGCGTCCGGACAGCCGCCTCAGCATGGAGGCCGCCCCTTCCGTGGACTCCGGCTTGCCCAGCACGGCGCCGTCGCACACCACCAGCGTGTCCGCGGCCAGCACCGGCAGCGTCTCCGCGACGGCCACCGCCTCCGCCTTGGCCCGGGCCAGACGGACCGCGGCCGCCCCCGCGTCCTCGCCGTCGCGCAGGGACTCGTCCACGTCCGCGGGCGTGACGCGGAAGGCGACGCCCAGCGCCTCCAGGATGCGGGCCCGGCGCGGCGAGGCGGAGGCGAGGACGAGCAGGGGCCCGGCCAACTCAGGCGCGGCGGAAGACGCTGATGACGCGGGCCACCAGGGCTTCGACCCCGGAGGCCTTGGGCACGTACTCGTCGGCGCCATGCGTCTGGCGGGCCTCGCGCAGGTTCTCGATGGCCACCCGCGTCCACAGCACGATGGGGATGTCCACCCATTCCATGGTGGCCTTGATGAGGTTCACCACGTCCTTGCCGGCCATCGCCCCCCCCATGGCCAGCTCCATCACGATCACGTCGGGCTTCTGCTCGGCGATGGCGGCCAGCCCGGCGTTCCCGTCGAGGACCGAGCGCACCGGCACCTCGGCCGCCTCCAGCGCGCGCAGCGCGCTCTCGCGGGTCTGCGGGTCGTCGTCGATGAGGAGCACCGTCTTGCGGCGCCGCGCCCGCACCGGCACGTCCTGCGACCCCGGGCCCGCGCCGTCCCACGCGTCCGCCGGCGCGGCCCGCGCGCGG
Source organism: Vicinamibacteria bacterium (assembly GCA_036556965.1). Classification (GTDB taxonomy): domain Bacteria; phylum Acidobacteriota; class Vicinamibacteria; order Fen-336; family Fen-336; genus DATBIO01. The sequence goes on from DATBIO010000324.1 coordinate 17,123, forward strand.
GGGGCGGCCGCCGGCGGCGCCGGCCGGCGCAGGAGCTCGAGGATCTCCTCCTGCACCGTGCGCAGCGCGCGCATCTCCGCCAGGACGGCCTCCAGGGTGGGCGCCTCCCCGGGGCTGGGCACGGGTGCGGCGGCGGTGGCGGCGCGCGTTGCCGGTGCCGGTCCGGGGATCGGGTAGAGCGGCGTGCCCGGGGGCAGGGTCATGTACGGGTTCGCGGAGGGAGCGATGCTGCCGATCACCGGCGGCTCGGTCCTGGGCTCCGCAGCCCCCGTGAAGGCGGGCGAGCGGGGACGCAGCCGCGCTCCGCACCCGGGGCACACGATGGTGGAGCCCTGGTCGGGAGCGGCGACGATACCGGCCTGGCAGCGTGGGCACTTCATGGCGTTCTTCGGGGCGGAGGGGGCGGGCGGACGGTTGACTCTACGCGCAGTATAGCCACAGAGTTGAGCCGTGACATTCGAGCCCGCCGGCGCGGGCGTCCTGGCCCGCCGGCTCTTCCGACCGGGGTCCAAGGAGGCGCTCGCCCTCCTGCGCAGCGCCTGGCCCCAGGCGGTGGGGCGCGAGCTGGCCCGCCGCACGCGCGTGGAGGCGGTGGAAGGAACCACCCTCCGCGTGCGCGTGCCCGACGCGGGCTGGCGCGCGGTCCTGCACCGCGTGCAGCCCCAGATCCTCGCGCGCCTCCGCTCCGTGGCGGGCGACCTGGCCCCGCGCCGCCTGGGCTTCGACGTGGGCGCGGTCCCGGATCCGCCCGCGGCGGCCGCTCCCGCGCCGCCCCCGCCCGCGGCCTGCCCCGTCCTCGTGGTCCAGGGCGCGCAGTCCATTCGCGACCCCGAGATCCGCGGCCTCTTCGTGGACGCCGCCGCCCGCTACCTGGCGCGCGCCCGCCATTCCTAGGAGCAATGCCCGTGTCCGAAGCCGTCATCCTCTCCGCCGTCCGCACCCCCACCGGGAAGTTCCTGGGCTCGCTCAAGGACTTCACCGCTCCCCAGCTGGGCGCCATCGTCGTCCGCGAGGCCGTGGCCCGCGCCGGCGTCGATCCCGGCCGCGTGGACGAGGTCATCCTCGGCAACGTCCTCTCCGCGGGCCTGGGCCAGGCCCCCGCGCGCCAGGCGGCCATGCGCGCCGGCCTCCCCCCGACGGTGGCCGCGCTCACCATCAACAAGGTCTGCGGCTCCGGGCTCAAGGCGGTGATGCTGGCCGCCCAGGGAATCAAGGCGGGAGAGACCGAGGTGGTGGTGGCGGGGGGCATGGAGTCGATGTCGAACGCGCCCTACCTGCTGCCGAAGGCGCGCGAGGGCATGCGCCTGGGCCACGGGCAGGCCCTGGACGCCATGATCCACGACGGCCTGTGGGACGCCTACGACGACGCGCACATGGGCTGCTGTGGCGAGGTGGTGGCGGAGAAGCACGGCGTGAGCCGCCCGGAGCAGGACGCCTACGCGCTGGAGAGCCACCGGCGCGCCCTGGCCGCCATCGAGACGGGACGCTTCAAGGACGAGATCGTCCCCGTCCCCGTGCCGCAGAAGAAGGGCGATCCGGTGCCCATGACGGTGGACGAGACGCCGCGCGCCGACACCTCGCTCGAGGTCCTCTCGCGCCTCAAGCCCGCCTTCAAGGAGGGAGGCACGGTGACCGCGGGCAACGCCCCCGGCGTGAACGACGGCGCCGCGGCCCTGGTGGTGGCCTCGGCCGACGCCGCGCGGCGGCTGGGCCGGAAGCCCATGGCGCGCATCGTGGCCCAGGCCGTCTCCGGCCTGGAGCCGCGCATGGTGATGATGACCCCCGTGCCGGCGGTGCGGAAGCTCTGGGAGAAGACGGGCTGGGACGCGCAGAGCGTGGACCTGGTCGAGCTCAACGAGGCCTTCGCGGTGCAGGCGGTGGCCGTCATGCGCGAGCTGGGCCTGGACCCGGCCAAGGTCAACGTGAACGGCGGGGCGGTGGCCCTTGGCCATCCCATCGGCGCCAGCGGCGCCCGCGTCCTGACCACGCTCCTCTACGCCCTGCGCGACCGCGGCAAGGCGCGCGGCGTGGCCACCCTGTGCCTGGGCGGCGGCAACGGCGTGGCCCTGGCCGTGGAGATGCTGTGACGACAAGAAGGCAACGGGACGCGAGGCCGCCCGCGGGTCCGCAACTCCCTCCCCCTCGTGGGGAGGGCGGGGTGGGGGGCTTGGTGAGCGAGGCGGGAGCGCGCCGCGTTGTGACGGCACCGGAGCGCGAAGCAGCTCGCGGAACGAGCGCTCCCCTCCCCCTCGTGGGGAGGGACAGGGTGGGGGGCTTGGTGAACGAGGCGGGAGCGCGCCCGCAGGCGCGGTCCCGCCGGGCCGCATGAACGTCGCCGTGCTCGGGGCCGGCACCATGGGCAACGGCATCGCCCAGGTGTTCGCGCAGAACGGCCACGACGTCGTGCTGCGGGACCTGGAGGCGCCCATCCTCGACCGCGCGCTGGGCGCCATCGCCAAGAGCCTGGGCAAGCTCGCGGAGAAGGGCCGCCTGACCGCGGCCGATGGCGACGCGGCCCTGTCCCGGATCCGCGCGGTGACCGACCTCGGGGCCGCCGCCTCCGCCGACCTGGTGGTGGAGGCCGTGGTCGAGAACCTCGAGGTCAAGGCCCGCACCTTCGCCGAGCTCGACGCGCTGACGTCCCCGGCCGCCATCCTCGCCTCCAACACCTCGTCCATCTCCATCACGCGGCTGGGCGCGGCCACGCGCCGCCCGGACAAGGTGATCGGGATGCACTTCATGAACCCGGTCCCCCTCATGGCCCTGGTGGAGGTCATCCGCGGCCAGGCCACCTCGGACCAGACCACGCGCACGGTGATGGACACGGCGCGCGCGCTGGGCAAGACGCCGGTGGAGGTCAACGACTACCCGGGCTTCGTGAGCAACCGCGTGCTGATGCCCATGATCAACGAGGCGGTCTACTGCGTCTACGAGGGCGTGGCGCAGCCCGAGGCCATCGACCAGGTCATGAAGCTCGGCATGAACCACCCGATGGGACCGCTCACCCTCGCCGACTTCATCGGCCTCGACGTCTGTCTGGCGATCCTCCGCGTGCTCGAACAAGGCTTCGGCGACCCGAAGTACCGGCCGTGCCCGCTGCTCGTGAAGATGGTCGACGCTGGCTGGCTCGG
>DATBIO010000325.1:0-46956 GCA_036556965.1 Vicinamibacteria bacterium
GAAAGAATGCGGACACCGTCCAACGCGCCGGACGCTTTATGACACGACTGCGGCCTCAGGGAGGCTCGCGTGTTGCGGAATCGGAGAAGTGCTGGTCGGCGTAGGGTCACACCGGCCGAGAGCGCCGCATCACGGAATACGATACGGCGTGCCCCGCCGCGCGAACACGGTCTACCTGATAGACGGCAGCGCCCAGGTCCACCGCGCGTACTTCGCGATCAAGGGGCTGGCCACCGTGCGCGGCCTGCCCACCAACGCCACCTACGGCTTCACGACCATGCTGCGCAAGCTCCTGGCCGACGAGGACCCGGAATGGCTCGGCATCTCCTTCGACCTCGCCGGCCCCACCTTCCGCCACCAGGAGTACGGCGCGTACAAGGCCACTCGCCGGCGCATGGAGGACGACCTCGCCGTCCAGCTCCCCTACGTGCGCCGCGTGTGCACGGCCTACGGCATCCCCATGATCGACGTCGCGGGCTTCGAGGCGGACGACGTCATCGCCACCCTGGCCCGGCAGGCGGTGGAGAGCGGGCTGAAGGTGGTGGTGGTCTCGGGGGACAAGGACCTCTTGCAGCTCGTGAGCGACGACGTGCTCGTGCTCAACCCCGGGCGGGAGGGCTCGGGCGCCACCTTCTACGACCGGAGGCTCGTGGAGGAGAAGTTCGGGGTGCCCCCGGAGCGCGTGGTGGACGTCCTGGCCCTGGTGGGGGACGCCGTGGACAACGTCCCCGGGGTGGCCGGCATCGGGGAGAAGGGCGCGCGCGACCTCATCCAGCAGTTCGGCACCCTGGAGGCGGCGCTCGACGGCGCCCCCCAGGTCAAGCGGGCGGCCTATCGGGAGGGCCTTCTCTCCCAGCGCGAGAACGCCCTGCTCTCGAAGCGCCTGGTCACGCTGCGCACGGACGTGCCCGTGACCCTCGACCTGGACGCGCTGCGCCGGGGCACCGAGGAGCGCGCGCGCATGCACGCCCTGTTCACGGAGCTGGAGTTCACCGCCCTGGCCAAGGAATACGCGCCGGAGCCCACCCCCACCGCCACGGCGGCGGAGCTGCTGACCACGGAAGCGGCCCTGCGCGCGGTGATGGCGGGGGCGCAGCGGGCGGGACGGCTGGCCCTGGCCGTGGCGCGCTCCGCACGCGACCCCATGCGGGGCGAGATCGTGGGCATCGGCCTCGCCTTCGAGCCGGGCAAGGCCGCCTACCTGCCGCTCCGCCACTCCCCGCTGGAGGTGGCCCCCGAGGTCGCCCCCGGCCGCGCGCTGGAGCTGCTGCGCCACCTGCTCGAGGACGAGCGGGTGGCCAAGCTCAGCCCCCGCGGCAAGACGGACGTGGTGGTGCTGGCCGAGGCCGGCATCACCCTCCGCGGCCTGCGCTTCGATCCCCTGCTGGCGGCCTACCTGCTGAACCCGGGCCGGCGCACCCTGGCCCTGGAGGAGCTGGCCTTCGAGTTCCTGGAGGAGCGGGCACGGCCCACCGCGGGCCTCCTCGAGGGCGGCGACCTTTCGCTGGGCACGGCCGTGCCCGCCGCCACCCAGGAGGCGGACCTCGCCCTGCGCCTGTCCGCGCCCATGCGCGCCCGCCTCGAGTCGGAGGGCCTCCTCGGGGTCTTCGAGGAGACGGAGCTGCCCCTGAGCGTGGTGCTGGCGGAGATGGAGCGGGCGGGGGTCAAGGTCAACGCCGGCTTCCTGGTCGAGATGAGCCGGGACATGGAGGCGCAGCTGACGTCCCTGACTGCGCGCATCCACGAGATGGCGGGCGGGCCCTTCAACATCAACTCGCCCCCCCAGCTCCGCGAGGTGCTCTTCGACCGCCTGGGCCTGAAGGCGGGGAAGAAGACGGCCAAGACGCGCGCCGCCTCCACCGCCGAGGAGGTCCTGGAGGAGCTGGCCCAGGGCCACGAGATCTGCCGCGCCATCCTCGAGTACCGCGGGCTCCAGAAGCTCAAGTCCACCTATGTGGACGCGCTGCCCGCCCTCGTCAACCCGCGCACCGGCCGCATCCACGCGACCTTCAACCAGACGGTGGCGGCCACCGGGCGGCTCTCCGTCACCGAGCCGAACCTGCAGAACATCCCCATCCGCACGGCGGAGGGACGCCGGATCCGCGAGGCCTTCGTGGCCGAGCGCGGCCACCTCCTGCTCTCCGCGGACTATTCCCAGATCGAGCTGCGCATCCTGGCCCACCTCTCCGGCGACCAGACCCTGATCGACACCTTCCGCCGCGGCGAGGACGTGCACGACCGGACGGCGCGGGAGGTCTTCGGCCCTTTTTCCGCCATCTCCGCCGACGAGCAGCGCCGCTTCAGCAAGATGGTCAACTACGCGCTCATCTACGGGAAGAGCGCCTACACCCTGGCCAAGGACCTCGAGGTGCCGCGCGAGCAGGCCCAGTCGTTCATCGACGCCTACTTCGCGCGGTACCCGGCGGTGCGCGCCTTCATCGAGCAGACGGTGGCCCGCGCCCGGGAGACGGGGGAGGTGCGCACCCTCCTCGGCCGGCTGCGCCGGCTGCCCGACCTGCAGGCCGCCAACTTCCAGGTGCGGGCGGAGGCCGAGCGCCAGGCCATGAACACGCCGGTCCAGGGCTCGGCCGCCGACCTCATCAAGAAGGCCATGCTCGACCTGCGGCGCGCCCTCTCCGACCGCGGGATGGCGGCCCGCCTCATCCTGCAGATCCACGACGAGCTGCTGCTGGAGGTGCCGGAGGAGGAGGCGGAGGCGGTGCGCGTACTGGTCAAGGAGGTCATGGAGCGCGCCCTGGAGCTGCAGGTCCCCCTGGTGGTGGACGCCCGCCTGGGCACGAGCTGGGCGGAGGTCCACTGACGCCTCCCGCCGTCATATGCTAGAAAGTGCACGTGAATCGCGCCCCCAGAGGGGGGCCTGGAGGACAAACGTGAAGCGAATCGGCCTTGCGGTCTTCTCCCTCGCCGTCCTTCTCGGCACCTCCGCAACCGCGGACGATCACCTGGTGACGCTCGAGGCGGCGCAGGCGCGCCTGGCCGCGGCCGAAGCGGAGAGGCAGGGCGACCTGGCCCGCGTGGAGGCTGCCCTGGGCAGCCCGCTGGCGCGCGAAGCGGCCGCGATGGTGGGCGCGGACGTAGCCACCCTGCGTGCCGCCCTGCCCGGCCTGACCGACCACGAGCTGCGCGACCTCGCCGCGCGCGCCGCCCTCCTGGAGACGGACCCGGTGGCGGGGCTCGACCAGGACATCCGGCTCCTCCTCATCATCTTCCTCATCGTGGCCATCGTCATCCTGGTGCTGCAGGCCGTCGACTAGGGAGGGCCGAAGGGACGCTGCCGCTGGAAGGCGGCGCGCGGTTCTGGTAGGATCGCCTGCTTTGGAGGTGGCGTCCGCGTGCCCTTGTACGAGTACCAGTGCGCCAGCTGTGGCCGCTTCGAGGTGATCCAGAAGTTCTCGGACGCGGCGCTCTCGGCCTGTCCCACCTGCGGGGCGGAGGTGCAGAAGCTGCTTTCCGCGCCCGCCATCCAGTTCAAGGGCACGGGGTGGTACATCACCGACTACGCGCGGAAGTCCGGCGGGGGCGAGGCGAAGACGGCCCCCAAGGACGGCAAGACGGAAGGCGCTCCCTCCTCCACTTCATCCACGTCCGATTCGGCGTCCAGCTCTCCTACCCCATCCACATCCAAAGACAGCTCTGCCTCCGGCAGCAGCTCCACGAAGTAGCTTCCATACCCGCGTAAAGCCCTACCTCTACATAGACCCCCCCGGGCTTCGGCCCGGGGGGCCTACCTTTCATCGACCCCCCACCCTATCCCTCCCCACGTAGGGGGAGGGAAACGCCTGTTGCGCACGTAGGGGGAGGGAAACGCCTGTTGCCCATCCGGCCCCGGATCCCGTTGTCCGCCCCTCCCCTCATCCCCACGTAGGGCGCTGACGCGATCTGACGATCAGAGCTTCAAAGACTTCAGGTACTCGCGGAAGGGACCGCCGAGGTCCGGGCGCTTGAGGGCGAACTCGACGGTGGCTTTCAGGAAGCCGAGCTTGTTCCCGGCGTCGTGGCGCGTGCCCTCGAAGCGGTAGCCGTAGAGCGGCCGGCTTTCCCTGAGCGCGCGCAGGCCGTTGGTGAGCTGGATCTCCCCCCCCTGGTCGCGGTCGGTCCGCTCCAGGGCGTCGAAGATGTCGGGGGTGAGGATGTAGCGGCCGATGATGGCGAGGTCGCTCGGCGCATCCTCCGCGCGCGGCTTCTCCACCAGGTCGCGGATGCGGTAGACGCGGTCGTCCTCCCCCTCGGGCTCGCCCGCGATCACGCCGTAGGCGGAGATCTCGCTCCTGGGCACGCGCTGCACCGCCACCACCGGGGCCTGGTGGCGCTCGAACACTTCCGCCATCTGCCCCAGGCACGGGGCCGCGCTGTCGATGATGTCGTCGCCCAGCATGACCGCGAAGGGCTCGTCGCCCACCAGGTCGCGGGCCATGAGCACGGCGTGGCCGAGGCCGAGCGTCTCCCCCTGGCGTACGTAGCAGACGGTGATCATGTTCGAGATGGCCCGCACCTGGCCCAGGAGGTCCGTCTTTCCGCGCTCCTCCAGGAGCTTCTCCAGCTCGTAGCTGACGTCGAAGTGGTCCTCGATCGCGTTCTTGCCGCGGCCGGTGACGATGATGATGCTGGTGATGCCGGAGGCCACCGCCTCCTCGATGACGTACTGGATGATGGGCTTGTCCACCAGGGGCAGCATCTCCTTGGGCTGGGCCTTGGTGGCGGGCAGGAAGCGGGTGCCCAGGCCGGCGGCGGGGAATATCGCCTTGCGGAGCTTCATCCGCTGCGATGCTAGCACGCAGGGTCGCGCGCGGACGCCATGCTATCGTTCGCGCGATGCTGGATCCGCGGATGGTCTTCGAGGAGCGCGCGCGCGTGCTCGACCGCCTGGGCCGGCGCGGCAAGGAGGCGGCGCGCCCCCTCGTCGAGGGCGACTACTGGGGCCGCGAGGCCGAGCGCCGCGCCCTGCTCCAGCGCCTGGAGGAGCGGCGGCACCGCCAGCGGCTGGCCGGAGAGGAGATCGCGCGGCGCGGGCGCGCGCGGGAGGACGCCGCCGACCTCAAGGCGGAGATGAAGGCGGTCTCCGAGGAGGCCGGGGGCCTGGAGGCGCGCCTGCAGGCCCTGGACGCCGAGCTGCGGGCGATGATGCTGGAGGTCCCCAACCTTCCCGACGACGGCGTGCCCGTGGGCGCCGACGCCTCCGCCAACCTCGAGGTGCGGCGGGTGGGGGAGCCGGAGCGCTTCGCCTTCGCTCCCCGCCCGCACTGGGAGATCGGCCCCGCCCTCGGCATCCTGGACTTCGAGCGGGCGGCGCGCGTCTCGGGGGCGCGCTTCGCCGTGATGTGGGGGGCGGGGGCGCGCCTGGAGCGCGCGCTCATCCAGTTCATGCTCGACCTGCACACGCGCGAGCGCGGCTACACGGAGCTGATCCCGCCCTACCTGGTCACCCCGGAGACCATGCTCGCCACCGGGCAGCTCCCGAAGTTCGAGGGCGACCTCTTCCGGACGCGTGCCGGGGACCGCGACTTCTACCTCATCCCCACCGCGGAGGTGCCCCTCACCGCGCTGCACGGCGAGGAGATCCTGGACGGCGCCACCCTCCCGCGCCGGTACGTGTCCTTCACCCCCTGCTTCCGCTCCGAGGCCGGCTCCTACGGCAAGGACGTGCGCGGCCTCATCCGCCTCCACCAGTTCCACAAGGTGGAGCTGGTGAAGCTCACCTCACCCGAGTCGTCCATGGACGAGCTGGAGTCCATGGTGGGGGACGCCGAGGAGGTGCTGCGGCGCCTGGGCCTGGCCTATCGCGTGGTGACGCTGTCCACCGGCGACATGGGCTTCAACTCCGCCAAGACCTACGACCTCGAGGTCTGGCTGCCGGGCCAGGCGGGCTACCGCGAGATCTCGTCGTGCTCGAACTGCACCGACTTCCAGGCCCGGCGGGCGGGGGTGCGCTACCGGCCGGAGCCGAAGGCCAAGCCGCGCTTCGTGCACACCCTCAACGGCAGCGGCCTGGCGGTGGGGCGCACGCTGGTGGCGGTCCTGGAGAACTACCAGCAGGCGGACGGCTCGGTGCTGGTGCCGGAGGCGCTCCGGCCCTACATGGACGGCCGGGAGGTCATCACGGCCTCGCCCTGAAGCTCTCGAACAGGCGGGTGTGGCGCGTCTCCAGCGACTGCGGGACGCCGTCGATCCACACGTCGGTGACCTGGGTGCGATGGTCCATGATGTCGCCCGTGGCCAGGACGAGGGTGGCGCTCTTGCCCGCGTCGATGGAGCCCAGGCGGTCCGCCACGCCGAAGATCTCGGCGGGGGAGAGGGTGATGGCGCGCAGCGCGGCTTCCGCGGGCAGGCCGAAGGCGCGGGCCATGGCCGCCTCGTAGGGCAGGTTGCGCGACTGGGAGGCGTCGTCCGACACGATGGCGAAGCGCACGCCCGCGCGGTGGAGGGCGGCGGCGTTGGTGTAGGCGGCGTCGTAGGCGTCGCTCTCGCGCCGGGGCAGCCGGTCCACGTTGACGAGGACGGCCACGTCGTTCTGCTTGAGCAGGTCGGCGGCGCGCCAGGCCTCCAGGCCCCCCGCCACCACCAGCTTCAGGCCGCGCTCGGCCGCGAAGCGCACGGCGGCGCGGATGTCCTCCTCCGCGTCCGCGCGCACGACCAGGGGCAGCGCGCCACTGGCCACGGGGCCCAGCGCGGCCAGCGGGAGGTCGGGGGCCGGCCCCGCGCCGTCCGCGGCCGGCGCTCCCGCGCCGCGGCCGTAGGCCCGGGCCTCGTCCAGCAGCGTCCCCAGCCGCCGCAGCGCCTTCTCCTGGTTCCTCTTCTTGTCCTTCTGCCGCTCCTCGAAGGTCTTGAGCTCGGGCTCCTGGAAGAGCTGCGAGACCTCGAAGGCCGGCCGCCCCGTGGGATAGACCACGTGCATGGCCGCCGGCGCCTTGAGGGTGAGGGAGGCCTGGGTGTCGCCCGTCATGCGGATGAGCGCGCTCTGGCCGGAGACGAGACCGCCCTGGGGCGCGGCCAGCGCCGCCGTCACCCCGTTGGCGCGCGCCACGGGGATCAGCTCGCTGTGGGCGTGCACGGCCGCCCACGCGCGGACCTGCGGGTTGACGTCGCCGGTCTCCGTGGTGTCCACGGAGCCCGGCACGCTCCCGATCTCGGTGAGGCCGAGGGTGGTGAGTCCGTCGATGAGGCCGGGGTAGAGCGTCTTCCCGTCGGCCTCGATCCGCCGCGCCCCCGCGGGGACGGCGGCGTCCGCGCCCACGGCGGCGATGCGGCCGTCGGCCATGACCACGGTGGCGCGCGGGAGCACGGGCCCCGACACCGTGACCACGCGCGCCCCCACGATGGCGACGGTCTCCGCGGCCAGGGGCGCCCCGGCGGCGAGGAGGACGGGCAGGACGACGGAAGCCGCCCTCATCGGGCGCTCCGCGCCTGCACGTCCTTCGCGCGATCGAACATCACCTGCCCCTCCACCAGGGTCATCTCCACGCGCGCGTCGGGCGCGAAGGGGTGGGTGTTGAACACGGCCAGGTCGGCGTGCTTGCCGGCCTCGATGGATCCCACCCATCTGTCGACGCCGAGCTGCCAGGCGGGGTTGAGGGTGATCATCTTGAGGGCCTCCTCCTCGCTGGCGCCGCCGTACTTCACGGCCTTGGCCGCCTCCCAGTAGAGACGCCGCGCCAGCTCGTTGGAGTCCGAGTTCAACGACACGCGCACGCCGTGGCTCGCCATGACCGCCGCGTTGTGGGGGACGGCGTCCCAGGCCTCCATCTTGTAGGCCCACCAGTCGGAGAAAGTGGAGGCGCCCGCGCCGTGGCGCGCGATCTCGGTGGCCACCTTGTAGCCCTCCAGCACGTGCTGGAAGGTGCGGATCTTGAAGCCCAGCTCCTCGGCCAGGGAGATGAGCATGAGGATCTCGTCCGAGCGGTAGCAGTGCGCGTGCACCAGCACCGTGCCGTCCAGGACGTCGCGCACGAGCTCCAGGCGCAGGTCGCGGCGCGGCGGGACCAGGCCGGCGGCCCCCGCCTTGCGCCGGCGCTCGTAGGCCGCCCACTCGTCCCGGTAGTGGCGGGCCCGCAGGAAGGTGTCCCGGATGAGGGCCTCCACCCCCATGCGCGTGGCCGGCCAGCGCGCCGTCCCCGGGGCGCGCACGTTCGCGCGCTTGGGGTTCTCGCCCAGCGCGAACTTGACCCCGCGCGGCGCCTCCTTGAAGACGAGCCCCTCCGGCCCCTGGCCCCAGCGGTACTTGACGACGGCGTTCTGTCCGCCGATGGCGTTGCAGGACCCGTGGAGCACGTTGGCCGTGGTCACGCCGCCCGCCAGCTGGCGGTAGATGTTGACGTCGCGGTGGTCGAGCACGTCCGCGATGCGCACCTCCGCCGTCACGGCGTCCGTGCACTCGTTCACGTTGCCCTCCACCGCGGTGTGGGAGTGGGCGTCGATGATCCCCGGCATCACGAAGCGGCCGGCCAGGTCCACCACCGTGGCGCCGGCGGGCACGGCGACGGCCGGCCCCACCGCCGTGATCACGCCGTCCGTGACGAGCACCGTGCCCTTCTCGATCGTCCCCGCCGGCCCTCCGGTGAGCACGGTGGCACCGGTGAGGGCGAGCACGCGGGCCGCCGCCAGCAGGGCGAGGCCGCTCACCGCGTGCCCCCCTCGCGCTCGGGCCGCTCGTCCGGCTCGTAGAGCTGGCCGTCCACGAACACCATCTTGACCTTCGCCTCCTTGGCCAGCGGATCGCCGCTCCAGGCCACCACGTTGGCCATCTTGCCCTTCTCCAGGCTGCCCGTGCGGTCGGCGATGCCGAGGGCCTCCGCCGCGCCCAGGGTCACCGCGCGCAGGGCGGCCTCGCGGGGCAGGCCCCGCTCGATGGCCTTCTGCACTCCGGCCAGGAAGCGGGGGGCGTGGCCGGAGACCAGGGCGAAGGCCACGCCGGCCTTGTGCAGCTCGGCGGGGTTCCTCTCCGCCTCCGCGATCTCCTCGCGCTCGCGCTCCTCGTCGGACCCGCCGAAGGGCCCGCCGGCGGGGGCGCGCGGCGGGTCGAAGTTGACGCTGACGAGCAGGGGCAACCGCCGCGACTTCACCAGGTCGGCCACGCGGAAGGCCTGGGGCGCGCCCGCCACCAGCACCCGGACCTTGAACTCGTCGGCCAGGGACAGGGCCCGCCGCACGTCGTTCTCCGCCTGCGCGGTGACCATCACGGGAAGCTCGCCCGCCGCCACCTCCGCCCAGGCACGGAGGGAGGCGTCGTAGCGCGGCCGCTTCCGGCCCGCGGGCTGCTTCTCGTAGGCCGCCCACTCCAGCCGGTAACGCGTGCCGTCGAGCAGGCCCTGGCGGACCATGGCCATGGTGCCCATGAGCGACCCGGGGTACCGGCGGGCCAGGCTGGTCATGTGCACGTGGAGGGCGAACGGCTGCCGCCAGACCATGCCCTCCGCCTGCTCTCCCGACAGGTTGAGGAGCACGCTCCGCCCGGGCAGCACGCCCTCGCGCGGGATGGCGAGGGCGGTGGTGACGCCGTCGTCGCGCGCCTTCAGCGCGTCCGCGGGCCGCAGCCGGTCCAGGGCGTCGGCCTCCGGGGCCAGGGGATCGGGGGTGGGGGGCGGGCTGGGGGCGCCGGGCGCGCCGCGCGGGGGCGCCGCGGGAAGGCCGGTGCCGCCGAAGCCGTCGATCAGCCCGGGGGTGAGGACGAGGCCCTTGCCCTCGATCACGCGCGCGTCGGGCGGCGCCGCCTGCGTGCCCACGGACTCGATCAGCCCGCCCCGCATCACGAGCGTCCCCGCCTCGATGGGCGCTCCGGAGAGGGTCACGATGCGCGCGCCCACCACGGCCACCACCGGCTCTCGCTCCGCGCGCGCGAGGCCGGGGGCGGCCAGGGCCAGGAGGAGCAGCGTCCGCGCCTTCACGAGCGTCCCCGCAGGGCGTGCACGTAGGCGGCGGCGGCACGCGAGGCGTAGGCATCCATCAGGCGGTCGTCGGGCGTCTGGCCGTCGGGGTCGAGCAGGCTCAGCGTGCCCACGTGGCGGTCGTCGACGAGCAGTGGCACGAGGTATATCCCCTCCTTGGGTAGAGGCACGCCGAGGGCCTGCCCGAGGGCGGACACGCGCTCGGCCTCCAGGCGCCCGGTCATGGGCACCAGCAGCTCGGGCGGCGCCTTCCCGTCGATGAGCGGCGCGAAGACGCCGTCCCCCGCCACCACCGTGCCCGAGTCGGCCAGGGCCAGCATCCCCGCCGGGTACCGGCCGATCTGGCGCGCGCCCTCCACGAGGAGGCGCGCCACCTCGGGAGGGGGCGCCTCCGCGAACACGGCCTGGTCCACGCGCAGCACGCGCTCCAGCAGCTCCGCGTAGCGCCGCACCTTCTCGTGGAGCTGCGCCTTGCGGATGGCGGCGGCGGCGGAGAAGGCCACCGCGCGCGCGCGGTGCAGGTCCTCCTCCGCGAAGGGGTCGAGGCGGGTGCGGTCGAGGCAGAGGACGCCGATCGTCTCCCCCTCCACGAGCAGGGGCACCCCCGCCCAGGACCGGATGGTCCCCGTGCCCTCCAGCTGGACGAAGCGCTCGTCGGCGCTGGCGTCGGGCAGGGTGATGGGCCAGGCGCTCTGCCGGATCTCGTCGCTCAGCGCGTCGCGGAACCGGAGGCCGACCACCTGCGCGTCCTCCGGGAAGCCGCGCCCGGCGATGATGCGGAAGCGCCCGTCGGGGTCGAGCAGGGCCAGCGAGCAGGAATCGAAGACGACGAGCCGCGAGAGCTGCTTGAGGACCTCGGCGATGGTGTCGTCGAGCTGGGCGGGACGGGTGATGGCCTCCATCACCGCGCGCAGGCTCTCCGCTTCGACCCGCCGCTCGCGCTCGGCCTCGATGGTGCCGGGGGGCGCGTCGCGCCGTCGCTCGCGGGCGATCTCCTCGCGCACGGCGTCGAGGGCCGCCGCGCGATCGTCCTCCGGCAGGTGAGCCAGCCGCTTCTCGATCTCCCGGAGCAGCCGGTCGGTGAACACGGGCGCGGCGGATTCTATCAGCTACAATGCCGAGGAGGATGGGCGCCACGCGTCTCCGGAACATCCTCTTCGTGTGCACCGCCAACGTGGACCGCAGCCGCACGGCGGAGGACCTCTACCGCGACGACCCGCGCTACGAGGTGAGGTCGGCGGGCACCGCCGCCTTCGCCACCCGCCCGGTCACCCGCGACCTCGTCCAGTGGGCGGACCGCGTCTTCGTGATGTGCGAGCGCGAGGACCGGCACGCCACCCTCCTCAGCGTTCGCTTCCCGGAAGCCTCCGACAAGGTGGTGGACCTGGACATCGAGGACCGCTGGCGGCGCGGCCATCCGGAGCTGGTGCGGCGGCTGCTCCGGAAGCTGCGCCCCCACCTGGGCGCGCCCGCGCGAACGGAAGCGACCGAGGGCTAGGCCGCCACCCGGCCCGCGGCCGGGACGCCGCGCTAGGAGGGCTGGCGGAGAGGACAGGATTCGAACCTGCGGTACCTCGCGGTACTCCGGTTTTCAAGACCGGCGCCATCAACCACTCGGCCACCTCTCCGCCGCCAATCGTACGCCACGGTCAGGGGCGGGCCCAGCCGGGCGGCAGCCCGGTGCGCCGGTACTCCTCCTCGAGCTCCTCGTACGCCGCGCGCGCCTTCCGCAGCCCCTCGGTCTCCTCGAACTTCGAGACCCACTGCTGCACGGGGATGCCGCTGACGTAGACCACCTCCACGACCTTGCGCCAGGCCGCGGCCTCCTCGCGGGCCACGCGCTCGCGCGCCTCCGCGAAGCGCGTGCGCCAGGCCAGCTCCTTCTCCCGGCGGGCGAGGGCCTCGTCCACGGGGGGCGCCGTGGGCGAGGGACCGGGACTCGCGGCCGGGCTCGGGCTGGTCGCCGTCGCCGACGGCGCCGAGGCGTCGCCGCGCCGGCGCGCCAGCTCCTCGTCTCCGTAGCGCGGGCCGGCGCGGCCCACCGCCTTGGCGCGGCGCTCGCGCTCCCGCTCCGCCACCTCGCCCAGGGACTGCGCGCCCAGCGCGGAGGCTGCGCCCAGGGCCAGGAGGACGACGCCCGCCGACTTCACCGGTCCAGGGTAGCGCCGGCGGGCCCAGGATCAAGCGGCGCTGCTATACTGGCGGTTCCAGCCGAGCCCGAGACCTCGCGGAGAGGTGCCGGAGTGGCCGAACGGGCCAGGTTGCTAACCTGTTGTGCGGGGTTAACCTGCACCGGGGGTTCGAATCCCCCCCTCTCCGCCATCCCTCGCTCGCGCTCGGTCCGGCGGATCGGTGGGGATCCTGGATCATTGGCGCGCCGCCTCCCGGCGTCGCCCACAAGGGGCGAATCCCCCCCTCTCCGCCATCTCTCCCGCGCACCACGTCAGCGGGAGCGCCGCGCCAGCTCGGCCTCCGAGGCGATGAAGCCGAAGGCCGCCCACTGGGGTCCCGCCACCACCTTCTCGAAGAGGGCGCGTGCCTTCTCCGGCTGGCCGTTCACCAGGTACCAGTTGGCCACGCCGTAGCCGTACGTGGCGAGGGCCACGCCGTCCGTGCCCGCCCCGAGCAGCTCCTCCGGCGTGCGCTCGCCCTTGTACATGAGGAGCCGGCGCAGGTAGGCCTCGTCCTCGATGATGGCCAGGTCGGCACGGATGGGCGCGAGCAGGGCCGCCGCTTCACGGTCGCGTCCCAGGCGCCGCAGCGTCATGTACATCCAGTCGCTGGTGGCCACCAGCCGGTCGGGGCTGTCTCGCGAGTACTCCATGCCCTTGCGATACGCGGCGAGCGCACGCTCGAAGTCGCCCTTGAGGTAGTGGGCGAGCCCGAGGTGGTAGTAGACGTTGAAGTGCGAGGTGCTGGTGGGGATCCCGCGTGGGTTCGGGTCTCCGTCGGGCTCGACGGCGTCGGGGAGGCGCTTCTCTTCGATGAGGCGCGCCGCGCGCGAGAGGTCCGCGATCGCCTCGTCGAACCGGCGCAGGCTGATGTAACGGTGTCCGCGGTGTCGCAGCAGGCGCGGGTCGCCGGGGTGGCGGGCGATCCCCCGCGTGTAGATGGCGATGGCCTCGCGGAAGCGGCCGAGGTAGGCGGTGCGCCGGCCCAGCCAGATGATGTCGTCGGCGTCGTCGGGCGACTTCACGAAGTCGGCGGCGGCCTGGGCCAGGTTGGCCTCGAGCTGCGTGCGCCGCGCCGGGTCGAGGGCCGGAGGCACGAGGGGGCGGCCGAGGAGCGACGTGGCTTCCGCGGCCTCCGCGGCGCGCGCGACGCCGAGGTGGCGGTCGTACCACGCGATGCTGCGCTCCCAGCGGTCGCGCAGGTGGCTGGGAGCCTCCAGCTCGTGGGCCTGTCCGGGGTAGACCACCAGCTCGGTCTCGCGGCCCAGGCGGCGCAGGGCCTGGTAGAACTGCTCCGAGTTGATGAGGGGCACGTTCCAGTCCTCCGACCCGCACAGGAACAGCGTGGGCGTGGTCACCTTCTCCACCTGGAACCAGGGGGAGAGCCGCACCCAGGCCTCGGTGTTGCGCCAGGGGAGCCCGAGCTCCGCCTCCCACTCGTGCTGGTAGTGGTCCACGCCGTAGTTGGCCAGGAAGTTGACCTCGCTGGCGCCCGAGACCGCGGCCTTGAAGCGGCCGGTCTTGGTGATCACGTAGTTGGTCAGGATGCCTCCGTAGCTCCAGCCGCCCACGCCCAGGCGCTCGGCGTCGGCCACGCCCATGGCGATCACGTGGTCGACGGCGGCCATGACGTCGTCGTAGTCCTTGTTGCCCCAGTCCGCCCAGATGGCGCGGCTGAAGGCGGCGCCGTGGCCGGACGACCCACGCGGGTTGGCCGCGACCACCGCGTAGCCGTGCGCGGCCAGCATCTGCCAGTCGAGCTCCCACTCCATGGCGTACTGGTCCACCGGCCCGCCGTGGACGCGGAGGATCGTGGGCAGGCGCTGCCCGGGGCGGGCTCCCGGGGGGCGGGTCAGGAAGGCGTCGATCATGGTCCCGTCGGCGCCGCGCACGCGGAGCCGCTCGACGGGGCCGAGGGCGATTCCGGCCAGGAATGCGTCGTTCGCGCGCGACAGCGGCCGCCACGCGCCGCCCTCGAGGGCGAAGACCTCGGGAGGGTGGCGGGGAGCGCTGGCCAGGATCACCAGCTCGCCCCCGCGCCCCACGTCGAAGCCGGCCACGT
The DNA here is from genome assembly GCA_036556965.1 of Vicinamibacteria bacterium. GTDB lineage: Bacteria > Acidobacteriota > Vicinamibacteria > Fen-336 > Fen-336 > DATBIO01. Next base: position 14,133 of record DATBIO010000325.1, read on the forward strand.
AGCGATCGTCGCCGCCGTGCAGCCGCTCCACCGGCCCGCCCTCCGCGGGCACGCGGGCCAGGAGGAAGTTCCCACCGTCCTCGAGACGGAACAGCAGGTGGCGGCCGTCGGAGGTGAAGCGTGGGTCGTAGACGTTGCGGTCGAGCGCGGCGGTGAGGGGCCGCGCCGGTCCTCCCGCCACGGGCACCACCGCGACGTGGTTGGTGGAGTACCAGATGTCCTCGGGCGGGCCGCCGGCCAGGTAGGCGACGAGCCGGCCGTCGGGGCTGAAGGCGGGCCCCGCGTCGGCGCCGGGCGACGTGGTGAGCCGGCGGGGCTCGCCCCCCTGTGCCGGCACCAGGAAGACGTCCGTGTTCTGGTTGGCGTCGGGGTCGGCGGTGCGGTTGGAGGTGAAGGCGATCCACCTGCCGTCGGGCGACCACGCGGGCTCGCTGTCGTCGTACGGGCCGGCCGTGACCTGGACCGACGTCCGCGCGGCCACGTCGAACACGTGCACGTGCGTGCGCTGCTCGCGCAGGTAGCCTTCCCCGTCGCGCTTGAACTGCAGGCGGCGGATCACCACGGGCTTGGCCGGCTTCTCGTCGGCGTCCTCGTCGTCGTCCTCCGCGTCCGGATCGGCGTCCGCCACCACCAGGGCGAGGTGCCTGGCGTCGGGCGCCCAGGCCAGGTCGGAGACCCCCCCCTCGAAGTCCGTGAGCCTCACGGCATCGCCGCCGCGGCGGTCCAGCAGCCAGACCTGCGCCTCGTCCTCGCCCCCGTCACGCTCCGAGAGGAAGGCCAGCCAGCGCCCATCCGGGCTGAAGCGAGGCGCGCTGTCGTCCTCGTCGTCGGAGGTGAGCCGCAACGGCTCGCCGCCCGCCAGGGCGGCCATGTAGAGGTCCGAGTTGGTGGCGTCCCTGGCCACGTCGGAGACGGTCACCGTGTAGGCCGCCCAGCGCCCGTCGGGGCTGAGCCGTGGATCCGCCACCGCCTTCAGGGCGGCGGCGTCCTCGAGGCCCAGCGGCCTCGAGGCGGGCGCAGGCGCCGCCGGAAGCAACGTGGCGGAGGCGAGCAGGATCAGGATTCCCATGGCCCGATGGCTCATCTCGGGTCGGGAGGCGGGGCGGGGGGTCAGAGCTTCTCGAGGAGCTGGGCGTGCTCGGTGCCCGCCAGCGACGTCAGCAGCAGACGCAGGCTGTCGAGCGACTCGTCCGTGAGGGTCTGGAAGTCCTCGCGGATGGCCTGGATCTGGTCCCATTCCTGCTCCGCCTGGGGGCTGCCGGAGACGATCTGCTGCGTCGAGTGCAGCAGGTAGCGCGAGGCGAGGCCGAAGCTCCGGCCGAGGATGTAGGTCTTGAGGCGGAAGCGCTCGGCGGTGGTCACCAGGAAGCGGTGGAGGAACTGGTTCAGGTAGGCCAGGCTGGCGATCTGGGCCAGCCGGAAGCTGCGCGGAGCCAGGGGGCGCACGGGGGCCATGGCCGACACCATGCGCGAGAAGGTGGCCATGGCGGCCAGGAGCCGGAGCATGTTGGGGGAGAACCGCTCGATGACCTTGTACCCGACGTCCAGGAGGTGCTTGGCCTCCGCCACCGAGCCCAGCTGCCGCACGCTGAAAGCCTCGTCGTACGTCACCGTGGCCAGGTCCAGCTCGCCCTGGACGCGGTCCTCGATGCTGCGGTAGACGGACTCCCCCTTGGGCGTGAGGAGGAGCTCCCAGTCGCGGCGCACGGCCCGCTCGTTGCGCCGCCCGAAGAGGAAGAGGACGACGAGGCCGCCGAGCGCGGAAACGGCGATCATCGTCCACATGGCAGGAACAGCCCCGATGCTAGCACGCCGGGGCGGATGGGCAGCGGGCGGAGGAGGAGGGGTCCTCGGCCCGCCGGCTCACATGCCGGGGTGGGGGACCACTCCGGCGTCCTCGAGCGCGAGGCGCACGGCCTCTTCCACCCCCGTGGGCGTCTGGTCGTACCGGTCCACCCAGGCAAACACCGCCTCACCGTTGTCCAGCTCGAGCACGATGTCCCAGCGTCCGCTGCGCGGCGACTCCAGGATCTGGCTCTGGCGCACGTGAAGCGGAGTGCAGGCGCTTTCCAGCGACGAAACGGCCCACGACGGAACGCTGCGGCTTCGAGTCACCTCGGCCACCATCGCGGCCCTCCCTGAGATACGTTAAACGTATACTTCAGGCGGAACGGGCCGTCAAGTGGGTACTGGCGGGGCGGTCCACGGGCGCTTCGATACGCCTGACCGCTTCCAGCCGCGGCTGGTCCCTCCTCCACGCCAGGTAGCACCAGAACGCGGCCAGGGCCACGAAGCCCAGCTGGTTGGCGTAGCCGAGCAGGAACGTCCGCGCCGTCGCGTAACCTCCGAACGCTCCCAGGCGGACCAGCGTCTTCATGGCCACCGTGAAGACGAGCAGATAGGGCACGTAGCTGAGGAGGACCTTCTTGTGGAAGGGGCTCACGGGCAGCCGGTACCACAGGATGAAGGCGGCGATGACCGTGAAGAGCCAGATCGAGCCGTTCAGGATCAGCGGATGCACCTGGGTGAGGAAGGTGGCGTAGTCGAGCTGGCTCGGAGTGATGCTGAGGACGGAGCCAAGGAGGACCACCAGCACGAGGAGGACGGCCAGGCGCAGGCTCTGGCGGGCGCCCGGGAACCAGCGGAAGGTCCGGAAGGCCAGCTCCAGCGCGGTGGCGAAGCGCAGGAGGTTGCACGTCGTCTCCTGGAGCATCCAGAAGCCGGCGGTGTGGAACCGGGCCGGCGCCAGGGCGATGGGCAGCGCGAAGAGGGAGACGGCGCCGAGGTAGGCGGTGAAGAAGTACCAGCTCGGCGCCCGCCTGCGTACGAGCATGCCGAGGAAGGCGGCCAGGATGAGGATGGTCCCCACCTGGCCGAGCACCGCCTGGACGGGGGTCATCGCGGATAGGTTACGACCAGACCCCTGTCCGCGCCAGCCTTGGGAGGCGCGTCAGCGGGTCCCGCCACGTCGCGGGACCCACCTTGCCGCGTCGCCAGCTACTTGATGATCGGGGGAGGGAACGGGCTGTCCAGCGACCGACCGGTCTCGGTCTCGACGGCGTCGACGGGAGAGGCCGTTGATCCGCGACCCAGGGAGCCTCTCCGGGACTCCCAGCCGTTCCAGGCCACGAGAAGGGATGTCAACAGCAGCAACACACGCATGGGGTCCTCCGTTCGTTGAGTGGTCGGGTCCTACTTGATGATGGGGGGCGGGAACGGGCTGTCGAGGGAGCGCCCGGTCTCGGCCTCGACCGCATCCACGCGGCCCGCCGTCGATCCCTGCCGTCCCCGGGGTCCGCGCTCGTCCCAGTCCATCCAGGCCATCGCCAACGACCCCAAGAGCAGAAGCACGCGCATTTGGTTCCTCCTTGCATGTACGCCAGGAAGTGGAGTATACATTTCACGTCAACTGGGGCCTTTGGTCTACCCGCAGCCCTCTCTGCCGGTGGCCCAAGATGGCGTCATGGTGAGGAGGAGACAGTGAAGCGTCGTGTCGACCTGATTGACCAGTTCGCGGACCTGGTCGTCGGGGCGGATGACCCGCGCCGGCTCGCCGAGCGGACGCTCGAGGTCATCATGTCCCTGTCCAACGGGCGCAGCGGGGCCGTTTTCACGCTCGACGGCGGAGAGATCGCCCTGTTCGCGTCACGCGGCATCGACCAGCACGTGCTCGACCTGGCGAAGGCCGTATGGGAGCGCCATCGTGACTCGCTCACCCAGGGCGAGACCTTCTACGTGCCCGAGCGCGAGGGCGACGCACGGCTCCCCAAGGCCGCGGTCCGGTCCGGACCCGTGAGCCTGGCCGTCGTGCCGGTCCTCGCCGGCCCCGACGTCGTCGCGCTGCTCTACGTGGACAGCCTGGACCCGCACTTCTGCAGCGCGCACGACCTGGAGCGGCTGAGCAAGTTCGGCCGGATCATCGCCAAGGCCGCCACCGACCACGGGCCTTCGCGCGGCCATGCCACCACCGGCGAGGCCTGGGAGACCTACCTCGAGCGCACGCCGGTCGAGGACATGGAGAGGGAGAAGCTGCTGCTCCTCCTGAACCGCAACGAGTGGAACATCGCGCGCGTGGCCCGGCTCATGAACGTGACGCGGCGGACCATCTACCTGAGGCTCCAGCGGTACAACATCCCGCGGGAGCGCGTGCCCAAGACCCGACCGCGCCTGGTGCGCGTCTAGCCGTCCCGCGCCACCCGGCCGCCCCCGCGAGGGCGGCCGGGCGCGCCTTCGCCCCGGGCTACGGCCTCACGACCAGCGGGCGATCCAGCTGAAGCGTGACCAGCGTGCCCACGGGGAGCGAGACATCCTCGCCCTTGGTGGCCACGATGCCGCCGCCCACGCCGAGGATGGCGCCGATGACCGCGCCCTCCGTGCCCCCGATGATGGAGCCGAGGACGCCGCCCAGCACCGCACCCAGACCGCCCCGCTGGACCGTCTCGCTCTTGTCGATGCCCGGGCGCAGGGACACCACCCGCGTGCGCAGGTCGGTGCGGGTGCGGTCGTCGAGCCAGATCGAGTCGAAGGCCAGGTCGAGCTGGCCCCCCTTGGCCGGGCGTTCCGCGGGCTCCACGTTGGTCACGATGCCACGCACGCGCGTGCCCGCGGGGATGGCCGTGCGTCCTTCCCAGGTGACGGTGTCGACCACGCTGGCGTTCACCCTGTCCTCGCGGCGGGCCGTCCGCGACGAGAGCGACTGCTCGAGCCGCACCACGACCTCCGTGCCCTGGGGCAGCGTCGCCTGCCCGGTCAGGCGCCGGTCGAGGGAATCGTCGAGGTCGCGCTGGAGGTCGGCGATCGTCGCCCGGAGGGCGTCGACCTCTGCCGTGGTGGCCCCGGTGCCCTCCCGCCGGTCCTGCCGGTGCCGACGAATCTGGACCTTGAGCCAGGTCAGGTCGTCCCGCAGGTCGTCGGCGCGCTGGCGGAACTCCTCCGCCCGCGCGTGGCCGGCGGGCAGGTCGGCCATCGTGTCGTCGAGCAGCGCGAGGTCGGCCTGAAGCTCGCGCATGTCGGCTTCCGTGGCGCCTGACGGGTGATCCGCCGCCGCCGCGCCGGGCCACAGGGCCGCGGCCAGCAGGGCAGGAAGCAGGAATGATCTCATGTCACGCTCCTCAGGCGGCCGCACTTCCGGCGGGCCGCAGGGGAGTAATGGAGCAAGATCCGCGCCAGGCCCGCCGGCGGACGGCGCCCCGTGACGTTCTGTGATTCTTCCGTCGCCATTTCGTGGAATTGACAGCCCCTCGACCCGAACCTATACTGGCAAACGGCGCTATCGTCTAGGGGTTAGGACGGGTGGTTCTCAGCCATCAAACCGGGGTTCGAATCCCCGTAGCGCTACCAATTTCATAGTTTCCGCGGCCACAGGCACGTCGCCAACGAGCGCGGCTTTCTTCGCCGCCCGTTTGAATTGAACACGGGCCATGGGTTAGCCTGTTCGTCCGCGCGTTCTACGCACGATCGGAGCTGCCCATGAACAAGAGATTCAGCTTGGCCCTCGCCCTCCGGCAGGAGGTCCGCCGCTACGTCGCGCGCGAGATCCTGAAAGCGACGCGCCGCTCGCGGGTCATGCAGCAGCAGCTCCGCGCGCTGAAGCTGGAGACCAGCCGGTACCGTCGCGGCCTCGACTCCCTGCAGCGGAAGATGGCGCGCGCGCGCCCCGCCGGCGCCCCCCAGTTCCCGCGCCTCGGGGCGAACCGCGGCCGCCGCCTCTCCGGCAGCACCATCCGCGCCCTGCGCAGCCGGCTGCGCATGTCCCGGGCCCAGTTCGCCAAGACGGTGGGCGTCAGCCCGGGCTCGATCTTCGGCTGGGAGACCGGCCGCACCGCCCCGCGCAAGGCCAGCCTGGCGCGCGTGGTCGAGCTACGCAAGATGGGCGTGCGCGCGGCGCGGGCGGGGGCCAAGATCCGGCGCGCGCCGGCCACGCGGCGCCGGCGGCGTCTGCGCTAGGCCGCCCTCAGTCGTCCCCGCCGCGCGGCTTCTCGGGCTCGCGGCGCATCCAGGAGAAGAGGGAGAACGGCCGCTCGGGGCTCGCCGCGCGCGGCTCGTCGGTGTCGGGTTGGCCGGCCGGGGCCTCGCCCGCCGGCTCCCAGGCGGGAGGCGCCGGGGGCGGCTCCCAGGAGGGAGCGGCCGGTGGCGCCTCCCAGGACGGCGCGGAGGCCGGCTCGGCCGTCTCCTCGCCCTGGCCGGGCTCCGCCGCGCCGTCTTCCCTCTCCTCGTCCACGGCTCCTTCCGCGCCCTCGACGGCAGGCGCGCCCGGCCCGGCGGCCCGGGGCCGCCGCGTCCGGCTGCGGCGGCGCCGCGGCCCGCGGCCGTTGGCCGCTTCCTCCCCGGAGGCAGCCGCGGCGGCCACCACCGGCTCGGGGGGACGAGGGGCAGGCGGGGCCGGCACTTCCGCGCGGGGGGTCTCCGTGCGGCCGCTGCCGGAGCCGAGGTCCTCCACCACGTAGCTGCCGGACTTCTGGTCGCGCCGCAGGGTCACGACGCCCTTGCGCTGCGCCTCCTCGAGGAGGTGGCTGAACGTGCGGAAGCCGTAGTAGGTCTCGTTGAAGGAGGGCTTCTTGCGCTTCATGGTCTCCTTGACCATGGAGCCCCACAGCACCTCCTTGTTCTCGCGCTGGAGGGCCTGCACCGCGTCCACCAGGAGCCCCATGACCTCCTGCTGCTTCTCGGACAGGTTGTCCAGGTGGGGGAGCTGCCGCTGCTGGCCGCGCACGAGGTCCTCGTAGAAGATGAACTCGTCGCAGTTCTCCATCAGCAGGTCCGAGGTGGAGTTCTTGACCCCCAGGCCGATGACGTACTTGTTGTTCTCCTTGAGCTTGCTGACCAGGGGGGAGAAGTCGGAGTCCCCCGAGGCCACCACGAAGCAGTTGATGTGCTCCTTCTGGAACGACATGTCCATGGCGTCCACGACGAGCCTGATGTCCGCGGAGTTCTTGCCCCCCACGGACTTCTGGGGGACCTCGATCAGCTCGATGGCCGCCTCGTGGAAGCTCCGCTTGTAGTCCGAGTACCGGCTCCAGTCCGCGTAGGCCTTCTTGACCAGGAGCTTGCCCTTTTCCAGGAGCCGCTCGAGGACCAGGTTCACGTCGAACTTGCGGTAGTGCGCGTCGCGCACGCCGATGGCTATGTTCTCGAAATCGATGAAAAGGGCGAGTCGCTGCTCGTCCTGGAGATTGGCTGCCAAAGTTGCCTCCGTCGTCCCTCCGTTGCGGAGGGCGCCCGGGTCGAACGCCGGGCCTTGCGGAACTACACGTTAGCACACTAGCGATTGAATCCAAAGGATTTGCTTTGCGGGCTTGACGCGCGGGGGCCCAATGGCGAAAATAAAGCGAAAGTCATGACCGCGCCCGTGAAGGCGGCACTCGAGGACCTGCTGCGCGCGCGCTTCCGGGTGGCGGCGGCCCCGCCGCTGCGGGGGGAGGACCTGCGGCCGCGGCCCTTGCCCTCTGGGATCCCGCTCCTGGACGAGATCCTGGGCGGAGGCTTCCCGCGAGGGCAGCTGTCGCAGATCGTGGGACCCGCGTCCTCGGGACGCACGGGGGTGGCCACCACCCTGGTGGCCCGCGCCACCCGCGCGGGCGCCCTGGCGGCCTGGATCGACCCCGCCGACTGTTTCGACCCCTGCTCGGCGTCGGAGGCGGGGGTGGACGGTGGCCGGCTGCTGTGGCTCCGTGGTGGCGCGCTGCCGCGGGTGGTGAGCGCGGCGCACACCCTCGCCGGCAGCGGCCTGTTCGACGTGGTCGTCCTCGACCTGGCCGCCGTTTACGCCGAATGCGCGCGCCTGCCCGCCCCGACCTGGCGGCGTCTCCAGCGCGCGCTCGCGGACCAGCCGGTGGCGCTGGTGCTGCTCGCGCCCGGGCACGTGGCGGCGAGCGCGGGGGGCGTGGCCCTGTCGCTCGGGGAGTCCGTGGCCCGCTGGTCGGGCGCGCCGGGGCCGGGACGGCTGCTGCGCGGCGTGGGCGCGCGCGCGCGGGCGGGGCGCTTCCAGCCGCGCCCCGCGTCGTTCGAGCTGACCGCTTGAGGGGCGGCGCCCGTGCTCTTCGGGGCCCTGCACGCCGCCGTCGTCCCCCCGTCGCCGGAGACGCTCCTCGGCCTCGCGCGTGAGTTCACGCCGCGGGCGGAGCCCCGCGGCCGCGACACCGTCCTCCTCGACCTCCGCGGCCTGGCCCGCGCCTGGCCGGACCCCGTGTCGCTGGGCGAGGCCCTGCTGGACGCGGGACGCGCCTTCGACCCGCAGGTGGCCCTGGCCGGCAGCCGCGTGGCCGCCTGCCTCCTCGCGCGCTCCCTGCCCGGGTTGACCGTGGTGCCCACGGGCGCCGAGCGCGGCCGCCTCGCGCCCCTGCCCCTGGAGGCGCTGGAACTGCCGCCGGAGCTGCTCGCGCTCCTGCACCGCTGGGGCCTGCGCACGCTGGGGGAGCTGGCCGCCCTCCCCGCGGACGGGCTCTTCGCGCGGCTGGGCGCGGAGGGCCCGCGGCTGCGCCGGCAGGCGCGGGGCGAGGACGAGGTGCCCCTGGTGGCCGTGCCGCGGCGGGAGGAGTTCGCCTGCGCGCTGGAGCTGGAATGGCCGGTGGACGGGCTGGAGCCGCTGGCCTTCCTGCTGGCCCGCGTGCTGGAGCCGCTGTGCGAGGCGCTGCGCGCGCGGGGACGCCGGGCGGTGGAGGTGGCCCTCATCCTGCGCCTCACCGACGGCGGCACGCATGCCCGCACCGTGAAGCCGGCGGCGCCGTCGGCCGACCCGCGCACCTGGCGCACGCTGCTCCTCCTCGACCTGGAGGCGCGGCCGCCGCGCGACGCCATCGCCGCCTTCTCGCTGCGCGCGGAGCCGACGCCCGCGCGGACCGTGCAGTTCTCGCTGCTCGATCCCGCCCAGCCCTCCCCCGAGCGGCTGGCGGAGACGCTGGCCCGCCTGCAGGAGTGGACGGAGGCCGGCCGCGGCGGCTCCCCGGTGCTGATCGACACCCACCGGCCGGGCGCCTTCGCGATGGGGTCCTTCGCGCCCGGCGCCTGGAAGGGGCCGTCGGCGCCGCCCGCGGCGCGCCTCTGCCTGCGCGCCTTCCGGCCGCCGCGCGTGGCCCGCGTCTCGCTCGAGGACGGCGCGCCCTGCTTCGTGTCCGCCGCGGGAATCCGCGGCGCCGTCACCGACCGCGCGGGGCCGTGGCGCGCGTCGGGAGACTGGTGGGACGCCGCCTGGAGCCGGGAGGAATGGGACGTGGCGGTGGGCGGCGGGCTGTTCCGGATCTACCGCGACCGGCTGCGCGGCGGCTGGTTCGTGGACGGCGAGCTCGACTAGGCCGACCGCCGGGCGCCGCCGCGGTCGTGGACGCGTGGATACCCGGAGAACTAGGCCGCTCGCGGATCCGCCACCGTCTCCGGCGTCGGCTTCAACCAGCGGCTCGCCAGCGCGTCGAGGCTCACCGCCCCGGGGCCGGCCACGATCAGCCAGAGCAGGAACAGCCCGTACACGACCGGCGTCACGTCCGTGAGCCCGCCCTCGCCCACGCCGCGCAGTGCGTCGAGGAAGGCGGGGCGGTCGGCGGTGAGGAGGGCGACGGCCATGGTCGAGAGCAGCCCCGTGGCCACCAGGCGCGTCAGCAGCCCGACGACGAGCAGCAGGCCGCCGTAGTACTCGAGGCGCGAGACGAAGGCGGCGTTGGCGGCGGGGAAGGGGATCCCCAGCTCGCTGAAGAACGAGACCACGCCCTCCACGTTCTGCAGCTTGCCGCGCCCCGTCTGGAAGAAGGCCTGCCCGATCACCAGCCGCGTGAGCAGCGGGGGGAGGAAGGCCAGGGCGGCGGCCACGCGGAGGCCGAGGGATGCGGCGCGCTGCACCTGGGAGAACATCGACGCCTCCTTGCCGCGGCCCGCGCCCACGGCCGTTGCTTCCATCGCCGGCCCCGGGCCGGCTATTCCCCGGGCGCGTCACGATAGGATAGGCGCATGGCGTTCCGGCACCGGCTGCTGGGCCCCGCCCTGCTCGTAGCGGCCCTTCCCGCCTGCAAGACGCTCTTCCCCCCGGACCAGAAGCCCGGAGCCGCCCCCACGCCTCCCCCCAACCTCACGGTCAAGAAGGCGCCGGAGGAGGTCGTGGTGGCCGCGTGGTCGGAGCCCAAGCGACTGCCGCCGGGCGGCGGGCAGGCCCAGATCCTGGTGCGCGCCCGGAAGCGTGGTGGCGCTCCCTTCCCGGGCGTCGAGGTCCGGCTCCACACCGACAGCGGCACGCTCTTCTCCAACGGCCGCGTGCTCACCACCGACGACGCGGGCACGACGCGGGACCGCCTCAGCGCGCGGCGCAGCGCGGTGGTGACGCTGAACGCCGGAGGAACGGTCTACCGATTCCGCGTGCCCACGGCCGACGACCAGTCGACGGCCACTCCCTGAAGTGACGGTGGCGGGCGTCCCCCGCGCCCCCTCGCCCGACCTCCTCCACGCCCTCGGCCTGGCCGTGGGTCCCGAGCGCGTCCTCGCCCGCCCCCTCGACCGCCTCGTGCGCTCGGTGGACGCCTCCATCTACCGGTTGATCCCGGAGGCGGTGGTCCGGCCCCGCGACCTCGCCGAGGTGCGGGCCCTCCTCGAGGCGTGCCGCGCGCAGCGGCGGTGCCTCACCTTCCGCACCGCGGGCACGTCGTTGAGCGGGCAGGCGGTGACGGAGGGCGTGCTCGTCGAGCTGGCCCCCTTCTGGAACCGCTTCGCGATCTCCGCCGGCGGGAGCGAGGTGTGGACGCAGCCGGGGGTGGTGGGCGGCCTGCTGAACCGCCTGCTCGCGCCGCACGGCCGGCGCCTGGGGCCCGACCCCGCCTCCATCGACGCCGCCATGATGGGAGGGATCGTCGCCAACAACTCCTCGGGCATGCTGTGCGGCACCGGCCAGAACGCCTACCGCACGCTGGTGGGGATGACCGTGATGCTGGCCGACGGCGCCGTGGTGGACACGCGGGCGCCCGAGGCGGAGGAGGTGCTGCGCGGCGCGCGCCCCGCGCTCTACGCGGCGCTGGCCGCGCTGCGCGACGAGGTCCGCGCCGACGCGGAGCTGGTAGCCACCATCCGCCGCCGGTTCGCGCGCAAGAACACCACCGGCTACAGCCTCAACGCCTTCCTCGATTTCGACCCGGTGGCGCAGATCCTCGCCCGGCTGATGGTGGGCTCCCAGGGCACGCTGGGCTTCGTGGCCGACGTGACGCTGCGCACGGTGGCGGAGCCGCCCGCCCGCGCCACCGCCCTCCTGTTCTTCGCCGACCTCGTGGACGCGGGGGCGGCGGTAGCCCCGCTGGCCGCGGCGGGAGCGGCCGCCCTCGAGATCATGGACGCGTCCTCCCTGCGCTCGCAGGCGGCCGAGCGCCGTTATCCCTTCCCCCTCGGCGCGCGCACGGCCGCACTCCTCGTCGAGCTGCGGGAGGCCGACCCGGAGTCGCTGGCGGCGGCCGTGGAGCGCGCACGCGCGGCGCTGGGAGGCCGGACCCTGCTCGCCCCCGCCGACTTCGCCACCGACGCCCGCACGCGCGACGAGCACTGGCGCCTGCGGCGCGGACTCTATCCCTCCGTGGGCGCCCTGCGCCCGCCGGGCACCGCCGTGCTCATGGAGGACGTGGCGGTGCCCGTGGAGCGCCTGGCCGAGTGCATCGCGGACCTCCGCCTCCTGTTCGACGCCCACGGCTTTCCCGAGGCCATCGTCTTCGGCCACGCCAAGGACGGGAACCTGCACGTGGCCTTCGCCGGGGACTTCGAGAGCGCGGAGACCGTCGCCCGCTACGGCGACTTCATGCAGGCCCTGGCCGACCTCGTGGTGGGCACGTACGACGGCTCCCTGAAGGCCGAGCACGGCTCGGGCCGGAACATGGCGGCCTTCGTGCGGCAGGAGTGGGGCGACCGCGGGTACGAGGTGATGCGCCGGGTGAAGGACCTGCTGGACCCGGAGGGCCTGCTGAACCCAGACGTCGTCCTCAGCGACGACCCCCTCCTCCACCTGCGGAACCTGAAGCCCATGCCCGCCATCTCGCCCACCGCCGACCGCTGCATCGAGTGCGGCTTCTGCGAGCCGCGCTGCCCCTCGCGGACCCTCACCCTGAGCCCCCGCCAGCGCATCGTGGCCACGCGGGAGGCGGTGCGCCTGGGCGCCCTCGACACCGGGGAGGCGCGTGCCTGGCGGGCCTCCCTGCTCCGCGACTTTGCCTACGAGGGCGACCTGACCTGCGCGCGCGACTCCATGTGCGCCACCTCCTGCCCGGTCAAGATCGACACCGGCGCCCTGATGAAGGAGCTCGCCGGGGCCGCCCGGTCGGCGCGGTCGCGCCGCCTGGCCCTGGCCGCCGCCCGGCGCTTCCGCCTCGTCGCGGCGGCCGCGCGCGGCTCGTTGCGCGCCGCTTCCGCCCTGCGCGGGCTCCCCGGCGGTGCCTGGCTCGTCCACCGCGCCTCCGCCGCCGTCCACCGCGCCTGGCCCACCCTGCTGCCCTCGCTCCCTCCCTCGCTGGCCCTGCCCCGTCCTGCCCCGGCGCTGCCGCGCCCGCCGGCGCCGCCGGGCCGCCGGGAGGTCGTCTACTTCCCGAGCTGCCTCACCCGCATCGTGGGCCCCCTGCCTGGCGAGGAGGGGGTACCGACGGCGGCCGCGATGGTCGAGGTGCTGGGGGCGGCCGGCTTCGGCGTGCGCTACCCCGAGGGCCTGTCCGGCCTCTGCTGCGGGATGCCCTTCGGCAGCCGCTCGCTGCCGGAAGCGGCGGGGCTCTGCGCGGAGCGCGCGGGCGCCGCGCTGTGGGCGGCCAGCGACGGCGGGCGGCTCCCCGTGGTGACGGACGCCTCGCCCTGCGCGGGCACCCTGGGGGAGGCCGTGGCGCGCCTCGCGCAGGAGGGGCGCGTCCTCCGCGCCTGGGACTTCGCCTCCTTCTGGGCGCGCGAGGTCCTCCCCGCCTGGCCGCAGCCTCCGCGCCGGCGGGGGACGGCCGTGCTGCATCCGACTTGTACACTGGTGAAGATGGGCGGCCTCCCCGATCTCCTCGCCGTGGCCTCCGCGCACTCCGAGCGCGTGGCGGTGCCCGCCTCCGCGGAGTGCTGCGGGTTCGCGGGCGACCGCGGCTTCCTGGTGCCCGAGCTGACGGCCAGCGCCACGGCGCGCGAGGCCGAAGAGGTGCGGGCCCTGGCCGGCGAGGGCGCGGGCCTGTTCTCCACCTGCCGCACCTGCGAGATCGGCATGTCGCGCGCGGTGGGCCGCCCCTACCGTTCCCTGGCCCACCTCGTGCACGACGCGCTCCGCGCGTGATCGACCGCTTCATCGACTGGGTGAGCGCGGCCCCCGGCGGAGCCGTCTACGCCATCCTCGTCGCGCTCTCCGCGGTGGAGAACGTCTTCCCGCCCGTGCCCGCCGACGTGGCGGTGGTGCTGGGCGCGTTCCTGTCCCAGCGCGGGGTGACCTCGGCCCCCCTGCTGGGGACGCTGTGCTGGCTGGCCAACACCGCGAGCGCGGCGGGGATGTTCTACTACGCGCGCGCCAAGGGACGCGCCTTCTTCGAGACGGGCTGGCCGCGACGCCTCGTGCCGCCCGCCGCCATCCGCTCGCTGGAAAAGGCGTACGCGCGGCACGGGGTCCTGGGCATCTTCCTGAGCCGGTTCCTGCCCGGGGTGCGGGCGGCGGTGACGCCCTTCGCGGGGCTGGTCGGCATGCCCCCGCTGCGCGCTCTGCTGCCGGCGGCGGTGGCTTCCGCCATCTGGTACGCGGTGCTGGTGGCCATCGGCACCGCGGTGGGCATGAACTGGGAGCGCGCGCGCGCGGTGGTGGAGAGGATGCAGAGCGTGCTGGGGCTCGTCTCCCTGGCCATCACCGCCGCCATCGCCTGGTGGCTCTGGCGGCGCCACCGCGAGCACTCCCAGGAGTCCTGAGCTCAGGCCCGCGGCTTCGTCAGCGAGTCCACCATCTCGCGCAGGCGGACCCGCGTGGGCTCCGCGAACCAGCCGTCGAGCCAGGCCTCGAGCAGGGGCTCCTCGCGCTCCCTCATCGCGCGCAGGGTGTCCGCGCGCCCGTACTCCTTGATCACGGCGAAGGCGTGGGGGTCCTTGTCCGCGAACTCCTGGAGACGGCCGAGGCAGAAGCCCTCGAAGCCCTCGGGATGGGCGAGGTCGTCCACCAGCCCCGCGGCCAGGGCCTCCTCGTCGCCGAAGTTGCGCCCGAGGAGGGCCACCGGGGCGTAGGACTGCGGGGGCACGCTCGCGCGCAGGAGCAGGGCCACCGACCAGGGCAGCGGCACCCCGATCTTCACCTCGTTCAGGCCGATCTGCGCGCCCCCGCGGCGCAGGACGCGCAGGTCGGCGGTGAGGGCGAGGATGCAGCCTCCCGCCACCGCGTGCCCGTTCACCGCGGCCACCACCGGCTTGCGCAGGCCGTAGAGGGCCCAGACCATCTCCGCGAAGCGCAGCATGAAGGCGCGCATGGCCGGGCGCTCGTACTCGATCAGGGTGACGAGGTCGAGCCCGGGGCAGAACACCTTGGGGTGCGCGGAGGCGAGCAGCACGCCCCGCACGCCGTCGTCGGCTTCCAGGGCGGCCGCGGCCGCGATGAGCGCCTCCACCAGCGCGGGGTCGATGGCGTTGGCGCGCGCCTTCTCGAGGCGCAGCACGGCCAGGCTCCCCTTCGCGTCGATGCGCACGGCCTCGCCCATCGTCCCTCCCCTGCCGCCCCCGCGCGCACGAGGAATACCACAGGACGCGGCGTCACTCCCAGAGGCGGAGCTGCCGGGGCTCCTCCCGCGCGTCGCCCCGCGGCTGGAAGCCGTGGGCCTGGCGCAGCCGGTCCACCAGCGCCTCCACGCGGGCGCGGTAGGACCCGCGCAGGTACACGCGGCCCGCGTAGGCGCGGGCGTAGGCCTCGCGCAGGTGCTTGAAGTCGGCCTCCAGCCAGCGCAGGAACTTCTCCCTGGTGGGCGAGCGCAGGAAGAGGACGTTGGCGAACAGCCGGCGCACGCCGGCCTCGGCCACGCGCCGCAGCAGGAGGTCCAGGTCCGCCTCGGCGTCCGTGATCCCGGGCAGGATGGGGGCGAGGGCGTGGCAGGTCTCGACGCCGGCCGCGCTCAGGCGCCGCATCACCTCCAGCCGCACCTCCGGGGGCGGAGCCCACGGGTCGAGCCGGCGCGCCAGCGCCGCGTGGGGCGTGGCCAGCGAGACGTGCACGGACAGCTCCGAGCGCGCCGCGATGCGCCGCAGGAGGTCGAGGTCGCGCAGCACCAGCGCCCCCTTGGTGGTGATCCCCAGGCGCGCGCCCCGGTGCCGCGCGACCTTCTCCAGGAAGCCGCGCGTGACCCGCCACTCCGCCTCCCCCGGCTGGTAGGGGTCGGTGGCGGTGCCGAGCGCGATCCGCTCCCCCCGCCTCACCGCCCGGGCCAGCCGGCGCGCGGTCTCTTCCTCGCCGCCGGACTTGAAGTAGACGAGCGAGTGGAAGTCCTCCGGCGTGGCGATGCCCATGAACTCGTGGGTGTAGGTGGCATAGCAGTAGCGGCATCCCATGGCGCAGCCGCGGTAGGGGTTGACCGTCCAGGTGAAGGGCATGCGCGGGGCGTCGCAGCGGTTCAGGAGGCTCCGCGCCTCCAGGCGCCGATAACGCACGCCGCCGCGCTCGGACAGGGTGTCGGCGCCCATCCGGCGGGCCAGGCTCGGAGCAGGAACCCCGGGAGTCACTTTCGCCTTATGTTCGCTCATGAGCCCAATGGTCCACAAGGTCCCCGGGACCGGGGCCTACAATGGAGAAGGCAGCTCACATGGCGGCCACGACCTCCCCGCTGGCCGACGTCCTCGCGCGCTACACCGCGGAGGGCACGCTCGTCGAGCGGCTGCCCCAGGGCCGCATACGCTGCTTCGCCTGCGGCCACCGCTGCCTCATCCCGCCCGGCCAGCGGGGCGTGTGCAAGGTCCGCTGGAACGAGGACGGCGTGCTGCGCGTGCCCTGGGGCTACGTCGGGGGCCTGCAGGTCGACCCGGTGGAGAAGAAGCCGTTCTTCCACGCCCTGCCCGGCAGCAAGGCCCTCTCCTTCGGCATGCTGGGCTGCGACTTCCACTGCGGCTACTGCCAGAACTGGGTCACCTCGCAGGCCCTGCGCGACGCGAGCGCGGTGAGCCCCCCCATCGAGACCACGCCCGCCCAGCTCGTCTCCCTCGCCCTCAAGCACGGGGCTCCCATCGTCACCTCCACCTACAACGAGCCCCTCATCACCAGCGAGTGGGCGGTGGCCGTGTTCAAGGAGGCGAAGGAGGCGGGGCTGGTCTGCTCCTACGTGTCCAACGGCAACGGCACCCCCGAGGTCCTCGAGTACATCCGGCCCTGGGTCTCGCTCTACAAGGTGGACCTCAAGAGCTTCCGCGACCGCCACTACCGGGAGCTCGGCGGCACGCTGGAGCGCGTCCTCTGGACCGTGCGCGCCCTCCACGAGATGGGGTTCTGGGTGGAGATCGTGACCCTGGTGGTGCCCGGCTTCAACGACTCCGAGGAGGAGCTGCGCGACATCGCGCGCTTCCTGGCCTCCGTCTCCCGGGACATTCCCTGGCACGTCACCGCCTTCCACCAGGACTACCGGATGACGGCCAACCACAACACGGGCGTGGAGGCGCTGCTGAGGGCGTGCGCGATCGGGACGGAGGAGGGCCTGCGCTTCGTCTACGCCGGCAACATCCCCGGCGCGGTGGGGCGGTGGGAGAACACCTGGTGCCCGGGCTGCGGCGCGCTCCTCATCGAGCGGTTCGGCTTCCGCGTGCAGCAGCAGCGCGTGGGAGCGGACGGACTCTGTCCCGACTGCGGCCGCGCGATTCCGGGCTTCTGGAAACGGCCTACCTGACCAGCTCCGTCTCCGGGAACTGGGCGCGCCAGCCGAACCAGAAGGCGCGCGCCGCCGCCACCCGGGGCAGCGGCGAGGCGCCTCCGCCCTCCAGCCGCAGCGCGGCCTCCGAGAGCTGCCAGCGGCGCCCGGAAGCGTCCTCCAGCAGGTCCGGCGCCAGGATGCGCGCGAAGCGCACGTCGCCCGCCGCGAAGACGCGGTTCGCGCCCCGGGGCGTGGTCACCACCACGAGCCGGTGCCCGGCCAGCGTCACGTGGTGGAGGGGCTGCCGGCGCAGCAGGTCCACGGAGAGGGCGAGCGCGCGGCGTGGCGTCCCCGGCGGCGTGCCCAGCGGGCGGAGGCGGATCCCCAGCACCTCGGCCTTGTTCTTCAAGCGCGCGTCGTCCTGGGGGACGGCGAACATCAGGCGGTCGGTGGACAGGTACTCGCGGTAGGCCGCGCCCTCCGCGTAGTTCCGCTGGTGGCCGGTCTCCAGCGAGAGCACCGTGGTCGCCGGGTGGGCGGAGCGCCACTCCTTCCACGTCGTGGTGACGACGGGGCGGGCCACCAGCTCCAGGGTGGCGCCGGCCAGGGGCCCCATCACGGGCCGGCCTTCCAGCGTGGACCACAGGCTCTTCGTCTCCTCGTCGAAGAGCAGCTTGTTGGAGCGGTAGAGCAGGCCGCTGGTGCCGAAGGTGAGAGGCCGCCCCGCCACCGTGCTCTCGTAGGGGATGGCCGTCCCGCACAGCGGGCAATAGACGAGGACCAGCGGCGTGCCGCCCAGCGTGTCGCGCACCAGCTCGTGCCAGGCGAGGATGCGCCGCGGGTAGGCCCGCGCCTCCCCGCCCAGCGCCACGCCGAAGACCACGTGGTCGTCCTTCAGGTAGGCGGCGGCGTGCGCCGGCACCGTCGCCGGGCGGTCGAGGGGAGGGATGCCGTTGACGGGCACGCCCCCCCAGTCCACCTCGTCGAGGCGGATGGCGGGCGGGGTCGCCGCTCCGAAGAAGGTGGAGAAGCGCGGGTCCACCTGGCCGTAGAGCGCGGCCTTGAAGGCCGCGTACTCGGGGTGGGGCTGCTCGGGCCGCGACCACATCCAGCGGCGCCAGCGCCGGAGGTCGTGGCCGAACGACTGGCGGGTCTGCTTCTCCAGGAAGCGCACCAGGCGCTCGCGTGCCCGCGCCCGCGGCGAGTCGGCCACCTCGACCTCGCCTTCGAACCTCCCCTCCAGGGGGTCGTCGGCGTCGTTCTCCAGGTCCGGCTGGCCCCCCTCCGCTCCCGCCGTGCCGCGGCGCGGGATCGGCAGGAAGCGCGCGAGGTCCACCAGCAGCGGCGTGTAGCCGTCCTGCCAGGAGCGGGCCAGCTCTTCGAGGGCCGGCCGCGCGCGCTTCTCGTCGGGGGAGGCGGCGTCGAAGAAGACCTGCAGCCCCGGCGCCGCGGCCGCCAGCAGCAGGCCGAGGACCGCTCCCGTCACCTCAGGAGGGAGCAGGCCCGCGAACCGTGCGACTCCTGGGGCCCAGCGTGGTGGACCGGGTCAGTTGCAGCCGAGCTTGGCGGCGGCCGCGCGCGCGGCGCGGCGCACGTCCTCGTAGGCCACCATGCGCTGCATCTGCTCCTTCTCCATGACCGTCTGGTCGTAGGGGTTGCCGGCCGCGATCTGCTTGATCTGCGCGCACTGTCCGCGCGCCGCTCCGCCCATCGACCCCAGGGCGCCCAGCGCCTCCTGGCGCACGCCGAAGTCGCGGTCGTTGACGGCGGCGTAGATCAGGAAGGGCACGGCCCCCGAGCCGTGGCGCGCCAGCTCCCGCGCCGCCGTACGGCGGGCGGCGGGCGCGCCCTTCATCAGGTTGCGGCTGGCTTCGCCCATGCCCCCGCCCTCGTCGGCGCGCTGCTCCTGGCGGAAGGAGCGCGCCGCCTCCGCCTCCGCCTCCGCGGCCTGCCCCTTCTCGAAGCGGTCGATGTTGGTGAGCAGCGCGGTCACGTTGCGGCCTTCCGCCTTGGCCTTCTCCGCGCTGGCCTTGGCCTGGGTCATGTCCTTCTTGAAGAAGTGGGCCCAGGCGATGCCGTTGTAGGCCTCCCCCGCCGTCTTGGGATCGAGCACCAGCGCCTTGTGGAAGGCGGCGATGCCCTCGTCGTGCTGCTTCTCGTAGGAGTGCGACCAGCCCAGGCCGAGGGCGGCCTGCGCGTTCTTGGGGTCGAGCTCGAGGGCCTTCTTGTAGGCCTTGACGGCTTCCGCGGCGTTGCTGGGCTCCATGTTGCGGTAGATCCAGCCGAGGTTGGTGTAGCCCTCGGTGTCCTTGTACCCGGGGCTGCCCACCACCTTCTTGAGCTCCGTGATGCCCGCGTCGTACTGCTTGTTCATCCCCAGGAGCAGGCCGTAGGTGCTGCGGTTGGCGAGGTTGTTCGGGGCCAGCTCCACCGCCTTGCGGTAGGCGCCCAGCGCGTCGTCCCGCTGGCCGGTGAAGAGGTAGGCGCGCCCGAGGTAGGCGTGCGCGCTGGCGTTGCCGGGGAGCCCGGCCACCGCCTTCTCCAATGGCTCCACCGCCGCCACCGTGTCCCCCTTGCGCAGGAGCAGCTCGCCGAGCTGGAGGTTCACCTCGGCGTTGTTGGGCATCTCCTGCGCCAGCTTCTGCACCTCCACCAGGGCGGAGGCGGGATCGCCGCGCCGCACCTGCGCCTGCACCAGGGCCACGCGGGCCGGCCCGTAACGGGGGTCGGCCTGCAGCGCGCGCTTGTAGGCGCTGGCCGCCTGGTCGAGGTTCCCCGCCGCGTCGAACAGGCGTCCGACTGCCGTCTGCACCATCGGGTTCTTGGGATTGAGGAAGGCTCCCTGCTGGGCCTGCGCGATGGCGTCCCCCCACTGGTTGGTGTCCTTCGCGTAGATGGCGGCCCCGAGCACGGCGAAGGCCTCGCCGCTGTTGGGGTCGGCGTCGCTGGCCTTGCGCGCCTCGGCCTCCGCTTCCGCCGCCTTGCCCGCGGCGAGGAGGGAGCTGGCCAGGCCGACGCGCGCCGCCGTGGAGGCGGGATCGAGGGTGAGCGCCTTGCGGAAGGCGTCCGCCGCCTCCTGGCTGCGCCCCGCCGAGAGCTGGGCCTCGCCCAGGGCGGCGTGGGCGGCCGCGGAGGAGGCGCCCATCTGCACCGCCCTCTCCGCGGTGGCCACGGCCGCCGCGTCCCGGCTGCGCGCCTGGGCCACGGCGAGCGCCGAAAGGGTGGCCGCCGACTCCTGCGCCTTCACCGCCTCCTGGGCATGGGCCACCGCGTCGCCGGAGGCGCCGTGCACGATCTCGAGGCCCGACAGCGTGGAGAACGCGGCCGCGCGTGCCGCGGGCTCGGCGCTGGCGCTGAGGTCGGTGGCCTTGCGTGCGCTGGCCACGGCCTCTTCGAGCTTGCCCGCGCGCGCCTGCACGCGGGCCAGACCCGCGTGCGCATCGGCGCTCGTGGGCTGCTGGGAGACCGCCTTCTCCATGGTCTTGAGCGCTTCCTCGGGCTTGCCCTTCTGAAGCTGTGATTCGGCGCGCGCCACGGCATCGTCCACCCGCTTGTCGGCGACGGCGGGCGCGGCCAGGCCGAGGAGAGCTGCGACGGCGACCATCGTTCTCATCGGAATCGATCTCCACAGAGCCAGCAAGACGCGCCGCCCGCGGTCGTTACGCCGCCGTGGGGGACGCGTCGGGTCCGCACGTTCATTATAACTACGTGCTCCACGCGCGCCCGAGCGGGCAGCCTGCATGAACTACGGCTCCGGGCCGGCCCGCCTTCCGGGCATGTGCTAGCATGTCGCCACACCCCCTTTGGACATGTCCGCCCTCCCTTCCTGCCAGTCCTGCCACCGGCCGGCGAGCAAGGGGCTTCTCTCGTATCGGCGGGGAGAGGAGATGGTCCACCACGACGCGTTCCTCCAGTGCGACATCTGTGAACGTTTCGCGTGCGCGGATTGCCTCCAGGTGTACGACATCTTCTCGGGCTATGACTTCCTCTGTCACGTCTGCGCCCGGGAGTGGGCGGCGCTGCCCCGGGGGACGCGCGGGCACTGACCACGGCAGTGCGTGCCTTTGGGCACACCCCTGTCCTGAAAGCGACACCAGCGGAGGGACGGGTCCGCCGCTAAACGCTTGACGGGCAGGAGATTGACATCAATTCACAACCTGCGTGAAACAGGCATGTGGATTGCTTCGTCTCAGAGGTCAGAAGGCCATTACTCATGCCGCATTCCTCATGGCACATCCAACCGCTTCAATAGCCCGCTGAACACACCCTACCCCCCCTAACAGGGGACTCTCCTTCAGCCGTGAAAGGGGCGCCGATCAGGCGCCCCTTTCGTTTTATTGCGTCCTCGCTCCGGCCCTGACCTCGTCAGGCGCCTCGCTCCGACGGGGAGTCGGAGCTCGGCGGCAGAGGAGAGCCTCCGCTGCGGAAAACGCCCCGTAGCGTCCTCGCTCCGCGCCGGGCGTCTCGAGGCGCCGCCTCGGGCGTCGATCCCTCGGCGACGCAGCGAGGGAGAGCGCTCCGCCGCGGAAGACGCACGTGCGGTGTTTCAGCGCGGGCGGTGCGGATCACGGGCGCCGGGGCGGCGGCGCGCATCCACCGCCGCCTGCACCGCCTTCTCCGGAGCGACGGCGCCCCATCCCTGGCGGTCGGGGGCCATGTCCGGTATGCGCCGCGCGGTGGACACCAGGAGGCGCCGCAGGTGGGCCGGGGTGAGTGCGGGGTTGGCCTCGATCATCTGCGCGGCCACGGAAGCCACGATGGGCGCGGCGAAGCTGCTGCCGTCGACGTGCTTGTAGTGGGCGGAGATGACGTTGCCCTCGGCGCGCTTGGTGCGCGCGCGCTCGCGCAGCAGCGGGGGATGGCCGGCGAGTGCCTCCAACTCGGGATCCACGCCGCGCGCGCGCGCGAGGAGCGCGGGCAGCCCGTCGTCGGCGACCTCCGGCACGCCGGCCAGGAGGGCCGCCTGCGCCTGCGTGGGCGTGCCGGGCAGGATGGGTGCCGCCACCCAGATCCCCGGCGCGACCACCTCCGGCTTCTGCAGCGCATCCACCGTCGGCCCGTAGCTGGAGTGGTACATCGCGTACTGCGCGAAGGCCAGCCGGTTGCGGTCGTCCAGCGCGCCCACGGCGAGCACGGACGGAGCGGAGGCGGGGGGCAGCACCGGATGGTGGGGCAGGTGGCCCTGGTTCCCAACCGCCGCGCACACGAGGACGCCCGCACGGGTGAGGGCCTCCGCCGCCTGGGAGAGCTCGTCCGTGAGATAGGAGGCCTCGTAGTCGCCGCCGCAGCTCACGTTCACCACGCGGATGCCGTGGCGCCTGCGGTTCCGCAGCACCCAGTCCAGGCCACGCGCGATGTCGTCGTGGCGGATGCGGCGCGGCGTGCCCACCTTGACCAGGACCAGGCGGGCCTCGGAGGCCAGGCCCCGGTAGAGGCCGCGCGAGAGGCGCCCGTTCCCGCAGGCCACCACCGACGTCATCATCCCGTGCCAGCTCGCGTCGTCGGGCCGGTCGAGGTCGGCGCGGCGCGCGCGCCCTCCCGTCACGTCCACGTAGCGGAGGATGCGGTCCTTCGGCTGCACGAGGTCGGGGTGGGCGAAGAAGCCCGCGTCCAGGAAGGCGATGGTGACGCCGCGGCCGCGGTAGCGGTCCTGGGCGCCGAGCCGCACCGGGGTGGGCAGGATCTGCCCGGGGTCCCACTCGCCCTCGTGCTGCCGCAGGTAGGCGATGGCCGCCTCGAAGCGCGCCACGCACTCGGCGCACGCGCCGTGCTCGACCGACCACCCCGGGGTGTTGGCGGCCACCGCCTCCGCCACCGCCCCCTTCACCGCGCGCAGCGCGGGCACGCGCTGCGCGCACACGCGGCAGGCCGCGACGGCGGCGGTCTCGTGGCCGGCGGCGCTCACCGCCCCACGCTAGTGGCGGGGCCGCCGGCCGTCAACCGCGGAGTAGCGCGGCGCGCGCGCGCTGTATATATTCCGACGACGGAGGTTTTGAACGATGGCGATGTTCAAGAGCGGTAACCCCGCGCTGCGCGCGGACACTTTCTCGTCCGTACCCCGGGTGGCCGGCGAAGCGGCCATGACCCTTCCCGGCACGGTCAACAAGACCGGCATCTCCCTGCTCATCCTCCTCCTCTTCGCCGCCTTCACCTGGGGCCAGGTGGGCACGCCCTTCGCGTCGCTGGCCATGATCGGGGGCCTCATCCTGGGACTGGTCTGTGCCCTCGTCATCGCCTTCAAGAAGGTCTGGGCGCCCTTCCTGACCCCCGTGTACGCGGCCTGCCAGGGCCTGGCCCTCGGAGGCATCTCGGCCATCTACGAGGCGCAGTTCCCCGGCATCGTCATCAACGCGGTGGCCCTCACCTTCGGCACCCTGGGCGCGCTGCTCCTGGCCTACAAGTCGGGCCTCATCCGTGCCACCGAGAACTTCAAGCTGGGCATCTTCGCGGCCACGGGGGCCATCGGCCTCATCTACCTCGTCTCCTTCGTGCTGCGGCTCTTCGGCAAGAACATCCCCTACATCCACGACTCCGGGCTCATCGGCATCGGCTTCAGCCTCTTCGTGGTGACCATCGCCGCGCTGAACCTGGTGCTGGACTTCGACTTCATCGAGCGCGGCTCCACCCTGGGGGCGCCGAAGTACATGGAGTGGGTAGGGGCCTTCGGCCTGCTGGTGACCCTGGTCTGGCTCTACCTCGAGTTCCTGCGCCTGCTGGCCAAGCTCAACAGCCGGAAGAGCTGATGGACGTCCCCGCCATCCAGCGGGCCCTGGCCGAGCAGGACCTGGACGGCTGGCTGCTCTACGACTTCCGGGGCAGCAACCCCATCGCGCGCAGCCTCATCGGGTTCGACTCCCACCAGATCGGAACGCGGCGCTGGTTCTACCTGCTCCCGCGCCAGGGCGAGCCCACCGCCATCCTCCACGTCATCGAGCCCAACGCCCTCCGGGGCGCGGCCGGCCGCCCGGTGCTCTACCGGTCGTGGAAGGAGCTGGAGCAGCGGCTGCGCGAGTCCCTGGCCGGGATGAAGCGCGTGGCCATGGAGTACAGCCCCGGCGCCGCCATCCCCTACGTGGGCCGGGTGGACGCGGGCACCGTGGAGATGGTGCGGGCGGCGGGGCCGGAGGTGGTCAGCTCCGCCGACCTCGTGCAGCGCTTCGAGTCGGTGTGGACCGGGGAGCAGAAGGAGCTGCACGACCGCGCCGCACGCCTGACCCTGGAGGCCAAGGACGCGGGCTTCGCCCTCATCCGCGAGCGGCTGGCGGCGGGGGCGCCGATCCGTGAGAGCGAGGTGCAGGCCTTCATCCAGGGACGGTTCGACGCCTCCGGCCTGCACGCCGACCACCCCTGCATCGTGGCCGTCAACGAGCACGCCTCCGACCCGCACTTCGAGACCCAGGCGGGGAAGGACGACCGCGAAATCAAGAAGGGCGACCTCGTGCTCATCGACCTCTGGGCCAAGGTGGCGGGGGACCCGCGCGCCGTCTACTACGACGCCACCTGGATGGCCTACTGCGGCCAGGACGTCCCCGCGCGCATGCGCGAGGTCTGGGAGACGGTGCGGGGCGCGCGCGACGCCGCGGTGGCCTTCGTGACGGAGGCGGTGTCGTCCGGACGCGCCATACACGGCTACGAGGTGGACGACGTCTCGCGCGCGCACATCGAGGAGCGCGGCTACGGCGAGTACTTCCTCCACCGCACCGGACACTCCATCGGCTACGAGGTGCACGGCAACGGCGTGAACATCGACAACCTCGAGACGCGCGACCAGCGCCGCATCATCCCCGGCGTCTGCTTCTCCATCGAGCCCGGCATCTACCTGCCCGAGTTCGGCGTCCGCAGCGAGATCGACATGTACGTGGGCGAGGACGCGGCCGAGGTCACGGGCGACATCCAGCGCGAACTGCTCCTCCTGGCTTGACCGCGTGCAGACCCGCCGCCTCGGCCGCACCGGCGTCGCCGTCTCCGAGGTCGGCTACGGCGCCTGGGGCATCGGGGGCACCATGTGGATCGGAGCCCGCGACGACGAGAGCCTCCGCGCGCTCAACCGGGCCATCGACCTCGGCGTCGACTTCATCGACACCGCCCTGGGCTACGGCATGGGCCACAGCGAGAAGCTGGTGGGGCAGGTCGTGCGCCAGCGTTCCGAGCGCATCTACGTGGCCACCAAGGTCCCGCCCCGCAACCGCGTGTGGCCGGCGCAGCGGGGCGTGCCCGTGTCGGAGTGCTTCCCCCCTGAGCACATCACCAGCTGCGCGGAGAAGAGCCTGTGGAACCTCGGGGTGGAGACGATCGACCTCCTGCAGCTCCACACCTGGCGGGACGACTACCTGGACGAGGGGGGCGGCTGGCGGGAGGCCCTCCTCGAGCTGAAGGAGCAGGGCAAGGTGCGGCACCTGGGCGTGAGCGTGAACGACCACGCGCCGGAGACCGCGCTGCGCGCGGTGGCCTCGGGCCTCTTCGACGCGGTGCAGGTGATCTACAACATCTTCGACCAGAGCCCGGAGGCGGAGCTGTTCCCCGCCTGCCGGCAGCACGACGTGGGGGTGCTGGCGCGCGTCCCCTTCGACGAGGGCGCGCTCACCGGCGCCATCACCCCGGAGACGCGCTTCCCGGAGGGGGACTGGCGCAACCAGTACTTCCGCGGCGACCGCAAGCAGGCCGTGCACGAGCGCGTGCAGAGGCTGGCCGCGCTGCTGGACGGCGAGGCGCGCACGCTGGCCGAGCTCGCCCTGCGCTTCTGCCTCGACCACGAGGCGGTCTCCACGGTCATCCCCGGCATGCGCAGCGTGCGCTCCGTGGAGGCCAACGCGGCGGTGTCCGACGGGCGCCGGCTCTCGCCCGCCCTGCGCGAGGCGCTGCGCGGCCACGCCTGGCCGCGCAACTTCTACTCCTAGACCCTCAGCGCACGGCGAAGGCGGCCTGGCGGCTGAGGGCCTGCCCGCTGCCCCGCTCCACCAGCTCGAGGGTGGCCACGTAGTCGCCCGAAGCGAAGCCGGCCAGGCGCAGGGGCACCCCCAGGCCCCAGTGGTTCTCGAAACCCCTGAGGCGCAGGGGAGTCACGTCCGCCACCGCGAAGGTCCTCGGCCCCGAGGGGCCCTCCAGGAGCACGCGCGCCCCCAGCTGCGGCGCGCCCGCGGCGGCGGGGGGGTTCCGCACGACCACGAACAGCCAGGGCTCTTCGCTGGAGGAGAAGGTGCGGTCGCCGCGCGGCACCACCTTGATGCTCCCGAAAGCGAAGGGCTCGTCTGGTACCTGCGGTTCCGGCATGGGGTAGACGTCGCCGGAGACGAACAGGCGCGAGACCTCGAAGGCGCCGGGCGCGATGGCGGCGGGCTGGAGGAGGACCCGGGTCATGAGCACGGGATCGTTGCGCCCGAGGGCCACCCCCAGCACGGCGGTGTATGCCCCCGCGGGCAGGGGAAGGGCGACCTCGAGGTGGGCCTGGTTGCCGGTCACGCTCACGGTGCTCTTGGTCTCGAAGCCCAGCACGCGCCGCCCCGTCGCGTCCCGCACCTCGCCGAAGACCTGGCACGCGCGGCCGGCGTGGAACGCCAGGTCCACGTCGTGGCTCAGGGCCACGGCCACGAAGTACTCCCCGGTTCCCGAGAGGAACTCGCCCCAGGTGGCGTGCAGGGCGGCCGGCGTGGCCGCGGGCGCGAACCGCTCCACGGCGTCCACGAAGCGGCGGGTGGCCAGGGGCCGCAAGAGGTCGCGCCGGTCGCGCGCCTTGCGCCACTCGAAGTCCTCCATCTGCCGTTCGATGGTGTCGCGGTCGTGGCGGCGCTCGGGGTCGGGGGCCGGCACCTGCGCCCAGCCCGGCGCAGCGCACGCCAGGAAAAGGGAAACGACCGCGAATGCCCTCATGCCTGCGCTCTCCGCCCCCCCGCGAGGATAGCGGACCAGGCAATGCCCAGCTGGCCCGCCCAGTAGAGGACCATGATCGCGTAGCGCGCTCCCGGCAGAGGGGATACGAACCGGTCGAGGGCGATGAGGGTGTCGCTCAGCGCGAAGAGGACGGCGCCGGCCAGGCCGGCCTTCTCTCCGCGGGCGGCGGCGCGCCACATCATGGCCACGATGGCGGCCACGTAGAGGGCGACGGGCAGGCGGAGCGCGCCCAGGCGGGGGAGGAGCCAGGCGTACATGCCGAGGCCGTAGGCGGCGAAGGGCAGCAGGCGCGCCGCGCGCAGGCGGGGCTCGCCCGCCGTGAAGCCGGCCGCGTACAGCAGGTGGGCGAGCAGGAAGAGGGCGAGCCCGGCCACGAACGACCATTCGATGGCGGCGTCGGCCGCCGCGCTCAGACCGAGGCCGAGGGCCACCAGGCGCGCCACCGGCCCCCGACCGAGCGCGACGCCGGCGGCCAGGCAGAGCGCGGGCACGGGCTTGACCGCCACGCGCAGGGCCTCGAAGCCCAGGGCATGGGCCGCGAAGTAGGCCAGGGCCGCGGCCCCGGCCACGGCCAGCAGGCGCCGGCGCGCGCGCTCAGAGGTCGTGCTCGGCGTCCTGGAGGGCGGTCTCGGGGCGGATGAAGCTGAAGGCGTCCGCCGCCTCGTGGATCCGCGCCACGGTGTCGAAGCCGATCTCGCGCGCCACGCGCACGCTCTCCGCCTGCTGGTCGGTGCGCGAGACGGTGGTGTTGTCGCAGCAGATGGCCACGGGCACTCCCGCCTCCAGGAAGGCGTGGATGGGATGGCGCGCGCCCCGCTTCACCGCCCCCGTGTGCTCGTTGCTGCTCAGGCAGCACTCGACCACGATGCGGTCGCGGGCCAGCCGGCGCAGCAGCTCGGGGTCGCCGGCGGCCGCGCAGCCGTGGCCGATGCGCGTGGCCCCCAGGCCGTCCACGGCCTGCCACACGTAGTCGCTGGGAGCGTCCTCTCCCGCGTGCGCGGTGAGCCCGAGGCGGCCCAGGCGCGCGATGTCGTAGCTGCTCTTGAAGAGGCGCGGCGGGTTGCCCCGCTCCGGGCCGGCGATGTCGAATCCCACCACCCCCGTGCGCGCGTGGAGGTGCTGCGCCTCGGCGATGGCCTGGCGGGCCAGGATCTTGGCGATGTGGGGGCCGTGCTGGCGCATGGCGATGACGATCAGCCCCAGCTTCATCTCCGGGTGGCGCCGGCGCCCGTGGTTCATGCCGGAGAGGACGGCGCGGATCGACTGGCGCGGGGTGAGGCCGGCGAAGGTGTGGATCACGGGGGAGTAGCGCAGCTCGAGGGTGCCCACCCCCGCCGCCGCCGCCTCGTCCACGATGGCCTCCGTCACGCGGCTCACGTTCTCGTAGAACTGCGTGATCCACAGCGGGTAGTGCATCTTGTCGAGGTAGGCGAGGAGCGAGCCCTCCTCGTCGGCCTGGATCTCCAGCCGGCGCCGCATCTCCTCGAGCGTCTCCACCGGGTTGAGCCGGTAGTGGCGCATCAGCTCCCAGGTGACCTCGGCGGGGATGGAGCCGTCCACGTGCTGGTGCAGCTCCACCTTGCGCAGGGCGCGGACCCGGTCCTCGATCTCCATGGGCTAGAGCTTAGTGCCGTTCGCCGCGCGCCGGCCAAGGGCGGAGGCGGGACGGCGCCGCACCGGCGGGACGCTACCATGTGGCCCATGACCGCCCGCGCCGTGGCCCATCTGCGCCGTGCCGATCCCGTCCTGGCCCGCGTGATGGCGGCCGTCGGTCCCTGCCGCTACCGCCTGCACGGGCGCGTGCCCCCTTTCTCCGCGCTCGTCTCCTCGATCTGCTACCAGCAGATCAGCGGCTTCGCCGCCGCCGCCATCCTGCGCCGGCTGCAGGAGGCGGCGGGACGGCGCCACCCCCGCCCGCGGGAAGTGAGCGCGCTGAGCGACGAGACCCTGCGCGCGGTGGGCCTCTCGCGGCAGAAGATCTCCTACCTGCGCGACCTCTGCCGGAAGGCGGAGGAGGGTGTGCTGCGCCGCCTCCACCGCCTCGACGACGAGGCGGTGATCGAGGCCCTCAGCTCGGTGAGGGGCATCGGGCGCTGGACGGCCGAGATGTTCCTCATGTTCCGGCTGGGCCGCCCCGACGTGCTGCCCGTGGACGACTACGGGATCCGCAAGGCCATGCAGGGCGCGTACCGGTTGCGCGCGCTGCCCAAGGCGGACTGGATGCGGAGGAAGGCGGAGGCGTGGCGGCCCCACCGCACCATCGCCTGCTGGTACCTCTGGCAGAGCGTGGACCGGAAGCTCACGAAGCGCCCGCCGCGAGCCGCCGCAGCGCCTCGCCGTCGACGCGCATCGTGAGCCACTCCTTCATCACGCGCGCGCCCAGCGACTCGTAGAAGACCAGGGCGGGCTCGTTCCAGTCGAGCACCTGCCACACGAAGCGGCCGCAGCCGCGCTCCACCGCGATTCCGGCGAGGTGGCGGAGAAGGGCCTGGCCGATGCCCCGGCCGCGGAAGGCCGGGCGCACGAACAGGTCCTCCAGGTAGAGGACGGCGCGGCCCTCCCACGTGGAATACGTGAAGAAGTAGAAGGCGAAGCCGGCGGGCGCGCCCTCCCAGTCCGCGATGACGACGTGGAAGAGCGGCCGCTCCCCGAAGCCGTCGCGGAGCAGGTCTCCCTCCGTGGCCCGCGCGGACGCGGGCTCCTTCTCGTACTCCGCCAGGTCGCGGATGAACTGGACGACGAGGGGAACGTCCTCGCGCGTGGCCGGGCGCAGGCTCAGCACGGCGTCATGGTACCGCCGCCGCCCTCAGGCGTTGAGGGCGGCCAGCACGTCCGACACCGGGGGATGGTCGCCCGCGGACGCGCTCAGGTGGCGGAACGCCACCTCGCCCCCCGTCCGCACCACGAGCACGCCCCCCAGCTGCCAGGCATCGCCCTGCACGCGCTTCTGGCGGAAGCCTCCGCGCATCGCGCGCACACCCGCCTTCCAGGTGCCGGGGGCCAGGAGGGTGGAGGCCACCCCCCGCTTCATGCCCAGGGCGGCGTAGGCCTCGCGACCGGTGTCCACGTAGATGGGCTCGTCGAGCCGCAGCTCGTCCCGGAAGGCGGCCGCGAAGTGGCGGTTCCCGTTCCCCACGAAGACGAGACGCGCCCCCGCCGCCTCGATGCGCCCCCGCTCGCGGTGCAACTGCACCGCCTGCTCGCGGCAGAAGAGTCAGCCGAAGTGGCGGAGGAAGACGAGCACCGCCGGCCGCTCCGACCAGAGCGCGCGCAGGGGGTGCTCCTCTCCCGCGAGGTCGCGGACCACGGCCGCCGCCGCCTCTTCGGGAACGCGCGGGGCGCTCATGCCGGCTCGCCCCGCGTGCCCGTGATGCGCTCGATGACGGGGCGCGCCCCCTCCAGCGCCACCCGCTGCATGTAGTGCGACATCCCGCGCAGCCCGCCCAGCTCCTCGCCGCCCCCTGCGCGTCCGGGCCCGCCGTGGACGAGCAGGGGCAGGACGGTGCCGGGTCCGGGCGACAGCTCGGCGATCTTCGCGCTGCCCAGGAAGAGGCGGCCGTGGTGGGGAGCCAGGCCCAGGGCCAGCTCGGAGACGAAGCCCGTGTCCTCCGAGTAGATGGACGACACCAGGCCGCCCCCGCCGCGCGCCACCAGCTCCACCGCCGAGGCAGGTCTCCCGTCGTAGGGGACCACCGTGGCCACGGGGCCGAAGACCTCGCGCCCGTGCACCGACGGCGCCTCCGCCCCGGGCTCCACCTCGAGGAGCACGGGGCCCACGAAGAAACCCTTGCCCTCCGGCGCGCCCACCGGCCGCAGCTCGGCGCTGCCGAAGACCAGTCGCCCGTCGCGCGCGAGGAGGTCGATGCCCTCGCGCACGTCCTGCTTCTGGGCGGCGGTGGCCACCGGCCCCATGCGCACCCCGTCCTGGGCGGGGTTTCCCACCGTCACCGAGGCCAGCCGGTCCACGAGGTCGTCGCGCACGCGGTCGGCGAGGGCGGCCGGCACCAGCACCCGGCGGATGGCCGTGCACTTCTGCCCCGCCTTCTGCGTCATGTCCCGCAGCACGTCCTTCAGGTAGAAGTCGTAGGTCTCGCTGCCCGCCTCCACGTCGGGGCCGAGCACGGCCGCGTTGAGGGAGTCGGCCTCCACGTTCACGCGGATGCTGTCGCGGATCACGTTGGGCAGGGCGCGGATCTTGGCCCCCGTGTCCCCCGAGCCGGTGAAGGCCACCACGTCCTGGCCCGCGAGCAGCTCCACCAGCCCGCGCGGGCTGCCCACGAGCAGGGACAGGGCGCCCTCGGGGAGGGCGGCCTTCTCCACCAGCACCTCCAGGATGCGATGGGCGACCATGGCCGAGCTGGTGGCGGGCTTGCTGAGCACGGGCATGCCCGCGAGGAGGGCGGTGGCCGCCTTCTCGGCCAGGCCCCAGGCCGGGAAGTTGAAGGCGTTGATGTGCACGGCCACCCCCGCGCGCGGCACCGCGATGTGCTGGCCGTGGAAGCGGGGGCTGCGTCCGAGGGTGACGCCCTCCCCGTCCACCAGGCAGCGCGCGTCGCCCAGGCCCCGCGCCACCTCGGCGTAGGTCGTGAGCGTGAAGAGGGCGCCGTCCACGTCGAACTTGGCGTCGGACCGCGTGTTCCCGCCGTTGCGCACGGCCAGGTCGAGCAGCTCGTCGCGGTGGGCGGTCAGGGCGTCGGCCATGGCCTTGAGCATCTGGCCGCGCTGGGCGAAGGTCATGGCGCGCAGGGCGGGGCCGCCCACCCGGCGGGCGTGGTCGAGGGCGGCGGCCAGGTCGTGGCCGCGCGTCCTCACCCGCGCCAGCGGCTCCTCGGTGGCGGGGTTGACCAGGGTCTCCTCCCCGTCGCCTCCCTCCACCCAACGGCCCGCCAGGTAGCTGCGCAGGGTCTGCATCGAGTCTCCTAGAAGGTGAGGCCCAGGCGTCCCAGGACGTACGCGTAGTCGAAGGCGATCTCGCGCAAGCGGTCGTAGCGCCCGGAGGCGCCGTGGTGGCCGGCGGCCATGTTCGTCTTCAAGAGCAGCGTATTGTCGTCCGTCTTCAGCCGGCGCAGGCGGGCCACGTACTTCGCCGGCTCCCAGTACATGACCTGGCTGTCGTTGAAGGACGTCTTCACGAGCATGGCCGGGTAGGCCTTGGCCTCGAGGTTGCTGTAGGGGCAATAGGTCTTGATGTAGTCGTACTCCTCCCGGTTCCTCGGGTCGCCCCATTCCTCGTACTCGCCCACGGTCAGGGGCAGATCCTCGTCGAGCATGCTGTTGACCACGTCCACGAAGGGGACGTGGGAGACCACCGCCGCGAAGAGGTCGGGGCGCATGTTGGCCACCGCGCCCATGAGCAGGCCCCCCGCGCTGCCGCCCTCGGCCACCAGGCGGTCGGGAGACGTGCAGCCCCGGGCCACCAGGTGCTCGGCCACGGCGATGAAGTCGGTGAAGGTGTTCCGCTTGCGCGCCAGGCGCCCGTCGTCGTGCCAGTGCTTGCCCATCTCGCCGCCCCCGCGCACGTGGGCCATGGCGAACACCACCCCCCGGTCGAGGAGGCTCAGGCGGTTGGAGGAGAAGGTGACGGGCAGGGGATAGCCGTAGGCCCCGTAGCCGTTCAGGAGGAGGGGGCGCGTGCCGTCCCGCGCCTCCGGCCGGCGGTAGACCACGGAAACCGGCACGCGCACGCCGTCCGGCGCGGTGGCGAACAGCCTCTCCGACGCGTACTGCGTGCGGTCGTAACCGCCGAGCACGGGGTGCTCCTTGAGCAGGGTGGACGCGCGCGACTCCATGTCGTGGTCGAAGACCGAGGGCGGCGTGATGAACGACTCGTAGCGGTAGCGGAAGAGCGTGGTGTCGAACTCGGCGTTTACCCCCGGCGACGCCGAGTAGGCGGGCTCGGGGAAGGCCACGTCGTGCCACGTCCCGCGCTCGAGGTCCCCCACGCGGAAGCGCGGCAGGCCGGAGGCGCGCTCCAGGAGGACGCAGTGGCCGCGGAACAGCTCCGCCCCCTCCAGCATCACGTCGTCGCGATGGGGCACGCGCTCCGTCCACGCCGCCTCCTCCGGCTGCTCCACGGGCGCGGTGACCAGCCGGAAGTTCCGCCCCCGGTCGTTGGTGCGGATGTAGAAGAGCGAGCCGTGGTGGTCAACGTCGTACTCGTGGCCCTGACG
>DATBIO010000326.1:0-6711 GCA_036556965.1 Vicinamibacteria bacterium
TCACGAACGCCGCTCCCGCGCGGACGTCCTGTCCGGCACGGGAGGCGACACCGAGGGTGACAGTCACGGCAGGCGGACGGCGTGGGCCCGGCGAGCGGACGGCGAGGAGAACCCGCGCGCAGCCTTGGACTTGCCGGCCAGCACTCGGGCGCGGCGTCTGCTTGCATGGTTTCTGCATGGGTTAGCGGCCAGCGGGCCCCCGGGCCCGGGAGGTAGGTGCGCCGATGACGCTTGTGCGCGAACAGAGCCCGATGGAGTTCTTCCGCGAGCAGGTCGAGCGGGCCATGGAGCACCAGAAGGTGGCGACGTCCGCCTTCACGGAGTACTACCTCGTCAACCTGCTGGCCTCCTCGATCAAGGGCAGCCCGCTGCCCCCCGCCCCCAGCGGCTTCGACGAGACGCCGCTGGCCGTGCTCTACGCGCAGGCCATGCAGTCGGTGCGGCACGAGCGCGCGCGCCTCCTGCGCACCATGGGCGACGCCGCCCTCTTCGTGTCCGGGTTCTTCGCGGACAGCCTGTCCGGCAAGCGCGCCGACCTCTCCTACTACCGTTCCATGGGCGGTCGCGCCTATCGGCACCTCAGCGAAGGCGAGCGCTCCTCCGCCTTCGGTCCCGGCGTCTTCGGCGAGCTGGCCCACCGCTTCACCCAGTTCGCGGACGTGCTGGCCGAGGTCTCGGAGCACGCGTCGGTGGGCTCCTCCCGCTCGCTGCTGAGCCTCTACGAGCGCTGGCTGCAGACGGGGAGCCCGCGCGCCGCCGCCCTGCTCGCGGAGCAGGGCCTGACCCCCGTGCTCCCCGTGGAGGGGCCGGCCCAGTGATGGAGGCGCTGGCCCTCGAGGTCCAGCGGCGCCTGGAGTCGCTCTACGCCCTGGACGCCCAGGCCCCCGTCACCGCCTTCCTGGTTCCCCACGAGGAGGCCGGCGGCTACCCGGGCGGCGGCAGTCGCACCGTGGTGCGCCAGGAAGACGACGCGCTGGCCGTGGCCGTCATCGTGGAGGGCGCCGTGCGCGAGGGCCTGCGCCGCGACGACCCCCGCCTCCGCCTCCACGAGCGGAACATCTCCGCCTACTGCACCCTCATCGAGGAGGTCAGCCACTTCGTCTACCTCCTCTTCTGCGCCGCCTCCTCGCGCTCGGTGACGCAGCTCGAGCTCGAGCTGCAGGGCGAGGTGGACAAGTACCTCTGCGTCGCCTTCCTGCTCTCGCAGCAGAACGAGGGGGCCGTCTCCCGCCACCTCCGCGAGCTGCTCTTCCGCCGCTACCGCCTGGCCGCGGGGCTCTCCGCCGAGCAGCAGGAGCGGTACCATGCCGCGAGCAGCCTGGCCTACCGCTATTGCGGCTGGCTGGAGGGGCGCTTCCTGCGCCGGCCCGCCGGCATCGCCGACCTCGCCCGCGAGGCCCGGCGCTTCTATCGGCTCGGCCAGCGCGAGAAGCTGGAGCGCATCCACGGCCTGGGGGAGTGCTGACGCCGCAAACGGAGGAGCGCGAGCGGGCGGTACGCGAGGAGGCGCGGCGGCTGCGCGAGCTGCGCGCGCTGGTGGACCTGGCCAGCAGCGTCATCGTCCAGGGCCGCCTGGGCCGCGCCGAGGCCCTCGAGCTCGTGGGCGCCACCCGCCGGCGCATCCTCGAGCTCTTCCCGGACAAGGAAGATACCTACGAGCTGGTGCTCGCCCCGCGCTTCGCGCGCCTGGTGGCCGAGCACGGGCGGCCGGCCGCCCGCGTCCTGCCGTTCCCCCGCTGACCCCCGCGTTCGTGCGAGAATCCCGGCCGATTTGCGCCGGGGTCGGCCGTTTCCGGGTAGCGTGGAGAAGCAAAGGAGGACGAGTGGCCGGGCACGCCGAATACGCCAAGCGCACCTACGACGAGGTGGCCGAGGCCTACGACGGCCTCTGGACGGCCAACGTCGAGACGCCGAACAACCGCCTGACCCTCGAGCTGGACATCAGGCCGGGCGACCGCGTGGCCGACCTCGCCTGCGGCACCGGCCACTACACGGTCGAGATGGCGCGCCTTTCCGCCCCCGAGGCCGTCGTGGGCGTGGACTACTCGGAGGGCATGCTGGCCGCGGCCGCGGAGAGGGCGGAGGACGAGGGCCTCGGAGTGCGCCTCGTGCACGCGCGCGCCGAGGAGTTCATCGCACGGGCGGCGTCCTCCGACTTCGACGTGGTCTCCACGCGCTTCGCCCTGGCCTACCTCGACTGGCGGGAGGTGCTGCCCGGTCTCGGCCGCCTCCTGCGGCCGCTCGGGCGGGCGGGCGTCCTCACCAGCCTCGCCTCGAGCATCCCCCAGTTCGCCGACCTCTACCACCGGTTCCGGCGCTCGCCGGAGCCGGCCTGGAAGCTCTTCCGCCACACGGGCATGTCGCTGGCCGACACCTGGCGCATCTACCGCCAGCTGCGCGAGACCTTCGGCGAGCCGCGCTTCATCGGCGTGCCCACCTCCTCGGCCGAGATCGCGGAGCGCCTCGCCGCGGGCGGGCTGGTGACGCGCCACGCCTGGGTGGACACCATCCGGCTGTGGTTCGCCACGGGGGCCGAGTCCGTGGAGTGGATGATCCGCTCCGGCTACGCGACCCACGGCGACCTCGAGCGCGTCGGCCCGGAGGCCGTGCATTTCCTCAAGCGCCTCTTCGCGGAGGGCATGGAGGGGTTCCGCGAGCCGGAGGGGATTCCGCTGGACCTCGTGGTCTGCGGCGTGGTGGCCGAGAAGGGAGCCTGAGGTGCCCGGCGCCGCGCTCCTCCTCCTCGCCCTCGCCCAGTCGCCGGGCCCGGCCTCTCCCCCGGCATCCGGTCCTCCCTCGCCCCCGCCCCCCGCCTCCAGCATCACTCCCGAGGACCGGAGCCACCTGGAAGCGCTCCGCGCCGCGCTGAAGGGCCGGGAGGATCGCCCCGCGCGCGAGGTCTTCAAGAACGTGAAGCTGCTGGGCGACGTGCCGGCGGGGCGGCTGCTGCGCGTCATGGAATGGGGCTACGCGCGCTCCCTCGGGCAGTCGTGCTCGTTCTGCCACGTGCCGGGCTCCTGGGAGAGCGACACCAACAAGCACAAGGTGATCGCCCGGCAGATGGCGCTGATGATGCGGGCCATCAACCAGGAGTTCCTCGCCAAGATGCCCGAGCTGACCGAGGACCCCGCCGACAAGCCGGCCGTCAACTGCACCACCTGCCACCGGGGCCAGAAGAAGCCCGCCCTGGAGCTGGAGGGGGGATCCCGGTAGCCGACGCCGTGCGGGTCGGCGTCGACCTCGGCGGCACCAAGATCGAGGCGGCGGCGCTCGACCCGGGCGGCCACGTGCGGGCGCGCCGCCGCGTCCCCACCCCCCGCGGCGATTACGACGGCACCCTGCGCGCCATCGCCGCGGTGGTGGAGGCTCTCGAGGGAGAGGCGGGGGCGCGCGCGGCGGTGGGGGTGGGCATGCCGGGCGCGCTCTCCCCCGCCACGGGCCTGGTGAAGAACGCGAACTCGACGTGGCTCAACGGCCGCCCCCTGGCCACCGACCTCGCCGCCGCCCTGCCGCGTCCGCTCCGCTTCGCCAACGACGCGAACTGCTTCGCCCTCTCCGAGGCGGTGGACGGCGCGGGCGCGGACGGCCGCCTCGTCTTCGGCGTCATCGTGGGCACGGGAACGGGCGGCGGCATCGTCCTGGACAAGCGCGTGTGGACGGGCCGCAACGCGGTCGGCGGGGAGTGGGGCCACAACCCACTGCCCTGGCCGGAGGCGGCCCAGGGCGAGGTCCCGGGGCCCGACTGCTACTGCGGGCGGCGCGGCTGCATCGAGACCTTCCTCAGCGGACCGGGCCTGGCCGCCGACCACGAGCGCGCCACGGGCCGGCGGCTCTCCGCGGAGGAGGTGGAGGAGGCGGCGGGGCGGGGAGAGCCCGCCGCGCGCGCCGCCCTCGACCGCCACGCGCAGCGCATGGCGCGCGCCCTGGCCAGCGTCGTCAACCTGCTCGACCCCGACGTGATCGTGCTCGGCGGCGGCGTGTCGAAGATGGCGGGCCTGTACGAGGGGGTGCCGCGGCTCTGGGCGCCCTTCGTGTTCTCCGACCGCGTGGACACGCCGCTGCGTCCCCCGCGGCACGGCGACGCCAGCGGCGTGCGCGGGGCGGCCTGGCTGTGGACGCCGGAGGAGGCCCGCGCCGCGCTGTCCCTTCCCTCCTAGCCCTCCCCGAACAGCCTCCGCTCCACCACGAGGAAATAGGGCGCGGCGAGCAGCGCCAGCGCGGCCGCCGCGCCGAAGGCGGTGCCGAAGCCGTACCGGTGGATGAGCCAGCCGGTGGCCACGGACCCCGTGCCGATGCCCGTGTCGAAGGCGGCCAGGATGGAGCCGAAGGCGGCCCCGCGGCGGCTCGGCGCCACGTGGCGCAGCACGTGGGCCACGAAGGCCGGATAGGCCGTCCCGAAGCCGAGGCCGAAGACGACCGCGGAGGCGAGCAGCCACGGCCTGCTCCCGCCCACGGCGAGCAGGGCGAGGCCGGCGGAGATGCAGAGGAGGCAGGGGACGAGCACACGGTGCGTGCCGAAGCGGTCCGCCAGCGGCGCCAGCAGCGGGCGGCTGAGCAGGATCACGATGCCGAGGGCGGTGAAGTAGAGGCCGCGCGGGTGGACGCCCGAGCGCTCGGCGTAGAGCGCGGCGAAGCTGGTCACGCCTCCGTAGCCCAGGCTGTAGAGGAACAGCGTGCCCGAGGCCAGGAACACGCGCCGCTCGAGCACACCGCCTCCGGGCGCGGAGTGGGCGCGCAGCCGCACCTCGGGGAGCACGTAGGCGATGGCCGCCATCAGCACGTTCAGGGCGGCGGCCGCGCCGCACACCCAAGCCCACCCCCGGTCGTAGAGCCACAGGCCCAGGTTGGGCGCGACGGCGATGGCGGCCACGCTGGCCAGGCCCCAGTAGCCGATCCCCTCCGCGCGCCGGTTCTCCGGGATGAGGTCGGACACGTAGGCCGCGGAGGCGGCGAGGAGGCCGGACCACACCACGCCGTGGACCACGGCCAGGGCAAGGTACACGCGGTAGTCGCGGGTCACGCCGTAGGCCAGGGAGAAGAGCGTGAGCACGAGGCTGGTGCACAGGAGCACGCGCCGCCGCCCCAGGCGGTCGGCCACGGCGCCCGTGAACGGTCCCGAGGCGGCGGAGGCGTAGGTGAGGAGCCCGAGGAACAGGCCCGCGGCCAGGGTGGACCCGCCCAGGGAGAGGACGCGCAGGGGCGTGGTGGGCAGGAGGAAGAAGGCGGACACGAACACGGTGAAGCTGAACCCGCACATCACGAAGAAGCGCGGGGTGAAGAGGCGTGTCGGCGCGGGGTCGGGCGTCATGAACCGCACAGCGTATCCGAGGCCCGCCGCGCGGGCGAACGCGCGGCGGAATTAACCGCTACCATCCGGACGGCGGGAATGGACGCGTGCCCGGCGGCGCTGGTCCTGCCGGGGGCACGAGGAGGGCACGCCTGCAGAAGGGCGAAGGACGCTACAACGTCGTGGTCATCGGCGCGGGGACGGCGGGGCTGGTCACCGCCGCGGGCACGGCCGGGCTCGGGGGGCGCGTGGCCCTGGTGGAGCGTCACCTCATGGGCGGCGACTGCCTAAACACGGGCTGCGTCCCCAGCAAGGCGCTCATCTCCTCCGCGCGCCTGGCCCAGCAGATCCGGCGGGCGCGCACCTGGGGGCTCGGCGCGGAGGAGCCCGCCGTCCGCTTCGCCGACGTCATGGCCCGCGTGCGCGCGCGGCGCGCCGCCATCGCCCCCCACGACTCCCAGGAGCGCTTCGAGGGCCTGGGGGTGGACGTGTTCCGCGGCCAGGCCCGCTTCGTCTCTCCCCAGGAGGTGGAGGTGGAGGGCGCGCGCCTGCGCGCCCGGAACTTCGTGGTGGCGGCGGGCAGCCGCGCCGGCATCCCCCCCATCGACGGCCTGCGCGAGGCGGAGCCGTTCACCAACGAGACCATCTTCGACGCGATGGACGAGGCGCCCCCGCGCCTGGCCGTGCTGGGGGGCGGGCCCATCGGCTGCGAGCTGGGCCAGGCCTTCCAGCGCCTGGGCGTGCGCGTCACCCTCCTCGAGGCGCTCCCCCGCCTGCTGGACAAGGAGGACGCCGAGGCGGGGGCCCTGGTGCGCCGGCGTCTCGAGGAAGAGGGCGTGCGCGTCCACACCGGCGCCCGCGTGCAGCGCGTGGCGCGCCAGGGAGGGGTGACGCGCCTCCACCTCGACGGCGGGGAGAGCGTGGAGGCCGAGGCCCTGCTGGTGGCGGCGGGCCGCGTGCCCAACGTGGACGGCCTCGGCCTGGAAGCGGCGGGGGTCGCCTTCGACGCCAAGGGGGTGCGCGTGAACGAGCACCTGCAGACCACGCAGCCGCACATCTACGCCGCGGGCGACGTGGTGGGCGGCCTCCAGTTCACCCACCTGGCGGACCACCACGCGCGCACGGTGGTCCGCAACATCCTCGTGCCCTGGCCCAAGGCCCGCGTGGACACGCGCGTGCTGCCCTGGTGCACCTACACCTCGCCCGAGGTGGCGCGCGTGGGCCTGAGCGAGGAGCAGGCGAGAGAGCGGGGCGAGCCTCACGACGTCTTCACCTTGCCCCTGCACGACGTGGACCGCGCCGTGCTCGAGGACGAGGCGGAGGGCTTCCTCAAGGTGATCACCGGGAAGGGCGGCGACACGATCCTGGGCGTGACCCTGGTGGCGGAGCGCGCGGGCGACCTCCTGCACGAGTTCGTCCTGGCC
>DATBIO010000327.1:0-4235 GCA_036556965.1 Vicinamibacteria bacterium
GACGCAACTCCTGGCTCAGTCACGGATGCGACCCCTTCGGCATGGATAACACTTAGTATCCTACGTAGAACGCAGCTTAACTAGATAACACGAGCGTCCTATGTCGCTCTTATCGAGTTATCCGACATTGAACGCAGTGTAACTGGATAAGTGCTACTTAGCGGAGGCCGTCCGTGGCGCAGCGGCGCCGTCGGCTGCCGATGGGGTCAGTCGACCCGGACCACGGGGAAGCCTCGCGCCGCCGGCTTCGATGTAGGACCGCCTCTCAGGCTGAGCCACCGCCGCGCAGCATGGACAGGCCCCGGCTCAGCAGGTCGTCGGCCTCCGGCGGCAGGTCGCCGCCCGGCGAGAACTGGTTGATCAGCTCGGGAAGGATCTGCGCCATGGCTGTCCCGGCCTGGCTGGGCGCCACGCCGAGCTGGGAGGCGATGGACTCGAGGGCCGGCGTCCCCAGCGCCTGCTCGAGCTGGGCCGCGGACAGACCGGCGTTCTCACCCGTGCCCACCCACGAGTCGGCCTGGCCGCCCATGCCGTTCTGGCGGAACGAGTCGAGCACGCGCGAGAGGCCGCCGTTCTGGATGAGCATGGTGATGGCGGCCATCAAGAGGCTGGCGCCGGTCCCCATGCCCGCCTGGCCGGGGGCGCCTTGGCCAAACCCGCCTTGCCCGAAGCCTCCCTGGCCGAAGCCCCCCTGACCGAAGCCGCCTTGCCCGACCCCGCCTTGCTGGCCCGGCACGCCGAGGCCCACGCGCGCCAGGATGTCGCCCAGGGGGTTCTGCGCCTGCTGCGGCGCGCCGCCGCCGAGGACCGAGCCGACCACGTTTCCGAGGATCCCGTCCAAGACTCCCATTGGAGGCCTCCCTTCAGCCCCCGATGCTACCCCCGCCGGCAAGCCGGCGGAGGGGGGCGGGCGGGCGCCTAGCCCTCGGGCAGGAGCTCGCGGGCGGGGATGGGGGACGCGGGCGCGGGCTCGATCTCGAAGGTGAGCGTGTCGCCGAGCAGCCCGATGATGACGGTCCCCCCGCGCTCGAGGCGGCCGAAGAGGATCTCGTCGGTGAGGGGGTCGCGGACCTCGGACTGGACGACGCGCGCCAGCGGCCGCGCGCCCATCACCGGGTCGAAGCCCTTCCGCGCCAGCCACGTCCGCGCCTCGGGGGTGAGGGTGATGGTGACGTGGCGCTCGCCGAGCTGGGCCTCGAGCTGGACCACGAACTTGTCCACGATGGTCTCCATCACCTCCTGGCTGAGCGGCTTGAAGGTGATGATGGCGTCGAGCCGGTTGCGGAACTCGGGGCTGAAGAAGCGCTCCAGGGCCTTGGAGCCGCGCCGGCCCGCCTCGTGGGCCACGTTCTTCTGGAAGCCGATGGCGCCCGCGCTCATCTCGCGCGAGCCGGCGTTGGAGGTCATGACCAGGATGACCTGCCGGAAGTCGGCCTTGCGCCCCATGTTGTCGGTGAGGGTGGCGTGGTCCATGACCTGGAGCGGGATGTTGAACAGGTCGTTGTGGGCCTTCTCGATCTCGTCGAGGAGCACCACGCTGTAGGGGTGCTGGCGCACCGCGTCCACCAGCAGCCCCCCCTGCTCGAAGCCCACGTAGCCGGGAGGGGCGCCGATGAGGCGGGCCACCGCGTGCTTCTCCTGGTACTCGCTCATGTCGTAGCGCAGGAACTCGTTGCCGAGGTGGAGGGCGAGCTGGCGGGCCAGCTCGGTCTTGCCCACGCCCGTGGGGCCGGTGAAGAGGAAGCAGCCGGCGGGGTGGTCGGGGTGCCCCAGGCCCGCGCGCGCGCGCTTGATGGCCATGACCGCGGCGTGCACCGCCTCCTCCTGGCCGAAGACCACGCGCTGGAGCGACTCCTCCAGCGTGCGCAGGCGCTCCCGGTCGGAGGAGGAGGCCTGCTTCTCGGGGATGCGCGCCATGCGCGCCACCACCTTCTCCACCTCGGGGACGTCCACGCTCTTGCGCTCGGGGGTGGGCGGCTGGAGGCGCAGCATGGCCCCCGCCTCGTCGAGCACGTCGATGGCGCTGTCGGGCAGCCGGTGGTCGCGCAGGTGGCGCTGGGAGAGCCGCGCCGCCGCCTCCAGGGCGTCGTCGGTGTAGCTGACCTGGTGGTGGTCCTCGTAGCGGGTGCGCAGCCCGCGCAGGATCTTGACCGTCTCCTGCGCGGTGGGCTCGTTCACGCTGATCTTCTGCACGCGGCGGGCGAGGGCGCGGTCCTTCTCGATCTGCTTGTACTCCTCGAAGGTGGTGGATCCGATGAGGCGGATCTCGCCCTCCGTGAGCACGGGCTTGATGAGGTTGGCCAGGTCCATGGTGCCGCCGGTGGTGGCCCCCGCTCCCACCATGGTGTGCATCTCGTCGATGAAGAGGATGGGCTTGGGCCGCTTCTTGAGCGCGCCCAGGACGGCCTTCAGGCGCTCCTCGAAGTCGCCGCGGTAGCGCGTCCCCGCCAGCAGGGCGCCCGTGTCCAGGAGGAAGATCTCCGCCCCCGCCAGCACCTCGGGCGCGTCCGCCTCCAGGAGGCGCTTGGCCAGCCCCTCCACCAGCGCCGTCTTGCCCACCCCCGGGTCGCCCACGAAGACGGGGTTGTTCTTGCGCCGCCGGCAGAGGATCTCCAGCGCGCGCTGCATCTCCAGGGTGCGGCCGACCAGGGGGTCGAGCTTGCCCTCGCGCGCCTTCTCCGTGAGGTTCACGGTGTAGGCCCCCAGGGGGTCGCGGGCGCGGGTGGCGTCCTCGTCCCCCGCGCCCCCGGGCGCCGGCTCCTCCACCGCGGGCCCGCCCTTGCTGATGCCGTGGGAGATGTAGTTGAGCACGTCGAGACGCGTCACGCCCTGCGCGGCCAGGAGCTCCACGGCATGGGCCCGCGACTGCTTCATGAGGGCGGCCACGAGGTCGCCGATGTCGGCCTGGCCCCGGCCCGCGCTCTGCACGTGGAGCACCGCCGTCTGCAGCACGCGCCGCACGGACAGCGTCTGCTCCGGGGGCCGGTTCACGCGCGCGGGCAGCACCTCCACCGACTGCTCCAGGAAACGCTCGAGGTCCGCGCGCAGGCGCTCCGTCTCCGTCCCCGCCCCGCGCAGGATGTCGCGCCCCTCGTCGTCGATGACGATGGCGTAGAGCACGTGCTCCAGGGTGAGGTGGGCATGGCGCCGGGCCACCGCCTCCCGCGCCGCCGCCTTCAGCACCCGCTCCGCCGAGGCCGAGAACACCTACTCCTCCTCCATGCTCGCGCGCAGGGGGAACCCCTCGCTGCGGGCCAGCTCGTGCACCGCGCCCACCTTGGTCTCCGCGATCTCCCAGGTGTAGGCCCCGCAGATGCCCCGCCCCTGCGTGTGGACCTGGAGCATGATGCGGAAGGCCTCCGCCGTCGGCTTGTTGAACACGGTCTCCAGGACCCTCACCACGAACTCCATGGTCGTGTAGTCGTCGTTGTGGAGCACGACCTTGAAGAGCTGGGGCGGCTTGGCGCGGGTGCGCGTCCGCTCGAGGACTTCTCCCCCCGCCTCCGGTGCCTCCGGCGCTCCCTTGCGCGCCACTCCTCGATTGTACCGGGAGCCCGCCCCCCGCTCACGGGCCGAGGAGGGCGGCCGCCCGCTCGACCTCCCCCGCGTAGGCCTCGAGCACGCCCGCGGCCAGCCGGACCTGCTCCGCCGCCCGCGGCCACTCGCGCTGCTCCAGCGCCTCGCGCACCCCGGGCAGCGTCTTCACGCCGTAGCCCGTGTAGAAGCCGGGGGCGTAGACATGGTGGCGGTACCAGGGTCTCCCCGGCAGCCCCTCCGCGCGCGTGAGGGCGCGCTCCGCGCGCAGGAGCACCCCGTTGGCCTCGTCCAGGCGCGGGGGAGGGACGGCCCCGGCCAGGGCGGCGGCCAGGGCCTCGTCGTAGGAGCGCGCGGCGGCGCCGAGGCGGTCCACCGCCTTGTGCAGCGGGCCCATGTCGAGGGCAGGCACGGCGTCGCGCGGCGGGGGAGGGGCCAGCGCCTGGCGGGGGTCGGCGGCGAGCTGGAAGGCCTTCTCCTCCAGCTGCCGGTTGTGCTCGGCGGCCTGGGCGCGCAGGTCGTCCGCCAGCCTTCCCAGCTCGCGCACGTAGCCGCCCACCGTCTCCGCGAAGGCCGCGAAGGCGAAGGGCAGGACGTCGGCCTCGCTCAGCCGCAGCACGGTGCGGCCGGTCACGCGGGCCTGGGCGATGCCGTAGCTGAAGTCGGGGTCGCCGAAGCGCGTGTAGTGGTCGAAGGAGTCG
>DATBIO010000328.1:0-19557 GCA_036556965.1 Vicinamibacteria bacterium
GGCGAGGTAGCGCCCCCAGCTCCAGTCCCCCCTGTACCCCGGCCGATCGACGACGAGCAGCGCGTACTGGAGCGTCGCCACCGCCAGGATCGCCCAGGCGAACCAGAGCTCGCCGTCGCGCCTGATCCGCTGCCAGTACACGGCCGCGAACAGCGCCGGGAAGGCGATGGACCGCAGGACCGACAGCGGGATGTTCGGCGAGTGCTCGCGCCAGGCCAGCAGCGGCGCGAAGCTGAAGCCCTGGCCCAGCTCCGAGGAGATCCTGTACTGGAAGGCCAGCACCAGCACCGGCAGTCCGAGCGCGAGGACGCAGTTGCGCGCGGCGGCGCGTCCCCAGCCGTGTCGCCACCCCTGCATGAGGACGAACGCCGGCATCCAGGCGAGCACGAAGTTCGGCTTGATGAGGCATTGCCCGGCGGCGAGGAGGGACGAGGCGACGAGGCGCTCCTGCCACGACTTCACGAAGAGGAGGATGGACAAGGGGAAGACGGCGATGGTCGTCGGGTTGTGGATGATGAGCCCCGAGACCTGGCCCAGGTGGACCGGGGACCGGCCGGCGACGAGCGGGTGCCCGCCCCAGGGGAGCGTGATG
Source organism: Vicinamibacteria bacterium (assembly GCA_036556965.1). Taxonomy (GTDB): domain Bacteria; phylum Acidobacteriota; class Vicinamibacteria; order Fen-336; family Fen-336; genus DATBIO01. The sequence continues at coordinate 593 of DATBIO010000328.1, forward strand.
GGAGCGAGGAAGGTCAGCACCAGGGCCAGGGGCAGGGCGGCCTGAAAGCGCAGCTCCCGCTCCAGCGCGTGCACGGAGACCGCGAACTTGGCCACGGCCGCCGCCGTGAGCACGACGATGGCGGCGGCGAGCAGGGTGGGCAGGCGGCGCGAGAATCCGGCCGCGGCCAGGACGAGGAGCTGGAAGCCGGGGAGCGCGCGGTAACGGTGCTCCTCGCTCCGCGCCGGGCGCAGGAGCGCCGCCACGAGGGCCCCTGGCTCCAGCGGGTCGGGCAGGGCCTGCGCCATCCTGACGTGTGCGGCGATGTCGCCCGGAGGCCTCTTGAGCGCATCGAAGAGGGGGTGGAACGCGGCGCCGAGGGCCAGGCAGGCCAAGGCCAGGTACAGCAGCCGCCGAGGGGGCGTCGCCGCCGCTACGGAAACGGGCGCCCCGCCGCCGGAAGCGCCGTTCGACGGAAGGACCGTGTGCCGGGGCTCCGTGCGCTCGCGGAAGGGCGGCGGACCCTCGAGAGAGCGAGGGCCCGCCCGGGAAGCGCTACTGCAGCTCGACCCGGTCGCCGTTCATCACGGCGTCCGAGGTGTAGATGAGCTTGGCCGTGGACGTCCTCTCCTGCACGGCGACCACCACCAACTCGCCGATCACGTTGCGGGAGGTCGGCACCGAGGGGTACATCACCTTGAAGACGGTGAAGAGGGCCCCGGGAGCGATCCCGTGCTCGCGGCCGACGTTGATGGTCACCAGGTCTTCCTGGCCGGCGATCATGGAGTCGTGGGCCACGTCCACCACCGCTCCCTCGATCTTGCCGCTGGGCGGCGTGGTGCGGTTGGGGGGCGCGTGGCGCAGGTAGGTGGGGACCGCGACGCGCTGGTAGGGCTTGAGGAAGTCGCCCAGGTGGATGTCCATGCAGGCCGCCTCCACGATGGCGGTGGCGCTGTTGTCCTGGACGAGGATCACGCGCACCGCGCCCGTGGTCTCCACCTTGGTGCCGATGCGGCGGCCGCTGTCGGGGTGCTTCACCTCGTACGAGGGGTGGTGCAGCGAGTACATGTCGCCCGCACGGATGCCGTCGGCCGAGCCCTTGCTCAGGTAGAGGATGTCCCGCTCGGAGTAGGCGACCTTGGTGGCGCCCTGCTCGGAGCCGATCACGTACAGGCTCGTGTCCTCCTCCGAGTCCACCACGTAGTGCGCGCACTGCAGCGCCATGTGCTCGATGGCGGGGATCAGGCTGGGGCCTCCCGCGCCCGCTCCCGCCGCGCCCTCGGCGCCGGCCTCGTCCTCGGGGGTGGGCGGCTCTTCGCCGGCGCGGTCGGCCAGCAGCGCGACCTTCGGCAGGATCAGCGGATCGCCGGGGTAGATCCAGTGCGCGTCCGTGATGTAGCGGTTGGCGTCCCAGATCTGGGGCCAGAGGAAGGGGTTGCCCAGGAAGCGCCCGGAGATGTCCCAGAGGGTGTCCCCGCGGACGATGATGTAGTAGGTGGCCCCGTCGGGGATCGATTCCGGGTAGCGGTACTTGGACCAGTGCCGCTCCACGGTCGCGGGCCCGACCAGGAGTCCCGCAGGGGCAGTGGGAGCAGCGGCTTGCGCCTGTGCCGCCGCCGCCTGCGTCAGGGTCGCAGGCGACGCCGTATCCTCCGGCCGGCCCGACTGGGCGTGGACGCCCGCCTGGATCAGGGAGAGTGCGGCGATCCCGCACGAGAGCCCCGTTGCCAAAGGTCTCACAGCCTCTACCTCCTGGACGGGCCGGTCACCGTCCCCAAGTCTCTTACCGGGAGCAACTTAAAGTCCCTGCTCAAGCCTCCCGCCGACGAGTTCGGGCACGAGAAATTTGGCGGATGCTAGCAGGGATTTTGCTGTGCCGTCAAGCTGTTTTTTGCAGAGTCTAACGTGTCACTTGAACTGCCGGCAGGCGGCGTGGGGAACGGGGTCAGGGGGACGGGGAAGGGGAGGGCGCCGGTCCCGGCTCATTGGACGGAGCGGCGGAGCCGTCGGCGGGCGCCTCGGGCGCGGGGGAAGGGGACGGGAGGGGGGCCGCGCCCGGCAGCGCGCTGGCCTCGGCGTGCAGCCCGCGAGCGTCCTTTGCGTATTCGCTCTGCGGGTATTCGAGCGGAATCCGCGCGAGGTGCGGGATGGCCTCGCCGGCCCGGCCGACGGTGAGCATGCACTCCCCGAGGCGGTAGAGCACCTCGTCCAGGCGCTCGTAGTCGGGGTAGTCGGCCAGGATGCCCTCGTAGCGCGGGATGGCCGAGCGGCAGGCCTCGCGCGTCCGCTGGTAGAAGTAGCCGGCCATGAACTCGGCGCGGGCCAGGGACTGGCGGAGCTGCCGGATGCGCTCGCGCGCCGTCTCCGCGTGCGTGGTGGCCGGGTAGAGGTCGAGAAGGCGCTCGTACTCCTCCAGCGCGTACTTGGTGTCGGTCTGGTCGCGGTCGGGACCGTTGCGCTGGCGGAAGTAGGCCTCCGCCACCTGGAACTGCGCGTAGTCGCTGCGCGGGTGCGAGGGATAGACGGTGAGGAACTCCCGGTGCGCGGCCACGGCCTGGAGGTAGTTGCCGGTGCCGCCCTCCTTGATGAAGCTGTCGCCGATGGCCAGGCGCGCCGCCGGCCCGTACTCGCTCTGGGGGAAGCCGTCGATGATGCGGCGGAAATACTGGCGCGCGGCGTCGTACTGCTTCTTCTCCATCGCCTTCTGGCCCGCCTCCCAGATGACCTGGTCGGAGCTGCTGGCGAGCTGGGAAAGGTCGATGTCGCCCCCGCTGGCGCAGCCCACGGCGGTCATCATGGCGGCGGCGAGGAGCGCGCGCGCGCCCGCGGCCAGGCGGCCGCCGGCCTCTCCTCCCCGTGGTGCCGGGGCCGTCCGCCCGCTCATCCCGCGTCCCTGATCCAGTCCCACTCCCGCCGGAGGCCCTCGGCCAGGCCGACGGTGGAGCGGAAGCCGAGGTCCTGGGCGGCGGCGCTGGTATCGGCCGAGGTGTCTCTCATGTCGCCCTTCTGGGCCGGGTCGCGCTCGACTTCCGCGCGCCGTCCCGTCACGTCCTCGATGAGGCGCAGCACGTCGTTCACGCTGACGCGCTCGCCGCCTCCCACGTTGTAGACGCCGCCGGGCCGCCCGCGGTCGCCCGCGGCCCGCGTGGCGGTGACGATGTCGTCGATGAAGGTGAAGTCGCGGGTCTGGGTGCCGTCGCCGTAGAGGCGCACCGGGGACCCCTCGAGGAACGCGCGCAGGAACCGGTGGAAGGCCATGTCCGGCCTCTGCCGCGGCCCGTAAACCGTGAAGTAGCGCAGCGATACCGTGGGCAGCCCGTGGTTCCGCTGGTACAGGGTGGCCAGGTGCTCCGCGGCCAGCTTGGTGACGCCGTAGGGCGAGACGGGCTCGCAGCGGGCGCTCTCGTGGAAGGGCAGGGCGGGGGCGTCGCCGTACACGGACGACGAGGAGGCGTAGACCACGCGCGGCCGGCCCGCCGCCACCGCGGCCTCCAAGAGGCGCTGCGTCCCCAGCACGTTGTTCCCAGTGTAGACGTCGAAGTCCCGCCCCCACGAGGCCCGCACCCCGGCCTGCGCCGCCAGGTGGTACACGTGGTCTGCGCCCTCGAGCAGGGAGGCGAGGTCGGCCTCCTGGAGCGAGGCCTCCACCAGACGGAAGGCGCGGTGGTCGCGCGCGGCGAGGAGGTTCCGCTCCTTGCACGCGCGCGGGTAGTAGTCCACGAAGGAGTCCAGGCCCACCACCTCGTGGCCCTCGGCCAGCAGGCGCTCGCTCAGGTGCGAGCCGATGAAGCCCGCCGCTCCCGTGACCACGGCCCTCACGCCAGCCTCTCCAGGAGCTCCGGAGGCAGGCGCCGGAGGCGGCCCTGGCGGTCCACGGAGGCGTGCACGCTCTGGCCCACCGCCACCGCTCCCTCCGTGCCCGCGCGGCGCACCTCGTAGTCGAAGCACACGCGCACCCCGGTCACCCGCGCCAGGCGCGTGCGGACCTCCAGCACGTCGTCGTAGTGCGCGGGGCGCAGGAAGCGGGCGTGGGCCTCCACCACGGGAAGGCGCAGGCCCTGCTCCTCGAGCTCCTTGTACGTGCAGCCGCGCTCGCGAAGGAAGTCGGTGCGCCCCACCTCGAACCAGGCAAAGTACTCGCCGTGCCAGGCCACGCCCATCTGGTCCGTCTCCGCGTAGCGCACGCGCACGGTGGAGGTCGACTCGCTCACGCGCAGAGCCCGGCCAGCGCGCGCGTGGCCGCCTCCGCGTCGCCCTCGCCGAACACGGCGTTGCCGGCCACCAGGACGTCGGCCCCCGCGTCCACCAGCGCGCGCGCGTTGGTGCGGTCCACGCCGCCGTCCACCTCGATCTGCACGGCCAGGCCCCGGCGGTCCACCTCTGCGCGCAGGCGTCGCACCTTGTCCAGGGAGGAGGGGATGAAGGCCTGGCCCCCGAAGCCGGGGTTCACGGACATCAGGAGGACGTAGTCCACCGCGGGCAGGATCTCGTCCAGCGCGCTCAGCGGCGAGGCGGGGTTCAGGACCACGCCCGCGCGCGCCCCCCGCTCCCGGATGAAGCCGACCGTCCGATGGAGGTGGGGCACGGCCTCCACGTGCACGCTGACCCAGGAAGCGCCCGCGTCCACGAACCGCTCCACCCACCGCTCCGCGTTCTCGATCATGAGGTGGGCGTCCACGGGAAGACGCGTCGCCTTCCGCACCGCCTTCACCACGGGCAGGCCGACGGTGATGTTGGGCACGAAGTGGCCGTCCATCACGTCCACGTGCACCGCGCCCGCCCCGCCGCGCTCGGTGAGGGCGATCTGCTCGGCCAGGCGGCCGAAGTCGGCGGAGAGGATGGACGGCGCCAGGATGGCCCGGCGCCGCGCGGCGGGCTCGGCGCTCACTCGCGGCTCACTTCGAGGCTGACCGAGGTGTGGCGGTTCACGCGGTAGCCCGCGGGGGGCGACTGGCGCAGCACCACCCCCGGGGCCACCCCCGGGTAGGAGCGATGGCGCACGTCCGTCACCTTGAGGCCCGCGCGGGCCAGGATGTCGAGGACGGCGTCGGCGGGCCGGTTGATCATGTCGGGCATCACGAAGTCGCCGGAGGTCGAGCCGGTGCTCACCAGCAGCGAGGCCCCGTGGGGCTCCAGGGCCGAGGTCTCGCCGGGCGGCGGGTGCTGCTGCAGGATCGTCCCCTCCTCCGCGGCATCGTGAACCTCCACCACGCGGCCCACCGGCACCTGGGCCTGCTCCAGGCTCAGCCGGCCCGTGCGCACGCTCTCGCCCTCGACCGCCGGCACGTTCAGCCGCTGCGGCCCCAGGCTGACCCAGACCCGCACGCTGCGCTGTCGCTTGAGGGTCGACCCGGCCGCGGGCTCCTGCGCCATCACGCGGTCGGGAGGGACGCGCGGGTCGTTGCGGCGCCCCTCGACCTTGACGAGCAGGCCGTGCCCGGCGGCGAGCGCGCCCGCCTCCGGCAGCCGCCGGCCCAGGAACGACGGCACCTCGACGTCCTGTGCGGTCAGCACGACGCGCATGGTGAACAGCGCGCTGAGCCCGGTCGTGACCAGGAGCGCGACAGCCAGCAGGCCGTACTTGACGAGGAGGATGGCGAAGCGCCTGACGCTCACCCGCGGTGCCCCGGCTTCGCCCCGAACCTGGGACGACGCTGAAGACTACCACAGGGCCTTTCGCGGCGTCAGCCGGCGGTCAGGGGCGGGTGAGGACCGCCGCGAAGAACGCGTCGCCGCCGTGCTCCTCGGGCCGCGTGGCCACCCGGCCCGGCCCGGGGCCGTGGAAGGGGGCGGACCACGCGGGCAGCTCCGCCGGCCTCCACCGCGGGTGCTCCGCGCGGAACGCGTCCGCCACGGCCTCTCCCTCCTCGGGCTCCCCGGAGCACACGGCGTAGACGAGGGCTCCGCCCGGCCGCACCAGCGGGGCCAGGGCGCGCAACAGCTCGGCCTGGCGCCCTGCGTGGCCGGCGATGTCCTCCGCGCGCGCGCGCCAGCGGATGTCGGGATGCCGGCCCAGCGTGCCCAGGCCGCTGCAGGGAGCGTCGAGGAGCACGGCATCGAGCGTCTCCGCGCGGAAGGGCGGCTGCCGCCCGTCGGCGGCGAGGAGGGAGACGTTGCCGCAGCCCCAGCGCGCGACGGCCTCGCCCAGGCTGCGCAGCCGCCTCCGGGAAACGTCCGCCGCCACCACCCGCCCGCGGTCGCCGGCCAGGTCGGCGAGGAGCGTGGTCTTGCTCCCCGGCGCGGCGCAGGCGTCCAGGCGGATGCCCCCGCCACCGGCCAGGCGCGCGACGAGCTGTGATCCCTGGTCCTGGACGTACAGCCAGCCCTCGGCGACCAGGGTGGCGGGCGCGCCGGCGGTGGCCCGGCAGGCCTCGGGCAGCGCCAGCGGCGCCCAGGCCAGGCCCGCGACGCGCGCGACCTCGGCGGCGTCGGGCCGGCGCGGGTTGAAGCGGAAGGCCACCGGCGCCGGCTCCAGGAACGCGCGCGCCCGCGCCACCGCCCCGGCGGGACCGAGGCTCCGCAGCCAACGCTCGGCCAGCCACGCCGGCAGCGAGCCCTCGGTGACGAGCCAGCGCTCCGGCTCGCGCGCGGGGTCGGGAAGGGGCGGAGGGCCGGCGCGGGCGAGGCGCCTCAGGACGGCGTTGACGAGGCCGGCCTGCCGCGGGCAGGCGGCGCGCGCCAGGTCCACGGACTCCGAGACGGCGGCGCGGTCGGGCACGCGCAGGTGAAGGACCTGGTAGGCGCCCAGGCGCAGGACCTCGCGCGCCGGGGGCGCGAGGCGGGCGAAGGGCTGGTCCAGCAGCCCGGCCAGCGCGTGGTCCAGCGCCCCGCGCCGGCGCAGCGTCCCCAGCACCAGCTCGTGGAGGAAGGCGCGGTCGCGCGCCGCCAGCGCGCCGACGTCGGGCTCGGCCAGGCGCTCGGCCAGCAGCGGTCCGCCCCGCGCGCCGACCTCCTCGAGGATGCGCAGCGCGAGCCGCCGCGCGGCGGTGGCCATGGCTCAGGCGAAGCGGTCGCCGGGGACCAGCCGCGTCCCCGCGGCGAAGGCGGCCGCGGGCATGGCCTTGCGGCTCTCCGGCTGCACCTCGCGCAGGCGCAGCGCGGTGGCCGCGCCTGCGGCCACCACGATGCCCTCGCGGTCCACGGCGAGGACGGTCCCCGGCGGGGCTCCGCGGGCCGGGGTCCCCGCCGGCTCCGCGCGCAGGACCTTGACTTCGCGGCCGGCGAAGGTGACGAACGTCCCGGGCCACGGCGTGAAGCCGCGCACGCGGTTGGCGAGGGCGGGAGCGGGCTGGTCCCACGCCACGCGCCCGTCCTCCTTCTTGATGAGCGGCGCCAGGGTTGCCCGCGAGGCGTCCTGGGGACGCGGGGTCAGGGTGCCGGCGGCCAGCCCGTCCACGGTCTCGAGGAGCAGGGCGGCGCCGAGGTGCGCCAGGCGCTCCTCGAGCTCCGGCGCCGACTCCGTCGGCGCGATGGGGGTGGAGCGCGCCAGGAGCAGGGGCCCCGTGTCCATGCCCTCGTCGATGAGCATGGTGGTGACCCCGGTCTCCGTCTCGCCGTTCACGATGGCCCACTGCACGGGGGCCGCCCCCCGGTAGCGCGGCAGCAGGGAGGCGTGCACGTTGACCGTCCCCCGCGGCGCTACGTCGATCACGGAACGGGGAAGGATCTGGCCGTAGGCCACCACCACCTGCAGCTCGGGGGCCAGCGCGCGCAGCCGCGCCTCCGTCTCCGGCTCGCGCACGCGCCGCGGCTGGAGGACGGGGACCCCGCGCCGCTCCGCCACCGGCTTCAGGGGCGGGGGAGCGAGGGCGCGCCCGCGGCCCTTCTCCTTGTCGGGCTGCGTGACGAGGGAGGGGACGTCGTGTCCGGCGTCGAGGAGCGCCTCGAAGGAGGGGATGGCGAAGCGCCCCGAGCCCAGGAAGACGATCCTCATCCGTGGGGACGGCTACTCATCCCAGCCGTCCCGCGCCCGCTTGCGCAGCTTCCGCTTCATGAGGTCCCGCTTGAGGGGGCTCAGGCGGTCCACGAAGAGCAGCCCGTCGATGTGGTCGATCTCGTGGCAGAAGGCGCGCGCGAGGAGCTCGGTGGCCGTGTACGTGCGCTCCTTGCCCTCCAGGTCGAGACCCTTCACCGTCACGCGCGCGGGGCGCAGGGGGGAGCCGTAGTACTTCGGCACCGACAGGCAGCCCTCCTCCTCGTGCTGCTCGCCCTCCTTCTCCACGATCTCCGGGTTCACCAGCGTGATGAGCTGGCCCTTGTCCTCGCCCACGGAGAGGTCGATGACGATGACGCGGAGGGGCACGCCGATCTGGGGCGCGGCCAGGCCGATGCCGGGGGCCGCGTACATGGTGGCGACCATGTCCCGGACGAGGGCGGCCACCGTCCCGTCGATGTCCGGCACGGGCCGGGACGGCCCGTGCAGCACGGGCTCGCCCCACTTCACGATCGGGCGGACGACCATGGCCGTCCCTCAGCTCCCTTCCCGCCGCCCCAGCATCTCGTCCTGGAGGCCGCGCGTGGCGGCCACGTGCGCCCGCAGCTCGGGCAGCGAATCGCCGCCGAACTTCTCCAGGAGCGCGTCGGCGAGGACGAGGGCGGTCATGGCCTCCCCGACCACGGCCGCCGCGGGCACCACGCAGGTGTCGCTGCGCTCCACGGAGGCGCTCACCGCCTCCTTGGTGCGCAGGTCCACCGAGCGCAGGGGCATGACCAGCGTGGGGATGGGCTTCACCACCGCCTGGACGCGGATCTCCTCGCCGTTGCTCACCCCTCCCTCGGTGCCGCCCGCGCGGTTGCTGCCGCGCAGGAGGCCGCGCTCCTCGTCGTAGAGGATCTCGTCGTGGAAGGCGGAGCCCGGGCGCTCCCCGGCCAGGAATCCGTCGCCCACGGCCACCGCCTTCACCGCCTGGATGGAGAGCAGGGCCTGGCCCAGGCGCCCGTCCAGCCGCCGGTCCCACTGCGCGAAGGACCCGAGGCCGGGCGGGAGGCCGCGCGCCACCACCTCGAAGATCCCTCCCACGGTGTCGCCCGCGCGCTTGGCCGCGTCGATGGCGGCCATCATGGCGGTGCCGGCCTCCGCGTCCACGCACCGCACCGGGCTCGCCTCCACCGCCGCCATCTCCTCCCAGGGCACCGCGCGGCCTTCGGCCAGCGCGGCGGCGCCGATGCGGATGACGTGGCTGCGCACGTCCGCGCCCACGGCGCGGAGCAGCGCGCGGGCCAGGCCTCCCGCCGCCACGCGGGCGGCCGTCTCGCGCGCGCTGGCCCGCTCGAGCACGTTGCGCAGGTCGTGGGTCAGGTACTTGAGGGCGCCGGCGAGGTCGGCGTGCCCGGGCCGCGGGTACTTCAGGGCGCGGCGCTGCGCGGCCTCCGGCGGCTGCGGCTCCGGCGACATCACGTCGCGCCAGTTCTCGTGGTCGCGGTTGCGGATGAGGAGGGCGACGGGGCTGCCCAGGGTGAGGCCGTGGCGCACGCCCGACAGCACCTCCACCGCGTCCGCCTCGATCTGCATGCGTCCGCCGCGCCCGTACCCACCCTGGCGGCGCTTCAGGTCCGCGTCGATGGCGGGGACGTCCACGGGCAGGCCCGCGGGCAGCCCCTCCAGGATCACGGTGAGGGCGGGCCCGTGCGACTCGCCGGCGGTGAGGAAGCGGAGCACGCGGAAATCCTACCTTCCCCGCCCGCGACCGGCGAGCCTTGTGACACCGCGGATTCCGTGACAGGCGCGGGGAACGCTTTCCGTGCCCCCACCTCGGCTCCCGCGCCATCGGGAGGACAACGATGACGCTGACCACGGCGGAAGGGTTGCTTCTCCAGGGACGGGAGCAGGAGGCGCTGGCGGCGGCGCGGCGCGCGCGCCGGAGGGATGGGGGCGATGCGGCGGGCCTGCTGGAGTGCCAGGCCCTGGCCGCGCTGGGGCGGGGAGCGGAGGCGTCCGCCGCCGTGACGCGGGCCCTCCGGCGGGGAGTGGGCGGCGACCTCGAGGCGCGGCTGCGCGCCCTGCGCGCGCGCCTGCTGTGGGAGGTTGGGCGCCGGGGCGCCGCGCGCGAGGAGCTGGCGGAGGCCCGGCGGCGCGCCGTCTCGCCGCTCGCGGAGGGCGAGGTCGCGGCCACGGAGGGCCACTTCGCGTGGCGCGTCCACGATGGGGACGGCGCCCTCGAGGCGCTGCGCCGGGCCGAGGACGCGCTCGGGCGCGCCCAGGCCGGCGCCGAGCGGGCGAGGGTGCTCGCCGCGCAGGCGGCGGTGCTGCGTGACCAGGGCCGGCTGGAGGAGGCCCTGGGCGTCCTCGACCGCGCGGCGGCCACGGGCCCGGGCGCGGTCACCACCCGGGTGCGCGTCACGCGGGCCGGGTTGCTGGGCGCCCTGGGCCGCTGGGACGACGCCCGCGCGGCCCTCGCGGGGGAGGAGGGACCCGAGGCCCGCGTGGTGCGCGCGGCCCTCACGCTGTCCGGCGGGGAGCTGGCGGAGGCGAACGCCGTCATCGAGGACGCGCTGCGTGCCGTCGAGTCCGCGGGGGCCCCGTCGCGCCTCCTCTCGGAGGCGCTGCTGGTGGCCTCCGACGTCCGCCTGGCCGCGGGCGACGCCGCGGGCGCGCTCGAGCGGGCGCAGGAGGCCCTCCGCTGCGGTGCCCTCCTGCGCGACCGCGAGACGCTGTGCCGCAGCCGCGTGCGGGGCGTGCACGCGCTCCTCCGCCTGGGCCGCGTGGGCGAGGCGGTGCGCGAGGCGCGGCGCGCGCGCAAGTCGGCGCCGGAGTCGCGCGGTGACCTGGTGGCGCTGAGCGAGCTGGCCCTCGGGCGCAGCCTGATCGCCTCCGCCCCCGCCGCCGCCGGGCGCGCGTTCGCGGCCGCGCGGGCGGCCTGTGGCGAGCGGCCCGGCTTCGGGCACGCGGCGCGCCTGGGCCTGGCCCTGGTGGCCGGGGCCGGACGCGAGCACCCCGACGTGGAGGCCTGCGTGGCAGGGCTGGAGGCCTGGGGCGACCGGCGGGTCCTCTCCTATTGCCTGGCCGACATCCGCGCGGCGGACGGTCCCGGACCCCTGCCCGACCTGCGCGGGGGCGGGTCCAGCGACGCCGACGACGGCCTCGCGGCGTTCTCCCTGGCCGCGGAGATCCTGCTCGGGGGCGGCGCCTGGGCCGACCGGTGGACGGCGGCCGCGCACGCGCTGAGCCCCGCCCTGCCCTGGTGCCGCATGGCCGTGGTGGGTCCGCGTTCCTGGGAGCTGCGCCGTGGCAGCGCGGCGCCCGGGCCCCTCGAGGAGGGCGACCTCGCCCTCGAGCTGGCCGCGCGGTGCGAGGCCCCGCTGCGCGTGGACCTGGTGGCGGAGCCGGCCTGGCGCCGCCATCCCGGCCGCGTCCTGCACGGGCTGGGCACCGCCCTGCTGGCCCCCATCGACGGTGCCCTCACCCTCTACGCCGACCTGCGCGAAGGGCAGGGGGCGGCCCCGGCCAGCCTCCCCCTCGTCGTCCAGCTGGCGCGCCTCATGGGCCGCCAGGGCGCGCCGGCGGCGGTGGAGAGGGCGGAGGACGACGAGCGCGCGCCCTTCCCGGGCATCCTCGGGCGCTGCGAGGCGATGCGCGCGCTGTTCGGCCGGATGCGGCGCGTGGCCCGGTGGGACGACACCGTCCACATCGTGGGCGAGACGGGGACGGGCAAGGAGAAGGTGGCGCACGCCCTCCACCTCGCCTCGGCGCGGGCGGCGGGGCCGTACGTGGCCGTCAATGCGTCCTCCTTCGCCGACGAGCTGTTCGACAGCCTCATGTTCGGCCACGTCAAGGGAGCCTTCACGGGCGCCCTCGCCGACAGCCCCGGCCACGTGGGGGCGGCGGAGGGGGGCACGCTGTTCCTGGACGAGGTGACGGACCTCAGCCCGCGCGTCCAGCCCAAGCTCCTGCGCTTCCTGGAGACCAAGGAGTACGTGCGCGTGGGGGAGTCGCGGCCGCGCCGCGCGGACGTCCGCATCGTCACCGCCTCCAACGTGCCCCTCGAGCAGTGCGTGGCGCGCGGGGACTTCCGCCAGGACCTCGTCTACCGCCTGGAGCGGCTGACGCTGGAGCTGCCCCCCCTGCGCGAGCGGGGAGACGACGTCGTCTTCCTGGCCCGGCACTTCCTCCGCCAGGCGGCGGAGCGCGTGCGGGCGGCCGTGCCCGTGCTCACCCCGGAGGTGGAGGCCCGCCTGCGGCGCCACCCGTGGCCGGGCAACGTGCGCGAGCTCCTCAACCTCGCGGGCCGCCTGGTGCTCGAGTCGGGAGGCGGACGGCTCCGCGTGGAGGACCTCGGGGACGCGCTGCGCGCGCCGCGCCCCGGCGCCGCGCACGGCCTGCGCGCCGCCGTCCAGGAGTTCGAGCGGAGGCACATCGGGGGCGTGCTGCGGCACGCCGGCGGCAACCGCACCTGGGCCGCGCGCGCGCTGGGCATCAGCCGGCAGGCCCTGGTGGCCAAGATCAGCCGCCTGGGGCTGGCCGTCCTGTGACGGCGCCTACTCGGAGGGCGAGGGCGTGTTCTCCGTCACCAGCGCGGCGTGCAGCGCGCGCACGGCGTCCTGCACCGCGGGCTCGTCCACCAGGAGGCTGATGCGGAAGCTGGAGGTGCCCACCCCCCGCACCGCGATGCCCGCGGCGGAAAGGGCGCCGAGCGCGCGGCCCAGGTTGCCGAAGGTGGCGTTGATGCCCGCGCCGATGGCGGACACCGCGCCCAGCCCCTCGCGCCAGACGAAGGCGTCGCCGAAGCGGCGCCTCGCCTCGTCGCGCAGGGCGCCCACATCGTGCACGTTCTCCAGCGGGATCACCACCGTGGACCAGGGAGCGGCCGCGCCCGCCTCGAAGGCGAGCTGCTTGGCGGGGACCGCGCGCTCCGCCAGCAGGGCCACGAAGCGGGCGAGGACGCCTTCGTCCCCGCGCACGGCGGCGGCCACCATGCCCGTCTCGCTGGCCACGCCCACTACCCGTCCCGGCATGCGCGGGGGGAACTTCCGCACGACGGTCTCCCCGGGCCCGGAGTGGGTGGCGCGCGCGTAGATGGCGATGCCGCGCTCCTTGGCGAACTCGACGGCCTGGGCGTTCAGGACTCGGGCCCCGGACTCCGCCAGCTCCTGCATCTCCTCGTAGCTGAGCTCGCTCAGGCGGCGGGCCTCGGGCACCACGCGCGGGTCCGCGCTGTACACGCCCTCCACGTCGCTGTAGATCTCGCAGGCCTCGGCGTCCAGGGCGGCGGCCAGGGCCACGGCCGTGGTGTCGGAGCCGCCGCGGCCCAGCGTGGTCACGTCGCGCCGGTAGGAGACGCCCTGGTAGCCGGCCACGATCACCACCTTGCCCCGGGCCAGCTCGTCCTGTACGCGGAAGGGGCGCACCTCCACGATGCGCGCGTTGGTGTGGGCGTCGTTGGTGACGATGCCGGACTGGGAGCCGGTGAAGCTGACCGCGGGCACGCCGCGCGCGTTGAGGGCCATGGAGAGCACGGCCATGGAGATGCGCTCGCCCGCGGTGAGCAGCATGTCCAGCTCGCGGCGCGCGGGGTTGTCCGTCACCTTGCGCGCGAGGGCCAGCAGGTCGTCGGTGGTGTCGCCCATGGCCGACACCACCACCACCACGTCCTGGCCGGAGGCGCGCGTGGCGGCCACGCGGTCGGCCACCTTCTGCACCTTGTCCACGTCGGCCACGGACGACCCCCCGTACTTCTGGACGACGATGCCCACCACGCCTCCCTTCGCCGCCGGTTACGTCATTATTGAATGAGAGGGGGCGCCCATCATGGCCGACGACAGACCCGCCCGGCTCGGCACCTGGGAGAGCGTCACCGCCGTGGCCAGGAGCTGGCGGCTGCTCTCGGTGACGCTGCTGTCCTTCTCCTCCGGCCTTCCCCTGGGCCTGGTCTGGATCGCCATCCCCACCTGGATGACGCAGGCGGGCCTCGACATCAAGGTGGTCGGCCTCTTCACGCTGGCCCAGGCGCCCTGGAGCTTCAAGTTCCTCTGGTCGCCGCTCATGGACCGTTACCCGCTGCCGTTCCTGGGGCGGAAGCGGGGCTGGATCCTGGTCACGCAGGTGGCCCTGGTCGGCCTGGGCCTGTGGCTGGCCGGCGTCCCTCCCAGCGCGGAGACGGTGTGGGTGATCGGCGCCGTGGCCCTGGCCACCGGCTTCGCCGCGGCCAGCCAGGACATCGCCTACGACGCCTACACCGTGGAGGTGCTGCACAAGGAGGAGCAGGGGGCGGCGGTGGGCGCGCGCGTGGCCCTCTACCGCGCGGCGATGTTCGTGAGCGGGGGCGTCGCCATCACCCTGGTGGCCCAGTGGTCGTGGTTCTGGGTGAACGTCCTGCTCGCCCTCTGCTACGTCCCCCTGATGGTCGCGACGTGGAAGGCGCCGGAGCCCGAGGCCCTGCCCGAGCCGCCGCGGACGCTCAAGGACGCGGTGTGGGGGCCGTTCCTGGGCTTCCTGGGACAGCACCGCGCCATCGAGATCCTGCTCTTCGTGGTCCTGTTCAAGCTCTCCGACAACCTCACCCAGGCCCTCACCGGACCCTTCCTGGTGCAGATGGGCTTCAGTCCCGCCGACGTCGGCGTGGGCCGGAGCGGCATGGCCATCGCCGCCACCATCGTGGGCACGTTCCTGGGCGGCCTGCTCACCAACGCGATGGGCCTGGGCCGCGCGCTGTGGGTCACGGGCCTCCTCCAGGTCGTGTCCAACCTGGGCTACGCGCTGGTGGCCCAGGTGGGCCCCAACCGCGCCGTCATGTACGCGGCGGTGGGCTTCGAGCTGGGCACGAGCGGGCTGGGCACGGGGGCCTTCGGCGTGCTGCTGTTCCGGCTCACGCAGAAGCGGTTCTCGGCCACGCAGTTCGCCCTGCTCTCGAGCCTGTTCTCCATCCCGCGCTTCCTGGCCGGTCCGCCCGCGGGCATCCTGGCGGACAGCCTGGGCTGGCGCGACTTCTACGTGCTCACCCTCTTCGCGGGCATCCCCGGCATGGTGATGCTGGCCCGCTTCGTGCCCTGGAGCGTGCGCGACCCCGAGTTCCACGTCGCCGCTCCCCGGCGCGGCGAGCCGCTCGGCCGCGGAGCCCTGCTCGTGCGGGCGGCCGTGGGGGGCTTCCTGGCCTGGGCCCTGGGCGTGGTCACCATGGCCACCATGTGGGCCATGCGCAACTACCGCGCCCAGCGCGGGTTCGATCTCCCGGGACAGGTCCTGCAGGTGCTGGCCCCGGCGTCGCTGGGGGCGTGGACCACGTTCGTGGGACTGGCCGTGATCGGGCTGTCGGTGGGCGTGATGTGGGCGGCCACCCTGGTGGCCCGCCACGGCGTGCGCGCCGTGCCCGCGGGCGCCGTCCCCGGTCCCCCCGTGGACGCGGCCTGAGCCCGGGAATCCCCGCCCCGGCCGGAGCGTAGAATCGTCAAGGAACCGGCGTCCCGGCGCCGGTGTCCAAGGCATGAGCGCGAAACCGATGTCCTCCCGCGAGCTGGCCCTGACCGCCGACGGCGCGGTCCGGCCCGCGGCGGAGCGCGGGCTCGTCGAGCAGTGCCGCCGCGGCAACGCGGAGGCCTTCGCCCGGCTGGTCGCCCTCCACGAGGCCATGGTCTTCAACCTCGCCTGCCGGCTCCTCGGACATCCCGAGGAGGCGCGCGACGCCGCGCAGGAGGTCTTCCTGCAGGTGTACCGCGTGCTCGGCCGCTTCGAGGGCCGCAGCACCCTGAGGACGTGGATCTACCGGATCGTGGTCAACCACTGCCGGAACCGCCGCCGCTTCTGGATGCGGCGGCAGCGCGCGCAGGCGCTCCCCCTCCAGGAGCTGACGCCGGCGGACGAGGGGCGCCTGTCCCGGGCCGCCTCGCCCACGCCCGAGGAGCTGCTCGCCCGGCGCGAGGAGGCGCGCCGCGTGCAGGACGCGCTGCACCGCGTGTCGTTCGCGCACCGGGCCGTGCTCGTGCTGCGCGAGGTCGAGGGCCTCTCCTGCGCCGAGATCGCGCTGGCCCTCGACGTGGCGGAGGGCACGGTCAAGAGCCGCCTGGCGCGCGCGCGCGACGCCCTGCGCGCCCAGCTCCAGGCGCGGGAGGCGGCGCGATGAGCTGCGCGTCCGTGCGGCGGCGCTTCTCGTCCTTCCGCGACCGCGACCTTCCCGGCGCGCAGGCGCGCACGGTGGAGGTCCACCTCGCCGCCTGCCCGGCCTGCGCGTCGCGCTGGCGCCAGTACACGGCGGCCCTGGACGGCCTCGGCTCGGCGCCCCGGCTCCACAGCCCGGACGGCATCGCGCAGCGGGTGCTGGCGCGGCTGGAGGTGGAGACGCGCGGGCCCGGCCTGGCCCTGCTCTATCGCCCCGCCTGGGCGGCGCGGCCGCTGATCCTGCCCAGCCTGGTCACCGCCCTGCTCGTCTTCGCGGGCGTGATCGCCGGGGCCCTCGCCCTCGACCGGCCCGAGCCGCTGCCGGAGGTGGCCACGGCGTCGCTCCCGCCGTGGGAGGCGTCGGCGGCGCCGTGGGGCACGGAGGGCAACCCGCGCTTCCCCGTGAGCGGCGTGGGGGTGCCCCGCGCCCGTCCCGGCCTGGCCCTCCCGCCGGAGGTCCTGGCCGCCCTGGGTGACGACACCCTCTTCGTGGAGACGGTGGTGGCGCGCGACGGCAGCGTGTCCGCCGTGAACCTGCTGCAAGGCGACCTCGAGCGCGCGCGCGGCGTGCTGGAGGCGCTGCGCCAGGCGCGCTTCGAGCCCACGCTCCTCAACGGGCGACCGGTGGCGGTCAGCGTCTATCGGCTGATCAGCGCGCTCGAGGTGCGGGCGCACGTCACCTAGGCCTCCCCCCGGCGCAGCGTGCGGGCGGCCGCCCCCACGGTGTCCACTTCGAGGAGGGCCAGGGCGCCTTGCCGCGCGCGCAGGGCGCGGACCCGCGGCCCGACCGGGCTCCAGACGGCGGGATCGGTGGGGCCGAACAGGGCGAGGGTAGGCGCGCCCGCGGCCGCGGCGAGGTGCGAGACGCCGGAGTCGTTGCCCACGTAGAGGCCGCACTCCGCGAGCACCGCCCCCAGCTCGCGCGCGCCGAGGCCCGCCACGCGCTCCGCCCCCCGCGCGGCGTGCAGGGCCGCGACCTCCTCGCCGTCCGCCGGCCCCTCGACGAGCAGCCAGCGCCGGTGTGGCTCGAGATGCGCGGCGAGCTGCTCGTAGAGGGGCGCCGGCCAGTTCTTGGCCGCGGAGCCGCTGCCCGGGTGGAGGGCGAGGAAGCGGGGGGGCAGGCGGGCGACGACGCGCCGCGCCGCCTCCCGCTCCTCCGGGGAGAAGGCCAGGGGCGGCGGGTCCGCGGGGGCGGCGAAGCCGAGCGTGCGCACCGGCCGGGCCAGCCATTCCGCGGCGTGCGCGCCGCCCGCCGGCGTCGGATCCCAGCCCACGACCTTCGAGATGTGGCGCCGCAGGTTCTCCAGGACGGCCGCGCTCCGCGTGTAGGCCACGGCGAGGTCGAACCCGGTGAGCCAGGGAAGGCGCGCCTCCTCGGCGTGGAGGGCGGCGTGGCCCGCGCGCTCCCACGGCAGCACGGCATGGGCTTCGCCCGGCCCCGCCCCGAGCAGGGCGCAGGCGGCCTCCGAGGGCGCGAGCAGCGTGACCTCCTCGCCCGCCGCGCGGAGGGCGAAGATGGTGGGACGCAGGAGGAGGACGTCCCCCAGCGCTCCCGCGCGGAGCAGGAGCACCTTCACGGCGGGGTGGGGCCGGGGGCGTCCGGGCTCAGGGCACCTCGACGCGCGCGGTGGCCGTGTTGCCGAGGAGGTCCGCCGCCCGCACCACCACGAGGTGGGGCCCCGGTGCGGAGAGGTCGCCCAGCGTGATCTCGAAGGTCTCCTCCAGCGCGTCGTTGATGCCGTCCACGGGGTGGACCTCCCGCCAGCGCCCGCCGTCCACCGAGTACTCGGCCCGGCGCACGATGCTGCTGTCGTCCCGCGCCACCGCGCGCACACGGCCCCCCGCGAGCGAGGCGGTGACCACGGGCGGCGTGTTGTCCACGTCGAAGGGCGCGCTGTCGCGGTCCGAGGTGAGGGCCAGGGCCTCCGGGTTGGAGGGCGCGTCGCTGGCCACCACGCGCACGACGTAGCGGCCGTTGGGCACCGTGGCCGTGTCCCAGGCCACCACCGCCTCCGTCAGGTTCCGCCGCAGGGGGCGGAAGCGCGAGTCGCCGGCGGCGCGGTAGAGCACGTCGTAGCTCATGGTGTCGCCGTTGGGGTCCTCGGCACGCCAGGTGAAGGTCTGCAGCCCGCGGTGGTAGAGGCGGCGGCTGTAGGCGGTGGACACCCCCAGCGACGTGCGCGCAGAGGCGACGGGGGCGCCGGCGCGGGTTTCCCCGGGGGAGCCCTCGAGGCCCAGGATCTCGCCTTCGGGGTTGATGGAGAGCGGCTTCTGGAAGACCTCGCCCGCGGGCAGGACGGTGATGGACGTGACCTGTGGGCGCAGGTTCCGCTGCAGGAACGCGGTGGACACCGTGTCCAGCACCGGGGTGGCGGCCCCCTTGCTCACGAGGACGGCCTTGAGCTGGAGGAAGCGCGCGCTCGGGCTGGCCACGCTCTGCCCGGCGGGGGCCGTGTAGGGAGGCGACCAGTCGGTCCAGGTCGAGTCCGGGGTGGAGGTGTTGCCGCTGCGCGAGTAGAGCACGACGGAGGCGCCTTCCGGCATGCGCGCGTCCCAGCGCAGCCGCCCCCAGGCGGAGACGGTGTCCGTGTCGCGGACCTTGGAGGTGAAGGTGCCGCGCGGGCCGAGCCCGGCGGTGAGCGCGTGCAGGGTGCCCGGGTTCGAGGTGGCCACCAGCACCTCGCCGTCCCCCCCGCGGTCGAGCGCGGTCACCTGCTCCGCGGGCAAGGAGGCCACCATGCTCCACGTGCGGTCGTCGAGGACGCGGTAGACGCGGCCGCTGCCGCCCGTGCCCACGAGCACGCCCTCCGGGTCGGCGGTCATCGCGTAGGGCGTCTCTTCCCCGGATGACCACAGGGTGTCCACCTCGCCGGAGGGCGCGATGCGCAGCACCGCGCCC